>NZ_CP032229.1:4829990-5131865 GCF_004328625.1 Streptomyces seoulensis
AGCACGACGAACGCCCACAGCACGACATGGATGGGTCGGGCGCCGGTCAGGGCGCGCTGAAGCAGGGGGGCGGCGAGGGCGCCCAGCAGGCCGCCGACGCCGAGCAGCGCGGCCATCACCCCGATCAGCCCGGTGGCCATGCCGCTGGTCTGCGCGGAGGCGATGACGATGAAGTAGATGGTGCCGAAGAAGAAGTTCGTCGCCGTCGCGCAGACCAGGCCCACGCGCAGGAACGGGTGGGACGTGATCCAGCGGACCCCCTCCCACAGCCCCCGCCCGCCGATCACCGGCTGGTCGGCCGGGGTGCGGGCGGCCGGGGGCCGCCGCTTCAGGAACAGCAGCAGGACCAGCCCGACGAGGTGCGCCAGGCAGCCGGCGACGAACGGCAGGGCGTTCTTCACCGTCAGCAGGAACCCGCCGGCGGACGTGCCGGCGAGCTGGCCGGCGTAGGTGCGTGCCCCGTTCATCGCCACCGCGTCCGAGAGCCGTTCCTCCGCCACCAGGCTCGGGATCATCGCCTCCCCGGCCGCCATCGTCAGGGCGGTCGCCGCGCCGTTGACCAGGGCGAGGAGCACCAACGCCGGCAGCGACACGGCGTCCGCCCACAGCAGCAGGGCGAGCGCGCCGAACACGGTGACCAGTGCTGCCTGGCACCACAGCATCACGGTCCGGCGGTCGTACCGGTCGGCGACGGCTCCGGCGGGCAGCCCCGCCAGGAGCATCGCCGCCGCGTCGACGAATCCGATGATCCCCGCCTGCGAGGGTGAACCGGTCAGCGTCAGCACGATCAGCGGCAGGACGATCAGCGACGTGCTGTACGCGAACTCGCCGAGCGCCGAACTCACCCACAGCAGCGTGAATCCGCCACTCCGCCGCGACTTCTCGGGCCTCATCAGCCGAGGAGACGCGAACGCGACTTCGTCCGCACGTACGTGCGCCGCAGATCGCGGACGAGGCTGGTGCGCTTGAGCCAGCGATCGGTCCCGTCGTAGCGAGGGGTGAACGTGTCGCGGCCGTGGACGGCCCGGTGGTTGTCGACGAACACGGCGTCGCCGGGGCTCAGGACGACCCGCTCCGCAGCGGCGGCGAGCAGTTCGGCGGCCGTCTCCAGGGCGGCCTCGGCCTCCGTGTCGCCGGGCATCGCCTCGGTGAAGTCCGCGTCGATCCGCAGGTACGGCGACTCCTCGGGGCCGAAGAGCACCGACGCCACCTCGTGCGGGCGGTCCTCGAGCGCCGAGGGGTTCTCCGTGGTGTGCTGCGGCACCACGTGGTGGGAGTCGTCCGGGAAGAACCGGAAGCGGTCCTGGTGCAGCACCCGCCGCACCGGCTCGGGGAAGTCCACCGACTCCACCAGCGCCACCGTCGTGCCCACCGCATCGGGGTTGCGCAGACACATCAGAGCCACGTAGTCGCCGCGGCAGGAGTGGAAGACGTCCTCCGTGTGCAGGGTGAGCTGCTGCCGGCTGCTCGCGCTCGTCAGCGAGTTCTCCTGCCCCCTGGACGGGCAGACGTCATGGACGAGGCGTCCGTTCTGCTGGTTGACCCAGCCGAACGGCTCGCCGAGCACGGAGCCGACGAGCATCAGCACCAGCTCCTCGCGGATCGCGGACTCCTCCTTCTCCGCGACCTGCCAACTGGGCGGCGTGGGGACGAGGTCCTCGTCGACGGGCAGGTTTCCCAGCACGATCACGGCGTCCTCGGCGGCGCGGGAGGAGACGAGGAACCGACGCACTCCCACGGGGAGCCGCTCCGCCTCGGTACGGACACGGTCCGCGTACTCCAGCGGCGCCCAGACCGGGCGGGCGGCCAGGAACTCGTCCGCGACCGCGGCCACCTGGTCCTTCTCCTCATCACTCAGGACATAACGAGCCACAGCAAAGCCTTTCGATGTGTAGTCAGTTACCGGCCGCGGCGGCGATCTGCCGCAGGGCGGTGGCGAAGTCGTCCGCGAGCGCGCGGACGGTGGCGGGGGAGTGCGCGGACGGCGCGTACAGCCAGTCGACGCGCAACTCGCCGTCGCTGACGGCGGCGACGATGTCGATCAGGTGCGGGCGGCGCCCGCCGGGTGCCTGGTCGGCGCCGAGTGCGTCAAGCCGCCCCCGGATCAGCCCGTCGCCGTCGGCCGTGCCGTCCCACTGGCCCAGATAGTTGAAGCTGATCTTCGGGTGCGGGGCGGCGGCCAGGGCGGTGTGCGCGGCGCTGCCCGGTTCGGACAGGTAGCGCAGGGCTCCGAAACCGAGCCCACGCCCGGGCAGCCTGCGCAGGGTCTTCTTGATGGCCTTCAGCGCCGTCTCCCACGGGCCGTCGGCCACGTCGAGGGTGACGGGATAGATGGTGGTGAACCAGCCGACCGTGCGGGACAGGTCCACATCGTCGAACAGCTCCTCGCGGCCGTGACCTTCGAGGGCGATCGTCACCGGCGCGCCGGCCCAGTCCCGCAGGACACGGCCCAGCGCGGTCAGCAGCACGTCGTTGATCCGGGTGCGGAACGCGCCGGGCACGCGCTGCAGCAGCGCCTCGGTCACGGACCGGTCCAGCGTCGACGACTCGACGGCGACCTCGCCGTACGTGCTCGCCGCCGGCCCGTCGCACGGGATCTCCACGGAGGCGGACACAGCCTTGCGCCAGTACGCCGTCTCGTGGTCGAGGCCACCGGAGCGCACCAGTTCGGCCAGCCGTCGCGACCACGTCCGGTAGCTGATCGACTTGGCGCCCAGCGCGGCCGGGCGACCCGCGGCGAGCTCCTGGTACGCGGCGGCCAGGTCCTCCAGGACGATCCGCCACGACACCCCGTCCATCACCATGTGGTGCACGGCCAGGAACAAGCGGGGAGGTGCCACGTCCGGCATGCGCAGGAAGACACCCCGCACCACGGTGCCCGAACGGAGGTCCAGCGCCTGCTGCGCCTCCAGCGCGGCGTCGTCCAGTGCCTGCTCGATGTCCTTCACGGCCGTCAGGTCCCGGACACCGAGCAGCCCTTCGAGGCGCTCGCCGTACTCCTGGACCCAGCCGTCCGCGTCGTCCACCGCGTACCGCATGCGCAGGGCGTCGTGGTGGTCCACCACGGCTTCGAGGGCACGCCCCAGCACGACGGGGTCCGTGTCCGGGGCCAACGACAGGTGGACCGACATCGCGTAGTGGTCGGGATCCGACGGGTGCTCGGCCAGGAACCAACGCTGCACGGGCGTCAGTTCGACCCGGCCCGACCCCTCGGGCGCCTCGTCCCCGGCGACCCCGGCATCGGCTCCCGCACGCTCCACGGCGGACGCCAGCTCGGCGATGGTCTGGTGGACGAACATCAGCTTGGAGGTCAGGTGGAGGTCGGCCCGGCGGGCCTGGGAGATGACCTGAATGGAGAGGATGGAGTCGCCGCCGAGTTCGAAGAAGTTGTCGTGGATGCCGACCTTCTCCACGCCGAGGACATCGGCCCAGATCGCGGCGAGGGCCTCCTGGGTCTCGTTGTGGGGTGCTTCGTAGGCGGTGGCGACCTGTTCCGTCCTCGTGCCGGGATCGGGGAGTGCGCGGCGGTCGACTTTGCCGCTGGGGGTGAGGGGGAGTTTGTCGAGGGGGATGAAGGTGGCCGGGATCATGTAGTCGGGGAGTGTCTGGGCGAGGTGGGTGCGGAGTTCGGCGATGGGTAGTTCGGTGTGGGTGGTGGTGACGGTGTAGGCGGTGAGTCTGCGGTGGCCGTCGGTGTTTTCGTGGGTGGTGACGACGGTTTCGTGGATGTGGGGGTGGGTGAGGAGTGCGGTTTCGATTTCGCCGAGTTCGATGCGGAAGCCGCGGATTTTGACTTGGTCGTCGGCGCGGCCGAGGTGTTCGAGGGTGCCGTCGGTGCGCCAGCGGGCGATGTCGCCGGAGCGGTACATGCGTTCGCCGGGGTGGCCGTGGGGGTTGAGAGGGAATCGTTCGGCGGTGAGGGTGGGGCGGTTGAGGTAGCCGCGGGCGAGTCCGCCGCCGACGACGTGGATTTCGCCTGGGACGCCGGTGGGGACGGGTTGGCCGTGTTCGTCGAGGAGGTAGAGGCGGTATCCGGGCAGGGGGCGGCCTGCGGGGAGACGCTGTGCGGCGGTGAGGTGGTGGGCGGTGATGTCCTGGTAGGTGACATGGACGGTGGTCTCGGTGATGCCGTACATGTTGACCAGGCGGGTTGTGGGGATGGCGTACTGCTCGAACCAGGTCCGTACGTGCTTGGGTTCGAGTGCCTCACCACCGAAGATCACCCAGCGGAGATCCGGCAGAGCGGGCGCGGAGGACTGTGCGGCCTGCTCGACCAGTTCGCGGAACATGGACGGCGTCTGGTCGAGGACGGTGACGCGCTCGTCGCGGAGCAGGCTCCACATCGCCTCGGGGTTGCGTGCCGTGTCGTGGGGGACGATCACGGCTCGGCCGCCGGTCATGAGGGCGCCCCACAGTTCCCAGACGGAGAAGTCGAAGGCGTAGGAGTGGAACACCGTCCACACGTCGTCCGGCCTGAATCCGTACAGGTCTTGGGAGTTGGCCATCAGGTGCAGGACGTTGTGGTGCTCGATGGCCACGCCCTTCGGGCGGCCGGTCGACCCGGACGTGTAGATCACGTACGCCAGGTCGCTCGCGGAGACCCCGGTTGCCGGAGCCGTGGGAGGCCGGGTGGCGATGACTTCCTGGTCCGCGTCCACGTCGACGATGCGGATGCCGTCGGCCGGCAGGCCGCTGTTCAGTCCGCGGTGCGTGACCAGGATGGTGGCCTGGGAGTCTTCGAGCATGTAGGCCAGTCGGTCGGCCGGGTAGGCGGGGTCCAGGGGGACGTAGGCGGCACCGGACTTGAGGATGCCGAGCAGGCCCACGGCCATCTCGGTGCCGCGTTCGACGGACAGGGCGACCAGGTGTCCGGGCCCGGCTCCTAGCGAGACAAGGTGGTGGGCGAGGCGGTTGGCGGCCTCGTCCAGTTCGCGGTAGGTCATGTGCTCGCCCGCGCAGGAGACGGCCACCGCGTCCGGTGTGGCCGCGGCGCGTGCGGTGACCTGGTCGTGGATCGTGCCGTCCCAGGGCGCGACGCCCGGCGTCACCCCCCAGTCGTGCACCAGCCGCTCCCGCTCACCCGGGGCGAGCATCGGCAGCGCGGAGACCGGCAGACCGGGGTCGTCCACCATGCCGGTGAGCAGGGCGTCCAGATGCGCGGCCATCCGCTCGACCGTGTCGGCGTCGAACAGGTCGGGGTCATAGGCGAGGGCGTACGCCAGCTCGTCTCCCGCGTAGGCGATCAGGTTCAGCGGGAAGTTGGTGACATCGGCACCCTCCAGGCCGTGCAGCCGCACGCCGTCGGAGGGGCCGGTGTCGCCGTCCACGGGGAAGTTCTCGAACGCCACCAGGCTCTCGAAGAGGTTCGTGCCGCGCTCGACACGGCTCCATCCCTGGATCCGCGGCAGCGGCACGTACTCGTACTGGCGCGCCTCGACCTGGGCCTGCTGGACGCGGGCCAGCCACTCGCTGACCGGCGCGTCACCGTCGACGGACACGCGCACCGGCAGGGTGTTGATGAGCATGCCCACCATGGAGTCGACACCCGGCAGATCGGCCGGGCGACCCGACACGGTGGCGCCGAACACGACGTCCCGCTCCCCGGCGTACCGGGACAGCAGCAGCGCCCAGGCGCCCTGCACCACCGCGTTGACGGTGAGCCGATGACTCCGGGCGAACGCGTACAGGTGTCGCGAGACGTCCGCGGGGAGCCGCGTCACCATCCGCTCCGTGGACTGCGCACGGTGGCTCGCGGCGGGACGCCGGTCGTACGGCAGTGCCGTGGGTTCGGTGAACCCGTCCAGCAGCGTCCGCCAGTAGGCCTCCGCATCGGACAGGTCCTGGCCCTCCAGCCACTCCACGTATGCGCTGAACGGGCGCCGCACGGGCAGCAGCGGTTCCTCGCCGGCGGCCAGCGCCCGGTACGCGGTGGTCAGATCGTCGAGCATCTGGAACGTGCTCCAGCCGTCCAGCAGCACGTGGTGGGAGGTGCGCACCACCCGTACGGACGTGTCCGAGGTACGCGCGAGGGCGATCCGCGCCAGCGGGGCGATCGACAGGTCGATGCCGCGTTCCCGGTCGTCCGCCAGATACCGCTCCAGCGCCTCGTCCTGCTCGGCGGAGCCCAGTCCGCGCCAGTCGAGATGGACGATCGGTGTGTCCACGTGCCGGCGCACCACCATCAGCGGGCGGTCCACGCCCTCCCACACGACGGCACCGCGCAGGATCTCCAGGTGGTCCGTGACGTGCCGCCAGGCCCGCTCCAGCAGGACGGGGTCGGTGACACCGTCGAGGGCGAAGCTCATCTGCTCGAAGTAGGCGCCGGACCCGGGCTCGGCGAGCGTGTGGAAGAGCATGCCGCTCTGCATGGGGGTGAGCGGGAAGACGTCCTCGACGTCCCGGCCGTCGCCGGCGATCCGGTCCACGGCCGCCTGGTCGAGACCGGCGAGCGGGAAGTCCGACGGGGTCGCGCCGCCACTCGCCGGGTCCTGGCAGTGCTCCACCAGGGCACGCAGCGCGGCCATGTGCTCACCGGCCACACGCTCCACCGTCGACCGGTCGAAGACCTCACCGGAGAAGATCCAGGTGAAGCCGAGGCTGCCGTCCTCGACCATGCCGACGACATCGAGGAGGTACGGGCGGGGCTCGTCCGCCGCGTGGTCGTGGCCGAGGGCGGGCAGCCGGTCGCGGACCAGCCCGTCGCGCGCGGTCGTGCCGTCCCACTGACCGAGGTAGTTGAAACTGATGGGCGGGAGCCGGTCCGCGCGCAGTTCGTGGCCCGGCGTGCCCGGCAGGGACAGGAAGCGGAGCGCGTCGTAGCCGAGGCCGCGGCCCGGCACCGCCCGCAGCTGCTCCTTGACGGACTTGAGCGTCTCGCCCCAGTCGCGCCCGGAGGGAAGCGTCAGGGCGACGGGGAAGTGGGTGGTGAACCAGCCGACCGTACGCGACAGGTCCAGGTCGTCGAACAGTTCCTCGCGGCCGTGCCCCTCCAGTCCCAGGACCAGTCGGCTGGCACCCGTCCAGTCGGCCAGGACGCGACCGAGCGCCGTGACGAGCACGTCGTTGATCTGCGTGCGGTACACCGACGGGAGGCGGTGCAGCAACGCCCCGGTCTCCTCGCGGCCGAGGCGCACCTCGACGCTCTGCTCGGCGGCGGTCACATTGCGGCCGCCGGGGTGGTCCACGGGCAGCGCGGGTGCCCCGCCGGGGTCGACCGAGCGCCAGTGGTCGAGCTCGTGGTCGAGGGCGCCGGAGCGGACGTGCGCGGTCAGGCGGTCCGCCCACTGCTGGTAGCTGCTGGTCCGGTGGCCCAGGTCGGCCGGGCGTCCGTCGGCGAGCTGCGTGTACGCGGTGGACAGGTCCTCCAGGACGATCCGCCACGACACCCCGTCCATGACGATGTGGTGGACGGCGAGGAACAGCCGGGGCGCGGTGCCGTCACCGAAGCGGAACAGGACACCCTTCACCAGGGTGCCGCCGGGCAGGTCGAGGGCGTGCTGCGCTTGCAGGGCCGCGCTGTTCAGCACCTCTTCCGTGTCCTCGACGTTCCCGGGCGTCGAACGTCGTCCGCAGCGCTTCGTGACGGGCGACCAGGTCCCGGACGGCGCCGCGCAGCGCCTCCGCGTCGAGGGGGCCGCTGATCCGCACGGGCAGTGCCGAGTGGTAGTCGGCGCCGCCGGGCGCGAAGTCCTCCAGGAACCACAGACGTTGCTGGCCGAAGGAGAGCCGCAGATCGCCGTCTCGGGACACCGCCGGGACCAGTGGCGCGGCGGTGCCCGTGGCGGTCCCGCCCTGGCCGGCCAGCCGCCGGGCGAGCGCCTCGCGCAGTCGTTCGGGAAGAGCGGCTGTCCGGTCAGCGCGAGAGGACGGCGTGTTCATGTGGCGGAATCCCCCAGGGAGTTGCTGGTCGGCGGGTCGAGAAGGAGGCAGGCCCGTCCCGCCCCGCGCCGTCAGGTGGCTGCGGTGGGCGGGGCCGGGGAGGCCGGGGCTCAGGCGGTGGCGGAACGCAGGCGGCGCGGCCGCATGTCGGTCCAGTTCGCCTCGACGTAGGCGAGGCACTCCTCGCGGGGCCGGTCGGCGAGGACCGTCTCCCAGCCGGCCGGGACGGCCGTGCCGGTGGGCCACAGCGAGTACTGGCCCTCCTCGTTGACGAGGACGTCGTACGAACGGTCGGACTTCTCGAAGGGGTTGGACACGAGGGAACCTCTCGGGTGGAGGGTGGAGGGTGGAGGGTGGAAGGTGGAGGTGGGGAAACCCCGGGGAGCGGGGTGGTCAGGAAGTCCCGGCGGCCGCTTCCAGCTCGGCCAGGATCAGCTCCTCGACGCCGGCCGCGGTCTCGGCGACCGTCGGCCCCTCGAAGAGCGCCCGGGGTGACATCGCGGTGCCGAACAGGGCGTTGATCCGCGACACCGTGCGCAGGGCGAGCAGGGAATCGCCGCCGAGCTCGAAGAAGTCGTCCCGGGTCCCGACCCGTTCGGCCCCCAGCAGCTCCTGCCACACCTCGGCGATGAGCTCCTCGGTGGGAGTGGCCGGTGCCTGGTACTCCGTGCCGGTGGCGAGGCCGTGGTCCGGGGCCGGGAGTGCCCTGCGGTCGACCTTGCCGTTGGCGGTCAGCGGCAGCGCGTCCAGCGTGGTGAACAGGGCCGGGATCATGTGCTCGGGCAGCGACGACGCCAGGTGGGCGCGCAGCTCGGCGGCCGTGGGCGCCGGTGCTCCCGCTACGGGGACCACGTGACCCACGAGGACGGTACGGCCCGTCCCCGGGTCCGTGTGCGGGACGACGGCCGCGTCCCCGACCGCCGGATGCGTCACGAGCGTGGCCTCGACCTCGCCGGTCTCGACCCGGAATCCGCGGATCTTGACCTGGCCGTCGGTACGGCCGAGGAACTCCAGGGTGCCGTCGGTCCGCCACGCCACCAGGTCCCCGGACCGGTACATCCGGGTACCGGGGGCGCCGAAGGGGGCGGCGACGAACCGTTCCGCCGTCGGCCCCGGCCGCCCGAGGTAGCCCTGGGCCAGACCGTCGCCGACGATGTACAGCTCGCCCGGCACGCCGACCGGCACGGGGGTGAGCCCCTCGGACAGCACGTACACACGGGTGTTGGGCAGGGGACGGCCGAGGGGCACGGAGCCGCCGCCCGGGGAGCGGTGCACGTCGTGGGTGGTGGTGAACGTGGTGGCCTCGGTGGGGCCGTAGCCGTTGGTGAGCCGCAGCGCGGGGTGGGCGTTCAGGACGCGCACGCAGTGCTCCGGCGAGAGCCGGTCACCACCCGCGACGAGCTGCCGCAGCCCCGAGAACACGCCGATGTCGTCGTCGGTGACCTGGTGGAACAGGCCCGCGGTGAGCCACAGATGCGTGACAGCGTGCTCCTTGAGGAACCGGCCCAGCTCCGCCGTCGCCGGAAGCCCCTGCGGATGCACGGCCAGTCGCGCCCCGCGCAGCAGGGCCGCCCAGACCTCGAACGTCGACGCGTCGAAGGACAGGGAGGCGAACTGGGCGACCGTGTCACCCCGCCCGACGTCCGTGTACGGAGCCTCGTGCACCAGCCGGACCACGGCCCGGTGCGGGGTGAGCACGCCCTTCGGGGTGCCGGTCGAGCCGGAGGTGTACATCACGTACGCGACGTCGTCGGAGGCCGGGGAGGCGGACGGCGCCGTCGCCGGCCACGCGGCCACCGCCGAGGCGTCCCGGTCCAGGTCGACGGCCCTGGCCGCACCGGACGGCAGCCGGTCGCGCGTCCCCGCCTCGGTGACCAGGAGCTCCGCCCCGGCGTCGCCGATCATGTGGGCGAGCCGGCCGGCCGGGTATCCGGGATCCAGCGGCAGGTACGCGGCACCCGCCTTCAGGACGGCGAGCAGCGCGGTGACCGCGTTCGCGCCGCGCTCCAGAAGCAGGCCGACGAACGTGCCCGGGCCCGCGCCCAGGGACACGAGGTGGTGGGCGAGCCGGTTGGCCCGCTCGTCCAGCTCCCGGTAGGTCACCTCCTCGTCCCCGTACGTCAGGGCGACGGCGTCGGGGTGCGTCGCGGCCCGGGCGGCGAACAACTCGGGAAGCGACGTCTCGGGCTGGGCGTGGGAGGTGTCGTTCCAGGTGTGTACGGTCAGTTCGGCCTCGGCCGCCCCGAGCATCGGCAGCGCAGCCACCGGCGTGGCCGTGTCGGTGACGGGGAGCGCGGTCAGCACGGTCTCCAGGTGGCCGCAGAGCCGGGCCGCCGTGTCCGCGTCGTACAACTCCGCGTCGTACGCCAGGGTGTAGGCCAGCTCGTCACCGCCGTAGGCGATGAGGTTCAGCGGGTAGTTGGTCGCCTCGGTGCCGGTCAGACCGCGGACACGCAGCCCGTGCGCGGCGGCGGCCTCGTCGTCCATCGGGTAGTTCTCGAAGACGACCAGGGTGCGGAACAGATCCGCGCCGCGCTCCACTTCGCTGCACGCCTGGACGCGAGGCAGCGGCACGTACTCGTACTGGCGTGCCTCCACTTGGGCCCGCTGCACCTCGGCCAGCCAGTCGGTCACCGGCGCGGCTTCGTCGACGCGGACCCGCACCGGCAGGGTGTTGATCAGCATGCCGATCATCGACTCCGCGCCGGGCAGGTCGGCCGGGCGGCCCGAGACGGTGGCGCCGAACACGACGTCGTCCACCCCGGCGTGCCGGGCGAGCAACAGCGTCCAGGCGCCCTGGAGCACGGTGTTCACGGTGAGCCGGTGCCGCCGGGCGAAGGCGAACAGCTCGCGGGAGGCCTCCGGCGACAGACGGCGCGCGATCCGGGCGGTGGACCTCGTGCGGTGGCCGGGCGCGGAGTGCCGGACGGCGGGAAGCGGGGTCGGCGCCCCGAAACCGGCGAGGGTGTCCCGCCAGTACGCCTCGGCCTGCGCCAGGTCCTGCCGCTCCAGCCACTCCACGTACGCGCCGAACGGCCGGCGGGCGGGCAGTGCGGGCTCCCGGCCGGCAGCCAGGTCCGCGTACGCCCGGTAGGTCTGCGTGAGCAGGTCGTACGTGGACCAGCCGTCGAGCAGGACGTGGTGGAAGGCGCACACCAGCCGCACCGACGTGTCCGTCATCCGCACCAGGGTGAGCCGCATCAGCGGAGCAATGGTCAGGTCGACCGGCCGGGCGCGATCCTCGGCGAGGAGACGGCGCACGGCCTCGTCCCGCCCGTCGGCGGGCAGGGCACGCCAGTCGAGGTGGGTGACGGGCAGCTCGGCCCTGCGGCGGACCACCATCAACGGTCGCTGCACGTTCCGCCATTCCAGCGCGGTGCGCAGCATGCCGGTGTGGTCGGCGACGGTCTGCCAGGCGCGGGCGAGCAGTGCGGGGTCGGTGACGCCGTCGAGCTCGAAGGACATCTGCTCGGCGTAGGCGCCGGGGTCGGCGAGGGTGTGGAAGAGCATGCCGCTCTGCATGGGGGTGAGCGGGAAGACGTCCTCGACATCCCGGCCGTCGCCGGCGATCCGGTCCACAGCCGCCTGGTCGAGACCGGCGAGCGGGAAGTCCGACGGGGTCGCCCCGCCGGTGCCCGGTCGCAGGCAGTGCGCCACCACCTCGCGCAGCGCGGCGAGGAACGCGTCCGCGAGCCGCCGCACGGTGCTGGTGTGGTGCACGGAGGGCGCGTGGATCCAGTCGACGCGCAGTTCGCCGTCCCCGGTGGCGGCCACGACGTCGATGACGTGCGGCCGGGGCTGCTCGGGGGCCTGGTCGGCGCCGAGCGCGGCCAGGCGAGCCCGCACCAGGCCGGTGTCGCTGGTGGAGCCGTCCCATTGGCCGAGGTAGTTGAAGCTGATCTCGGGCTGCGGGGCGGTCGCGAGGGCGGCCTGCGCGGGGCTGCCCGGCTCGGAGAGGTGGCGCAGCGCCCCGTACCCGATGCCGCGACCCGGGACGGCCCGCAGCCGTTCCTTCGTCGACTTCAGGGCCTGCCCCCAGTCGCCGTCCGGGACGTCCAGCGTGACCGGGTGGATGGTGGTGAACCAGCCGACGGTCCGGGACAGGTCGACGTCGTCGAAGAGCTCCTCGCGGCCGTGCCCTTCGAGGGCGACGGTCACCGGCTCGCCCGCCCAGTCGCGCAGGACCCGGCCGAGCGCGGTGAGCAGCACGTCGTTGATCTGCGTGCGGTACGCGGCGGGGACCCGGTGCAGCAGCGCCTGCGTCTCGGCGCGGTCGAGCCGGACGGACGTCACCGCGGCCCGGCCGAAGGTGTCGGCCCCGTCGTCCCCCTGCCCGTCGCGCGGCAGCGGGCGCACCGCGGCGGCCGTCTCCCTCCAGTGGTCGAGCTCGTGGTCGAGGGCGCCGGAGCGGACGTGCGCGGTCAGGCGGTCCGCCCACTGCTGGTAGCTGCTGGTCCGGTGGCCCAGGTCGGCCGGGCGTTCGCCGGCGAGCTGCGTGTACGCGGTGGACAGGTCCTCCAGGACGATCCGCCACGACACCCCGTCCATCACCAGGTGGTGCACCGCCAGGAACAGACGCGGCAGCCGCGACGGGCCCAGGCGGAAGAACACACCCTTGACCAAGGTGCCGCTCTCCGGATTCAGGGAGCGCTGCGCGGTGAGGGCCGCCTCGTGCAGTTCTGCGTCCCGCTCCTCGGCGGCCACCGCGGACAGGTCCCGTACGGTCAGCCGCAGCGCCGTGGCGTCGGTGGCGCCGTACTCCTGGATCCAGGTGCAGCCGTCCCGGGTGAAGCGCATGCGCAGCGCGTCGTGGTGGGCGACGACCGCGCCGAGCGCCCGCTCCAGCAGCGCCGTGTCGGTGTCCGGGGCCAGCTCCACCTGAAGGGACATGCCGTAGTGGCCGGGGTTGACGGTGTGTTCGGTGAAGAACCAGTCCTGGATGGGCGTCAGCGCGACCCGCCCCGACACCTCGGCGGGTGCGTCCGCGGACGCCTCCCCGCTGGTGGTGATGGTGGTGGCGAGGGAGGCGATGGTCTGGTGGAGGAAGAGGAGGCGGGAGGTGAGGTGGAGTCCGTGCTGGCGGGCGCGGGAGACGGCTTGGATGGCGAGGATGGAGTCGCCGCCGAGGTCGAAGAAGTTGTCGTGGATGCCGATGTGTTCGATGCCGAGGATGTCGGTCCAGATGGTGGTGAGGGTTTCCTCGGTGGGGTTGCGGGGTGGGGTGTGGTCGGTGTCGGTGTGTGTGGTGGAGGGGTCGGGTGTGGGCAGGGCGCGGCGGTCGACCTTGCCGCTGGGGGTCAGGGGGAGTCGGGGCAGGGGTACGTAGAGGGCGGGCACCATGTAGTCGGGCAGGGAACCCGACAGATGGGAGCGCAGCTCGCCGGGGGACAGGGTGCGGTCGGCCACCAGGTAGGCGACCAGGCGCCCGCGGCCGGCCTCGTCGCGATGGACGACGACCACCGCGTCGCGCACCTCCGGGTGGCGGCCCAGGGCCGTCTCGATCTCGCCCAGTTCGATACGGAAGCCACGCAGCTTCACCTGGTCGTCGGCGCGGCCCAGGTACTCCAGGCTGCCGTCCGCCCGCCACTGGGCCACGTCGCCCGAGCGGTACATCCGGTCGCCCGGCTCACCGTGGGGGTCGGCCGTGAACCGCTCCGCGGTCAGGCCCGGCCGCCCGTGGTAACCGCGCGCCAGATGAGGGCCGGCGATGTACAGCTCGCCCGGCACGCCGACGGGCACCGGCTGGAGCGCCGCGTCGAGCAGCCGTACCCGGGTGTTGGGCAGCGGCGTCCCGATCGGGGGAACGGCCCCGCCGGTGAGCGGTGCGCTCATGGTCGCGACGACGGTCGACTCGGTCGGACCGTACGCGTTGACCATCCGTCGGCCGGGTGCCCAGCGGGACACCAGGTCGCCGGTGCTGGCCTCGCCGCCGACGACGAGGGTGCGCAGCCCGTCGAGCCCTTCGGGCGTCAGGGTGGCCACGGCGGAGGGCGCCAGCAGCGTGTGGGTGATGCGGCGCTCCCGCAGGAAGGTCTGCAGCGCCTCGCCGACGAGCGGACCGTGCGGCGGTAGGACGAGCGTGGCGCCCGCGGGGAGGGCCATGAGGACCTCCATGACGGCGCCGTCGAAGGACGACGAGGCGAACTGCAGGACCCTGCTGTCCTCGTCGACTCCCAGCCGCTCGATCTCGGCCGAGGCCAGATTGCCGATGCCGCGGTGCGGGACGAGGACGCCCTTGGGGGTGCCGGTGGAGCCCGACGTGTAGATGACGTAGGCGAGGTCGTCGGGGCCCAGGCCGGGCTCGGGCGCCGTGGCGGGCAGTGCGGCGAGTACGTCGTCCTCCCGGGTGAGGTCCACGATCCGCGCGCCGGTGTCCGGCAGGCGCCGCACCAGCTCGGTGCGGGTGACGACGAGGCCGGCACCGGAGTCCTGGAGCATGAACGCGAGCCGGTCGGCCGGGTAGCCGGGGTCGAGCGGCAGGTAGGCGGCGCCGGCCTTCATGATGCCGAGGAGGCCGACGACCGTTTCCACGCCCCGCTCGAGGCACAGCCCGACGAACGTGCCGGGACCGGCGCCGAGGGACACAAGGTGGTGGGCGAGCCGGTTGGCCCGCTCGTCCAGCTCCCGGTACGTGAGGACGGTGTGGGTGTCCTCCACGGCGGGCGCGTCGGGGCGGCGCCGTGCGGATGCGGTGACCAGTTCGGGGAACGAGCCGGTCGGCGTGGGGCGCACCGGGCCGTTCCAGCCGGTGACGACCTGCTCGTACTCGGCCTCCGTCAGCATCGGCAGGGTGGCGAGGGGCCGGTCGGGCTCGGCCGTGGCGGCGCGCAGCAGCGTCGTCAGGTGCCCGGCGAAACGGGCGATGGTCGCCTCGTCGAACAGGGCCGTGCCGTAACCCACCCGGGTGGTCAGGCCGTCGTCGGTCTCGAAGAACTCGACGGTCAGGTCGAACGCCGCGGCCTCCCGGGGCACCGGGTGGCCGGCGGTGCGCAGACCGGGCATGCGCACGGGCTCGGCCGGCGCGTTCTGCAGGACCACCATGGCCTGGACGAGCGGGGTGCGGCTGGTGTCACGGGTGGCACCGGAGACGTCCACCAGGCGCTCGAAGGGCACGTCCTGATGGGCGAACGCCTCCAGGACGGTCTCCTTGAGGCCCGTCAGGAGCCGCGCGTACGACATCTCGGGGTCGACGCGGGAGCGCAGGACCACCGTGTTGACCAGGAAGCCGACGAGGTGCTCCGTGCCGCGGTGGTCGCGGCCGGCGGAGGCGGTGCCGACGGCGATGTCCTCCTGGCCCGACCAGCGGGCGAAGACGGTCTTCACCGCGGCGGTCAGGGCCATGAAGAGGGTCGCGCCGTGCCGTTGGGCGAGCTCCCGGAGGGCGGTGGTGGTGCCGTCGGGAACGCGGAAGGTGTACTCGGCGCCCGCCGAGGAGCGCACGGGCGGCCGCGGCCGGTCGGTGGGCAGTTCGAGCGGGGTGATGCCGTCGAGACGGCCACGCCACCACTCGAGCTGCCGGTCGAGGAGACCGCCGTCCTCGATGCGACCGCGCTGCCACGCGGCGAAGTCCGGGTACTGGACGGTGACTTCGGGCAGGCGGGGTGCGCGGCCCTCGACACGGGCGGTGTACAGCTCGCCCAGTTCGCGGGTGACGACGCCCATGGACCAGCCGTCCGTGACGATGTGGTGCATCCCCAGGACACACACGTGCTCGTCCTCGGCGAGACGCGCGAGCAGCACGCGGACCAGGGGCCCGGCCGTCAGGTCGTACGGGCGGTTCGTCTCCGCGCGGACGAGGTCCCGCAGCCGCTCCTCGCGCGGCCGCTCCGCGAGGCCGGTCAGGTCCTCGGTGCGCCACTCGGGCGCCGACCGCGGGTGGACCACCTGGACGCCGCGTCCGCCGACGACACCGAACGTGGTGCGCAGCGACTCGTGCCGGTCCGTCAGGTCCTGTACGGCCGCCCGCAGCGCGGCGGTGTCGGGGGTGCCGGTGAGGCGCAGCCCCGTCGCCGTGTGGTACTCGGCGCTGTCGGGGTCGAAGTCCGCCAGGAACCAGAGGCGTTGCTGCCCGTACGACATGGGCAGGGCGCCCTCGCGCGGGGCGACGGGGATGGCCGGGTCCTCGGCGGTCTCGTCGGGGGTGAGGGACGCGACGAGACCGGCGATCGTCGGAGTGTCGAAGAGGATGCGCGGCGGCAGGGTGGTGCCGAGCGCGGCGCGCATCCGGGAGACGGCCCGGACGGCGAGGATGGAGTTGCCGCCCAGGGCGAAGAAGTCGTCGTGGACGCCGATGTCCTCGACGCCGAGCACCTCGCGCCAGACTCCGGCGAGTGTCTCCTCGACGGCGTCGCGCGGAGCGGTCCGGTCCGCGCCGGCGCTCTCCTGGACGGAACCCGGCGCGGGCAGGGCCTTGCGGTCGACCTTGCCGTTCGGCGTCAGCGGGAGGGTGTCGAGCACCACGACGGCCGACGGCACCATGTGCTCGGGCAGGCCTTCGGCGAGGTGGGCGCGCAGCTCCCCGGCGGACGGGCGGCGTGTTCCGGAGGGTGACACGTAGGCCAGCAGGTTGGTGTTGTGGGTGACGACCACGGCCTGGGCGACGTCGGGGTGGAGCGCGAGGGTGCTCTCGATCTCGCCCAGCTCGATGCGGAAGCCGCGCACCTTGACCTGGTCGTCGGCTCGGCCCAGGTACTCCAGGGTGCCGTCGGTGTTCCAGCGCGCCACGTCACCGGAGCGGTACATGCGCTCTCCGGGCTCGCCGTAGGGGTTGGCGACGAAGCGCTCCGCGGTGAGGCCGGGCCGCCCGTGGTAGCCGCGGGCCAGTCCGACGCCCGCGATGTACAGCTCGCCGCGCACACCGGCGGGGACCGGGCGCAGGGCGTCGTCGAGGACGTACACACGGAAGTTGGCGATGGGCGTGCCGATGGGCGGGACGGTCGCGCCGCCGAGCGGGGCGCTCATGGTGGCGCAGACGGTCGTCTCGGTCGGGCCGTAGGCGTTGACCATGCGCCGGCCGCGGGACCAGCGGCCGACCAGGTCGGCGGTGCTCGCCTCGCCGGCGACGACGAGGGTGGCGTCGGCGGGCAGCCCGCGGCCCTCGGGGAGCACGGCGACGGTGGCCGGGGTCAGGGTGGCATGGGTGACGCCGTGCTCGGCGGCGTAGGACGCGAGCGGCTCGCCGGGGGCGAGGGTCTCCTTGGAGCCCATGACCAGCGCGGCGCCGGTCAGCAGGCCCATGCAGACCTCCCAGAACGCCGCGTCGAAGCTGGCGGAGGCGAACTGCAGGACCCGGCTGCCGGGGACCACGTCGAAGGCGTGGGCCTGCACGGCCGCCAGGTTGCCGATGCCGCGGTGCGAGACGAGGACGCCCTTGGGTCGGCCGGTGGAGCCGGAGGTGTAGATGGCGTACGCGAGGTCCTCGGGGGCGACCACCGTCTCGGGGGCGGTGGCCGGGTGGGCGTCGAGGGCGGCCCGGTCGTCGGTGAGGTCGACGAGGGTGGCGCCCGTGTCGGGCAGCCGGTCGCGCAGCTCGCGCTGGGTCACCACGAGACGGGCACCGGAATCCCGGAGCATGTAGGCGAGCCGGTCGGCCGGATACGACGGGTCGAGCGGCAGGTAGGCGGCGCCGGCCTTCATGATGCCGAGCAGACCGGCGGCCATGGCGGCGGTCCGCTCGACGCACAGGCCGACCAGTTGGTCGCGCCCGGCGCCGAGTGCTGTCAGGTGGTGGGCGATGCGGTTGGCCCGCTCGTCCAGTTCGCGGTAGGTGACGGAGCCGTGTTCGTCGATGACGGCGACGGCGTCCGGGCGGGCGGCGACCTGGGCGGCGTACAACTCGGGGAAGGTGCCGGCCGGCACCTCGCGGGCGGTGTCGTTCCAGACGTGGACGACCTGCTCGAACTCCCCGTCGGTGAGCAGGGGCAACGTGGTGAGGGGCAGGTCGGGGCGTTCGGCGGCGCCGGTCAGCAGGACTGCCAGATGGCCCGCGAGGCGAGCCGCCGTGGCCGCGTCGAACAGGGCGGTGCTGTACCGGACCCGCAGGAGCCGCTCGGCTGCGGAGATCTCGAAGGACAGGTCCAGCGGGTCGAAGTCGTGCCGGTCCGGGGCGAGTTCGTTGAGGTCGGCGACCATGGCCTGGACGTACGGGGTGATGCTGGTGTCGCGCGCGGGGGACAGCGCGTCGACGAGGTCGGAGAAGGGGACGTCGTGGGCGAGGGCCTCGTCCAGCGCGCGACGGGTGTCGCGCAGCAGGACGGTGAAGGGAGCGGAGGCGTCGACGTCGGTGCGCACGACGACGGTGTGACCGGTGCGCGGGGAGACCGAGCCGAGGGCGATGTCCTCCTGCCCGGAGTAGCGGGAGAGCAGAGCGGTGACGGCGGCCGCGAGGACGGCCGTGCCGCTGGTGGCGTGGCGCTCGGCCAGTTCCGTCACGGCCCGGGCGGCGGAGCCGGGCAGTTCGCTGGTGTGCGAGGCGGTGGTGGTCGCGCGGACGACCGCTCGGGGCCGGTCGGCCGGGAGCTCCAGGGGCGGGACGCCGTCCAGACGGGCCCGCCAGAACTCGATCCGGTCGGGGACTGCCGGGTTCACCGGCACGTCGGCGCGAGCCACGTGTGTACCTCCAGAAAAGGGCGGCTTCCGGGCATGGGTGGGCCAGGACTGGGGGCGAGGAAGCCGGAAAATCGAAAAAGACGGAGTGGAGAGAGGCCGTCGCGGCGCCGACCGGAGCGTGGTGAGGGGCGGCCGGGGCGGGTCCGCTGCGGGCGAGGCGGGGTTACGCGGCCGGCGTCCGCCGGGCGGAGCGTCCGCCGAGTTGCATGAGAACCACGTCGCCGGTGGCGGGCGCGGTGACGAACCGGCCCGTGTAGGGGGCGGTGTCGGTGTCCGTGCGCCGGGCGGTGAAGGTCAGGTCGCCGTGCAGCGCGAGGTCGGCGGTGAGTCCGGTGGCGTCGGTCAGGCGCAGGGCGGAGCCGTCGCCGCGGGTGCGGACGGCGAAGCGTGTGTCGCCGTTGCGATAGTCACCGGTGAAGCGGTCGGGTCCCGTCGTCACGGCGGGCGCGGTGGAGGCCGCGGGGCGATGGTCGCCCACGGGTATGCCGTGTTCCCTCAGCGTGTCGACGAGGTCGGCCCACAGCAGGGTGCCGGTGGTCGCGTTGGTGGTCAACGCGACGGCGGTGCCGGTGGCCGGGTGGAAGCGCAGATGGGCGGTGCCGCCGTCGGCGGTGCCGTCGTGGCCGAGCCACGTGCCGTCGGGGGAGGCGTAGTGGGCGAGGCCGAGGCCCCAGCCGTCGGCCATCCCGAAGGCGTCGGCGAGGGGGTCCCGGGCCGCCATCTCGGCACGGTCCGTGGCCGGGAGCAGGGTGTCGGCGCCGGGGTGGGTGCCCAGGTGCAGGGCGGCGAGTGCGACCAGGTCGTCGGCGCTCCCGGCGAGGCCGCTCGCTGGTGCCCAGCCGGCCGGTACGTACGGGTCGACGGGGTGCGCGGCGCGCTCACGGCCGGGCCGTACGGCGTGGCCGTCGGCGAGGGTGCGCAGACCCCCCGCGAAGCCGCCGCTCAGGAACACCGGGTCGATGCCGAGCGGTCGTAAGAGTAAATTCTCCACGACCGCCTGCCATTTCATGTCACCGGCGGTCTCGATGACACGTCCGACGACGTTGTATCCGGTGTTCGAATACGAGAAAAAGTGACCGGGTTCGTGCAGGGGCGACGTGGCCGCGACGCTTGCCGTG
This sequence comes from Streptomyces seoulensis, assembly GCF_004328625.1. Taxonomy (NCBI): domain Bacteria; kingdom Bacillati; phylum Actinomycetota; class Actinomycetes; order Kitasatosporales; family Streptomycetaceae; genus Streptomyces; species Streptomyces seoulensis. The sequence goes on from NZ_CP032229.1 coordinate 4,849,595, forward strand.
TAGCGCGCCAGGGAGGATTCCCGTGCGTCGTCGAGTTCATGGTCGGCGACCAGTCCGGCGGTGTGACTGAGGAGGTGTCTCAGGGTGACGGCGGAAAACCTGTCGTCCTCCGCCCCGTCGAACTCCGCCAGATATTCGGCGACCGGGTCGTCCCATTCGAGATCTCCCTGGGCGACGAGCTGGGCGGTGACGGTCGCCGTGAATGCCTTGGTCACCGAACCCAGGGCGAAAGCGGTGTCCGCCGTCACCTGCCGGGTTGTTCCGACGCGCGTCACACCCGTGGTCACGGACATGGATTCCCCGGCCCGGTGGATGGTCAGCTGCGCGCCGGGAACCGAGTGGTCGTGCGTGAGCCTGCGCAGTCGGTCTGCCGCAAGAGGCGCTTCCACATCTCCCCCTTGATGAACGTCATGGGTACGGCTACCCGCACCGTGGGGGGTGCGGGTAGCCGTACCCCCTCATCCTCGATGACCTGTTCAAAGAAAGGCAAGGAGTTTCGATTTAAGGAAAAAGTGCAGGTCAGAGGGAGTGAGTTGACCAGGGGAGAGTGGCGGTCACCGTTGTCGGCCCACCAGGGGGACTCGTGACGTCCAACTGCCCGTTGAGGGCGGCGGCCCGGTCCTCCAGGCCGCGAAGACCCGTCCCGTCGGTCGTCGAGGCGCCGCCCGTGCCGTCGTCCGTCACCGAGACGATCAGCTGGTTGTCGCGCTCCTCCAGTTCGACGTGAATACGGGTGGCGGACGCGTGCTTGACCGTGTTCGCCAGGCATTCCGCGACGATGTAGTACGCGGTGGACTCCACGCTCACATCGGGACGCCGATCGAGAGTGCTGGATACCGCGACGGGCACGTGAAAACGCTCGGTCAGCGCGGTGACGGCCGCGTCGAGACCGCGATCGCTCAGAATGGGCGGCTGAATTCCGTGGACCAGGTCCCGGATCTCATCGAGTGCCCTGCCGATTTCCTGGTGTGTTTCGTCGATGAGCGCAGTCAGGTACTCCACGTTGTTGCGCCGCCGGCGTTTCGCCTGCGAAAGGCGCATGAGCAGAACCGCCAGCCGCGCCTGTGCACCGTCGTGCAAATCCCTTTCCAGGCGACGGTAATCGGCGTCGTTGACCCGGAGGGCCGCGATGCGCTGGCGCTCGGCCGCTTGTTCCCGGAGCCGCGCCTCGGCCGCGTCGATACGGCTGAGGACGCGCCGCACCATCCGGGCCCGCAGCTTGCCCATCCACAACAGCACGCCCAGCAGCACCGAGAAGAGCGCCACGGACGCGACGGCGACCGACACGCGCGTGACCGCCCCGGACACCGGCAGCATCAGGCCGGGCCCGAACGCGAGCTGCTCGGGCGGCCCGAGGGGCAGGGCGATGACGAACGCGATCACCGGGAACGCCAGCGTCGCCAGCGGCAGCAGCCAGACCGTGCCGAGCAGCAGCAGTCCGAGGTAGCCGATGTCGTCCCAGCCCGCCTCGGCGGACCGGCGCTCGCGCTGCACCTCCCGGTCCGCCTCCGTGAACCGGTGCGCCGGATCACCGGGGTCGCCGACGACCGAGTGGGCGAGCAGACGCTCCAGGTCGGCGACGGCCCGCAGCAGCGGCAGGCTGAACGACATGCCGTCGCGCAGGGCCGCCATCCGGACCGGAAGCTGCCGCAGCACCTCGCCCAAGGCGTGTTCGGTGCCCCTCGTCCGCCGCCGTGCCGCCGGCACGGCCCGCCGGACCGCCGCCCCCGCGCCGCGCACGGCGACGACGACCGCCGTCGGAAGGCCGACGAGCAGGAGCCACGAGACGGCGCGCAGGGCCAGCGAGGCCGCCAGGAGGGGGGCCAGCAGCAGACCGACCAGACTGCCCACGGAGAGGTAGATCAGGCCGGCGGCCACACGGTGGGAAGTCGGGAATGTCATGGGACTACGGACCATGGTGCGTCAGCCGGCTCAGTCCTTCAGCCTTTCCAGGCCCCGCAGATAGTCCAGTACGGCCAGCACCCGGCGATGGTTCTCACCCGAGTTGGGAATCCGCAACTTGCCGAGGATCGAGGTGACATGCTTTTCCACCGCGCGTTCGGATATGCCGAGGCGGTTCACGATTCCGCTGTTGGTCAGCCCCGTCGCCATGAGTTCGAGCACCTGGCGTTCGCGCGGCGTCAGTAACTCGGTGGCGCGTTTCTCGCGTGGACTTCCGACGAACTGCTTGAAGATGTCGGAGTCGAGGACGGTTTCCCCGCACCGCACCCGGTGCAGGGCGGCAAGGAATTCCTCGAAGTCCCCGACGCGCTGCTTCAGCAGGTACCCCGTCCCCGTCGGCGCGTTCCGGACCAGCTCCTCGGCGTAGGTGGGCTCCACGTACTGGGAAAGGAGCAACACCGCTGTGTCCGTGCCGAGTTTCTGTATCTCCAGGGCGGCGCGTATGCCCTCGTCCGTGAATGTGGGGGGCATGCGGACATCCATGATGACGACGTGCGGCCGGGTGGTCCGGACGACTTCCAGCACCCCCGTGGCGTTGCTCAGCGAAGCGACCACGTCGATTCCTTCGTCCGCCAGCAGTCTCGCCATCCCGGCTCGCAGGAGCGCGGAATCCTCGGCGATCGCGACGCGCATGGAGACTCCTGCTCGTTAGATCGTGCCGACCGACCACCGGGGCATGACGCCGCCCGATGGCGAAAGGGAATTGGAGCCGTGGGGGGCCATCAGCATAGGGGCGGCACGGTGGGTGACGCTACGCCGAACAAGGTTCGACCACGGGCCGGCCGGGTCTACCGGCGCGAAGCGACCATCGTCACGCCGGATTGCCGCAGCAAACGACCGGTCGCGGCCAGACTCACCACCACGCCCGCGAGCACGCACGCCGCCGTGAGTGCCGAGAGCATCCCCCACTCGACGCTCAGCGGCGCCTCGCCGCCGAACACCGTGAGCGCTCCCCGGTAGGCCCGTGCCCCCATCGCGACCACTCCCGCTGCGGTCAGCACGCCCAGCGCGGAGGTCGACAGCGTCTCCCACAGAGCCATGCGGCGCACCTGCCCCGCACTGACCCCGAGCATCCGCATGCCCGCGATCTCCCCTCCGCGCCGGCTGTACGACATCACCAGCGTGCCCGCCACGGCGATCAGCGCGTACAGCGACGCGGGCACCGTCAGCACACCCAGCACCAGCCGGTTGAGCCGGTCCTGGTCGGTCGCGGCCTCGCCGAACCACTGGGCCGACGGCACCACCCTGATCCGCTCGGCGCCCACCCGCGCGGTCAGTTCGGCGGCCACCGCCCGCGCCGAGCCCGTGGCCTCGTCGTCGAGCAGCACGGCGGCACGCGACGGGTCCGCGGCCGCATCCCGCGCACCGCCCGGCAGCAGGAGCGGGGGCACGGCCGACCCGCCGTCCAGCACCGCCACCACGCGGGCCTTGACCGGCCGGCCGCCGAACAGCCCGTAGGTCACCGTCGATCCCGCGCGATGCCCGTACCACTCGGCGAACTCCCGTGACACGGCGACCGTGCCGGGCCGCAGCGCTTGCAGCGTTCCGTCGACCACGGAGATCCGGTGTGTGCGGGCCAGGGCGGCCGGGTTCTCGACCGCCGCCTGCTCCTTCCACACCGAGTCCGGGCCCGCCACCGCCACCTCCAGCGCGGCGGGCGCCGAGACGGCCGCCACCCGTGGGTCGGCACGAAGCGCCCTCACGTCGTCCGCGCTCAGCGAATCGCCCCGGGCGGGCTCCACGACGAGTTGGGCGACGGTACGCGCGCGGTCGTCCGCCTCCGTCGCCGCGCCGGTGGTCGACAGCACCGTCGTGAAGGCGCCGACCACCGAGAGGATCGCCAGCACCGGTCCCACCAGCGACGCCGTACGCCGCCGCGACGTACGCACCGACTCCGCGGCCAGACGCCCGGCCACCGGGTCGGCCCAGCGCAGCGGCAGCGCCATCAGCCGCAGCAGCGGCGGCAGATACACCGGTCCCAGCAACGTGGCGGCGACCGCCAGCGCCATCGTGCCGAACAAGGCCAGCGGAGTCGCCGCCTCCGTCCCGGCGCCGGGGGCCAGCGCCAGCATCACCGCGCCGGTCACCAGCATCAGCACGCCCGTCACCGCGCGGCCCGCCGTCATGGTCCGGGCATCCAGGTCCGCCTCGTGCAGCGCCTCCGTCGGGCGGACCCGGGCGGCCCGCCGCGAGGCGGCCAGCGTTCCCAGCACGGCCATGAACAGGCCGCCGGCCGCCGCGAACACGAGCGGCCAGAGCAACGGTCCCTGCCGCAAATCAACGGGCGAGAGGCCCGTTCCGTTGAGCGCCTCCACGGCGACCGGCGCGGCCACGACGACGGCCGTGCACCCCGCGAGCGCGGCGGGCACCGCCACCGCCAGTGACTCGCCCAGCACCATCCGGCGCACCTGCGGCCCGCCCGCGCCCACCATGCGCAGCAACCCCATGTCCCGGCGGCGCAGGGCGATACCGAACGCGCAGGTGCCGGTGATGACGAAGACCGTCACGAACGCGGACACCACCCCCGCCATCGCCAGCACGCTCTGCACCCCACCGAGATCCAGGTCACCGCTGGACAGCGTGTGAGCGGCACCGGTGCCGTCCTCGAGCGTCACCGACGGGTTCCCGGCCCGCGGCGACGTCGGCACCGCCCAGGTCGCGGCAAGCGCCGACGCGGACGTGCCGATCAGTGCCACGCCGAGAGCGAGAGCGACGAACGTCCCGGCGAACAGGGCCCAGTAATGCCGCACCGAGTACAGGGAGATCCGCCACATCACCGCTCCCACATGCTCAGCCGGGCGGCGACCGCGTCCGCCGTGGGGTGATCGAGCCGCCCCACGACCTTGCCGTCGGAGAGGAACACCACCCGGTCCGCGCACGCCGCGACTGCGGGGTCGTGGGCCACCATGACCACCGTGCGCCCCGCCCGGTCGACCACGGCGCGCAGCAGATCCATGATCTGCCGGCCGCTGTGCCGGTCCAGGGAACCGGTCGGCTCGTCGGCGAAGACGATCTCCGGCTCGGCCACCAGCGTCCGCGCGATCGCGACCCGCTGCTGCTGGCCGCCGGACAACTGCGCCGGCCGGCGGTCGGCCTTGTCCGCCAGACCCACCTCGCGCAGCGCCTCCATGACCCGGTCCCGCTTCACCGACCGGCGCCGCAGTCGCAGCGGCAGGGCCACGTTCTCGTACGCGGTCAGCATCGGCAGCAGATTGAATTGCTGGAAGACGAAGCCGATCCGGCCGCGGCGCACCGCCGTGAGCTCCCGCTCGTCGCAGACGGCGAGGTCCGTGTCTCCGAGGAGGACCTTGCCGCTGTCGGGCCGGTCCAGACCGGCCGCGCAGTTCAGCAGCGTCGTCTTGCCGGACCCGGACGGCCCCATCACAGCGGTCAGCGCCCGTTGCGAAAAGCCGAGACTGACCTCGCGCAGCACCGGCACGCTGCCTGCGGCACCCGGGTAGCTCTTGGAGACGGCGGCCAGTTGGACGGCCGGCAGTTGGATGTCGGTGAGCAGGGACATGCCTCCAGTCCAGCAGCACGGGCCGCCCGGGTCAGTGGAGCTGCAAGGAGTCCTGGGGGGCGGGTTTTCCCTACCATCCGCCGAGGCCGGCGGCCCATTAGAGTGACCGGCGGACCCGCCCGCGCACGGCCCCGGAGGATACGCACCATGACCGTCGCCGTCTGGGAGGCCCTGCGAGAACGCCCCCTGCGTTTCGCCCTCTCCACCTGGCCGCTGCGGTGCTGGGCGTTCCTGCTGAGCGGCACGGTCGTGGGCTTCTTCGCCCTGCTCCTTCTGACGGTCCTCCTCTTCGTGGGGGTGGGACTGTCCGTCGTGGGCGTCGGGTTGCTCGTCCTCATGGGAGTCGCCGTGCTCGGCATTCCCGTCGCCGCGCTGGAACGGCACCGGTTACGGCTCGTCGAACCTGAACCGCTCCTCGACCCCCACGGTTCGCTTCCCGGCACGGGCGCCTGGCCCTGGCTGCGCACCCGGCTGCGCGAGCGGGCCACCTGGCGGGAACTGGGATACACCCTCGCCCTGGGCGTTGTCTTCACGGCCACGGGGATCGGCTTCGCCGCCCTGCTGGGCCTGTCGGTGCTGCTGACGGCGACACCGGTCATCGTGTGGGCGATCGCACCCGACACCGTGATGCTGGTGCCCGGCCGGCCCATCTCCGACCCCGTCGCGGCCCTGCCCGGCAGCGCCGCGGGACTGCTCGGACTGTTCGTCTCCGCCTACGTCGGCGGACTTCTCGCCGGCGCGCAGGTGTGGGTCGCCCAGTCCCTGCTGTCGGCGCGGGACGAGGACTTGAGCACTCGGGTCATCGAACTCACCCGTTCCCGCGTTCGGTTGGTCGACGCGTTCGAAGCGGAGCGACGACGCATCGAACGCGATCTGCACGACGGCGCGCAGCAGCAACTCGTGGCGCTCAGCATGACGTTGGGACTGGCGGAACTGGAGCTGCGTGGCCAGGACTCGCCGGCCACCCCCCTCATCGCCCGCGCCCGAGGCGAGGCCCGCCAGGCACTGGACCAGCTGCGTTCCCTGGTGCGGGGCATCCACCCCCAGGTCCTCACCGACCACGGACTGCCGGCCGCCGTGTCCGAACTGGCCCTGCGCAACCCGATCCCGGTGACCGTGGAGATGCACCTGCCGGACCGGTTGCCGTCGGCGGTCGAGACGACGGCCTACTTCACCGTCACCGAGGCGCTGACGAACGCCTCCAAGCACAGCGGCGCCGACCAGGTCAGCGTCGTCGGCCGGCTGCACGACGACAAACTGGTCCTGCTCATCACCGACAACGGGCACGGCGGCGCGGACCCGGCAGCCGGAGCCGGTCTGCAAGGATTGGCGGACCGTGTGGCCATTCTCAAAGGGAGACTCGTCGTGACCAGTCCCGTCGGCGGACCGACCCAACTGCGGGTGGAGGTGCCGTGCTCCGCGTAGTGCTCGCCGAGGACGCCGTCCTGCTGCGTGCCGGTCTGGTGGAGCTGCTGTCCCGAGTCGGACACGAGGTGACCGCCGCCGTGGGGGACGCCGCAGAACTGGCGCGCGCCGTGGACGCCGACCGGCCGGACGTGGTCATCACCGATGTGCGGATGCCGCCCGGCTTCCGCGACGAAGGGCTGAAGGCGGCACTGGAACTGCGCAGCCGGCACCCGGGCCTGCCGGTCGTGGTGCTGTCGCAGTACGTGGCCACGGCCTACGCGACCCAGTTGTTCAGCGGCGCTTCGTCGGCCGAGGGCGGACTCGGTTACCTGCTGAAGGACCGCGTCGGGGAGGTCACCGACTTCCTCGACGCGCTGGACCGCGTGGCCGGCGGGCAGACCGTGATCGACCCGGAGGTGGTCCGGGTGCTGCTCCAGCAACGGACCGCCGACGAACCGCTGCAGCGCCTCACGCCCCGCGAGCGGGAGGTGCTGGCCCTCATGGCGGAGGGGCTCAACAACCAGGCGATCGCGCAGCGGCTCACCATCACGGAGGCGTCGGTGGTCAAGCACTCGAGCAACATCTTCATGAAGCTGGATCTCGACCCGGCCGAGGGCAACCGGCGAGTCCTGGCGGTCCTCGCCCACCTCCGCCGGGAGGCCCCGCAGGTCTGACCGGGCACCGACGGCTGCCCGGGGGAGGCCCCGCAGGTCTGACCGGGGCGCCGACTGCTGCCGGGGAGGGGGAGGCCCGGAGCCGTGTCAGCCCTCCCCGTCGCCCCGGCCGGACACGGCCGCCTCGAGGTCGGCGCCCGGGGAGAGCAGTCGCGTCAGCCGCTGCGCCGACGCGTCCCAGGACCACTGTGACGTCACCCACGCCCGGCCGGACTCGCTCATCGCCGCGGCCCTCTCGGGGGTGCGCAGGATGCCGGACACGGCGCGGGCCACGGCCCCCGTGTCCGCGCCGTCCACGACGGTGCCCGTCACCCCGTCGACGACCGCGTCCGGCGCGCCCCCCGAGTCCCCGGCGACCACGGGCAGCCCGCTGGCCGCCGCCTCCAGGAACACGATGCCGAGCCCCTCCGCCTCGAGCCCTGCCTTGCGGGTCCGGCACGGCATGGCGAACACGTCCGCCGCCGCGTAGTACGGGGCCGTCGCCTCGTGGTCCAGCCCGCCGACGAACACCACGTGTCCGTCGGCGTGCCGGCGCGCGAGCTTGCGCAGCCGCTCCTCCTCCGGGCCGCTGCCCACGATCACCAGCACCGCCTCCGGCACGGCCCGCCGTATGGCGGGCAGCGCCCGTATCAGCATGTCCTGGCCCTTGCGCCGGACCAGCCGGGAGACGCACAGAACGACCTTGCGGCCCACGATGCCGTGCCGCTCCCGGATCTCCCGGGCCCGGCCGGAGACGGGCAGGAACGCCGCCGCGTCCACGCCCGGAACCAGCCGTACCAGTGCGGCCCGCGGCCCCAGCGCCGGCGCGATGCGGCGCCGGGTGTACTCGCCGAGGTACGTCACGGCGTCCACGTGGTCCCCGATGCGCCGCATCACCCGCCTGGCGCCCGGTGTGCGCGCCCACCAGATCTCGTGACCGTGCGTCGTGGCGACCATCCGCCGTATCCCACCGCGCCGCAGTGCCGGCGCCATCGCCGCGAGCGGCGCGGCGGCCCCGAACCAGACCCGGTCGCAGCCGTGCCGCCGGGCGATCTCCAGCGTGCGGCGGGTCACCCTGGGGGTGGGCAGCAGCATACGGCTGGGGTCCCGGACAACCGGGAACGGCAGAGTGGCGTCGTACGCGGCGGCACCCGGCTCGCCGGACGTGTAGACGACCACGTCGTTGCCCGGGACGCGGGTCGCCATGGCGTGGACGAAGGTCTCGATGCCGCCTTGGCGGGGCGGGAAGTCGTTGGTGACGATCAGGGTGGTGCCCATGGTGGTCGCTGCCTTAGGGAAGGGGGTGGTCAGGCGGTGAAGAGGTAGTTGCGGCAGTCGTCGGTGACGTGGGCGACGGGGACCCAGTGGCCGTGCCGCCGGCGATGGGCCTGGTAGCCGAAGCCGCGCAAGTGCCGCAGGACGTCTGCCGGATGCACGCCGTACTTCGCCAGGTGACGGCGCTCGATCTCCAGCAGCAGCGTGGGCCGGTGGCGGCGCAGCGTGGCCGAGCCGCCTTTCAGAACCGCGAGTTCGGTTCCTTCGACGTCGGCCTTGACGAACGCCAGCCGCTCCAGACCGCTCTCGCGGGCCAGTTGATCGAGGGTGCGGACGGGCGCCGGCACGGTGCGGGAGACGCGGAACTCGGCATTGGGGCCGGGCCCGTGAGCGCCGTCGGTGAGGTAGGCCCGGCCGTGTACGGGCAGCCCTCGCCGTATGGGCAGGCTGAGCCTGCCGCGCCCGCACCGGTCACCCAGGGCGGCGCGGTGCACGGTCACGTTGCGGGCGCCCAGGAGCCGCGCGGTGACCCGCAGCCAGCGACAGGGGCCGGGCAGCGGCTCGACGCTGTGCACCCGGCCGGACGGCCCGGCCAGAGCTGCCAGCACCCAGGTGTAGAGCCCGTACTCGGCTCCCGCGTCCACGCACACCGACCCCGTCGGCACGAACGCCCGCAGACCCGCCACCTCGTCCTCGACGAACGGGAACCGGTGGGCGCTCCACCGCAGGGTGGCCGCCACCGCCGCGGTGCGACGGGCCCTCACCGGGCACCTCGCGCGGCGGGAACCGGGGCCGGGCGCGCAGGACGGGAGGTCCGTACGACGAGGTCGTGCGCGGGCCCCTTCCGGTGGGCGCCGCCCACCAGCCGGGCGAGCACGGCCAGGGTGACCGGCAGGGCGAGATACCCGAAGCGCCCGGCCGGCGCGAGGAGGAACGCGACGCACAGGCCGACGGCAAGCCGGTCGGCGGCCGACACGAGGTCGTGCGGAGGCCGGACCAGGAGGGACACGAAGACGGCCAGCCCACCGGCCAGCAGCAATGCGACCGCCGCGTACCAGCCGACCGGCCCGAGGTCGGCGAGCAACCGGCCCGGCAGCGGACTGGCCGCCGGGGTCTCGAACGGCCCACGCCCGATCGGGAAGGCGAACACCTGCTGCACCAGGGGTCCTGGCGACAGCAGCGCGCTCGGCAGAACGAGCAGGACCGTGCCCCCCACCGCCACGACCGCCGCGCGCACGGCCGCCCGGATGCCCCCGTGGTGGGCGAGCAGCGTCACGGCGACCGCGACGGCGGGCCAGGCTGTCCACTTGAGAGAGCAGGCGGCGGCGAGCGCCAGCCCGGCGGACACCGGCCGCCGCCGCGCCGCGAACGCCAGCGCGAGGAACAGCAGCCCGGTCAGCGGCAGATCCACGCCACTGACGCAGAGCGGAAGCGCCACGGCCGGCGAGGCGAGGAACGCGCCGACCGCGTAGCCGCGCGACGCGCCGCCGCCCACCGCCGAGGTGTCATCGACCGGGCGCCGCATCGCGCGCAGGGCGGCCCACAGACAGCCGAGGAACGCCGCGGCGCACCATAGTCGGGCGTCACCCAGCAGCCCGGGCAGGGGGCCGCTCTCGCCCAGCACCGCGCGCGGCAGCCCGAACACGGCCATGCCCGGCAGGTACGGGGTGACCTCGCCCACCGTGTGCGGGTCGGGCAGGTACGGCGTGGCCTGGCGCAAGGTCAGCAACCCGGAGCGCTCGATCACGCCGACCTCGCTCTGGGCCGTGCCGGTCAGCACCAAGAGCACGAAGGGCACGACGACGGCCCCGCAGAGCGCCAGGCAGACCGAGACGGCGCGGCCTCGCGGGCGCGCCGACAGCGCGGCGACTGCCGCGCAGAGGTAACCCAGGCAGGCGCTCATGCCCCACACACGGTGCGGCTCGGGTGCCATGATGAACAGAAAGACAGCGGCCCACGCGGCTGCCACGAGCCAGCCGCCGCACCACAATTTCCGCTTGTCCGCAGGAAGTTGAGCCCGATGAATCAGCACTCGTCCATTGCATCTGCGGCGTCGGGTCAGGTCATGACGGTCAGGTCGAGACCTGACGGTCGGGTTTTCCCCACCAACGGGCGTCCCGTCGCACTGGTGGGGGAGGCAAGTTCAGCCCTGGTCCGGCTGCTGTCGCGTGAGTTCGGCGGCGACCTCGTCGACCGTCGGATGGTCGATCATGCTGACCACACGACCGCCGACGAGGAAGACGGCCCGGTCCGCGCAGGCCGCGGCCGCCGGATTGCAGGTGCCCATGACGACGGTGTGTCCGGCCTGCTCCACCAGGGCGCGCAGTAAATCCATGATCCGGCGCCCATCGGCGTGATCGAGCGCGTCCGTCGGTTCGTCGATGAACAGGATCCTGGGGCCCGCCGGCAGGGTTCTGGCGATCGCGACGCGCCTGAGCTGCTCGGCGGAGAGCTCGGCCGGGTACCGCCCGGCCTCTTCCTCGAGGCCCACACGGCGCAGCGCGTCCACGGCGGCCGCCCGTCGGGCTCTGCGGCCGGTGGCGGACGACGCCTGGGCCACGATCTGACAGGTGGTGAGCGCCGGGTCCATCTCGGGCTGCCGCGGGACGAAAAGCCCCTGAAGCTCGGTGAGCTCCTGATCGTCCATGGCCTCCAGCTCCCGGGAGCCCTTGAACACCTTGCCCTGGTGCGGGCGTTCCAGACCCGAGGCGCACCGCAGAAGGGCGCTCTTGCCTGCACCGGAAGGGCCCACGATCGCGGTGAGGGTTCGCTCCGGGAAGCCGACACTGGCCTCGAGGAGTGCCCCTCCACGGCCGGCGGCACTGCGGTGGTCCACGCACACCCTGACCAGCTGGACAGCAGGGAGACGGACATCGGTTATCTGCGACATATCGGGCTGCCCTCGTCGAAGTCGGGATCCGGGGATTCCAGTGCAACAGGGCGGTCGGGGGTAGACAGTAGACCTGGCAGGAAAGTTCGGGGGTAGGTTTCCCCCACCAGCTGCCCTGTCTCAAAGTGATCAGCAGGGGGTGGGCGGGTTCTAGGCTCGGATACGTCTTGTGATCTCGAGGGGGCCAGAACAGCTGTGACTGAAGGACGAGTTGTTGTCGTGACCGGTGGAGGCTCGGGCATCGGGGAGGCCACCGCCCGGCTGTTGCGCGAAGGAGGCCACCGTGTGGTCGTCTCGGGCCGGCGGAGCGAGCCGTTGCGCCGTCTCGAACAGGAGATCGGGGTGCTTGCGCACCCCTCCGACGCGAGGGATCCGGAGGCCGCCGACGGTCTCGTCGAGGCGGCCCTCGGCGCGTACGGACGACTCGACGGACTCGTGCTCAACGCCGGCATCGGGCGCGGCGGGTCCGTGGGCGACCTCTCGTTGGACGACTGGGACGAGGTGATGCGCACCAACGTCACCGGTCCGCTGCTGCTTCTGCGCGCCGCGATCCCGCACCTGCTTCAGGCGAGGGGGGCGGTGGTCGCCGTCGCTTCGGTGTCCGCCCTGCGCAACGGTACGAGCAACGCCCCGTACGCCACATCCAAGGCGGCTCTGCTCCAGCTCTGCCGTTCCGTCGCCGTTGACTACGGGCGTCAGGGGGTGCGGGCCAACATCGTGTGTCCGAGCTGGGTGAGGAGCGAGATGGCCGACCGCCGCATGGCGCGCTTCGCCGCCGAGGCGGACTTGCGGGGTGAGGGCATGGACGGCGCCTATGAGGAGGTGACCGGGCTTCTTCCGCTGGGTCGTCCGGGTGAGCCGCGTGAGATCGCGGAGACCATCAGCTGGCTTCTGTCCCCGGCGGCGTCCTATGTGAACGGCGCCGTGCTCACCGTCGACGGCGGGGCAACGGCCCTGGATCCCGGGACCCTGGCGTTCGACTTTCATGTCGCGCCCCGCCACGACGAGACGTCCGGCACTTCTCGGTAGCGGCCCGGAGGTGCGGCTGGCGTGCCGCACGCCCGTCACTCGCGGTGGGTCGGTGCCACCGCGTCGACAGGCTCGTTGTGCCAGGGCAGCGCGTCCGTCATCGACGGCCACATCCGGGCGATCCCCAAAAGTGTCGCGGGGCTGCCGTGCTCCACGCCGGGCAGCGGACGGGGGACGGAGGGGGGCGCACCGGCGAGCTTGGCCCGTCGGGCCTGGCCCAGCGTTCCGGCCAGTGCGGCGGCGGCGAGCCAATGGTCCGGCGCCCCTTTCCGCCGGGCATGCCGCTGCGCCTCTTCATAGGCGCCGGGCTGGACGAACCGCTGCAGATCCAGGAGCGCGTCATAGGTCTCGATCGTCTGCCTGTGAGCCTGCAGCGCCAGCGGGGAACGCGGTCGCAGGACCTCCTGGAGCCTGGTCCGCTGGGGGCTGGTGAGCGCTACCTGGGGTACTGCCAGAACAAGATCGCGCCATAGTGGCCACAGACGCCAGGTGACGCGCAGGGCGCTCCATGACCGGACGAGGGTGGTCGCGGTGGGGACCAGTAGCGATGCCGCCCTGATGCAGCCGTGGACACCGATGAGCAGGGACAGGTAGGGGAGCATGGCGGAGGTGCCGCCGTAGAGGTGCCAGAGGTAGCCGCACCAGAAGACGAGCGCGAGGACGCTTCCGGCGGCGAACAGCCGCAGTGACCAGACGAGATCGCGATCCTCGGTGCGCAGGCTGTACGACCAGCAGACCACGAGCGCGACGGCGTCACCGGCCAGGTGGGCCACGATGAGGATCCACCAGTAGGGGAACGCCGGGTCGGCCGGCCCCTGGACGGATGTGACAGTCTCGTGCGGGTGGCCGGCTTGCAGTAGGTCAAGGGCGACCAGCGCGCCCATCACCGTTGTCAGCCCCGCAGCCACGGTGAGGCGCAGGCGGCGAACCCGGGTGGAGTCGACCATGAAGAGAAGGACCAGCCCTGCGCTGAGGACGCCGATCAGGTTCCGGGTCAGGGCGACCGTGTGAAGTTCCATGCCGGTGTGCGTGAGCCGGCCGACGACCTCGGGCTGGAAGAGCGTGATGGCGACGGCCGTGGCCAGGACTGTGTGCCACAGTCCCCGCTGGTGCGGCTGGCGCAGCGCGGGCCGGGCGCGCAGGACGAGGGCGAACCACATGGAGGCGGTGCTGAAGAGCCCTACTCGGGTGGCCAGTTCAGAGACCGACATTGTCTGTCACTCCCAGGAACGCGCCGAGACGGCCGAGAGAGCCGGCCACCGGACCGGTCTTCTCGGCGCTCTGTATCAGGCTGGCGATCATCTCGGCTTCCTGTTCCTCGGCGGTCGTGTAACTGGTCCGAGCCATCAACCGCTTTACGAGATGGGGCTGCAGGCCGCCGAGAAGCCGGCCCGTCAGCTCGTCGCCCGGGTCCGTAATGCCCCGATGGTGGTCGCACAGGACGTGGCCGATCTCGTGCAGGATGATGTGTTCGCGGTGCAGGGGTGCGGTCCGGGCCTCGTAGAAGACGTAGTCGGCGTCGTCGGTGCCCAGCCAGAGGCCGCAGGCTCCGGTGATCGCCGCCTGCTCGGGCAGTTCCTTCAGAACGAGCGGTCGGCCTCTGAGTTCCTCCACCCGCTCACAGATCGCGTCGAGAGAAAGGGACCGGTGCACCCCGAGATCATGCAGGATCGCCGCACACTTCCGCTGTAACTTGGCATACTCCCCCGTTCGTCGCATCTGCTCTCACCCCCGTCCCGGGTGACAGAAACGCGAAAGACGCCTGAACGCTTGCATGAGCGGGCTTCGTCCCTCTTGCTCTCACTGGTCGTGGCTGCCCCGACTCTCCACACGGATTCACCGGCCGGGACGCTGGTGTCCTCCTGCGGAGTCGGACTCGCCGGACATCGCGTTCACGAGTGCGAGAAGGGCGTCGAGCCCTGCCTCCGACAACTCGTCGGCACGAAAGGCAAGTGTGCGTACCTTGCTGTTGCCCAGGGCGGCGGCGAACTCCATCTGGCGCCTCACTTTCTCGGAGACCTCCTCGTCGGTGAAGTAGTCCGGCGTGACGCCGAAATACTCTGCCAGCACCCGGAGGTGGTCGCGTGTCACGTTGCGCTTCCGCCCCGTCGCCAGCTCCCATAGGTACGTGGCCGAGAACGTCCGCCCCGTGCTTTGGCGGATCTCCTCCGCGATCTTGCTGTAGGGAGGACGGTTGCCCCGGTAGTAGGCGTTGACGATGTCTTCGAGCCGTCGAGCCAGGGATGACGGGCCCGCCGTGCTGTTGTCGCCGTTGCTGCTGCTGGCCAAGTCTTCAACTCCCGGGCGCGATAACACGTCTGTGTCCAGCGGACAGGGTAGGACACCCAACTTATCTGCTGAATCGCTGCGTTGCCCACTCTCTCCAGGCGCGCGACCGGTTTTGGGCTCAAAATCTCCCCTGTTCCGCTCGCGGAAAAGTGTGCGGAGTCGGTGCTGGCCGACGACATCAACGGAGGCTCCAGCGGATCGGTTGACACTATTTCATCCGCTGAGTACGGTCCCTGAGTGCTTGCGTCGCACCAGGGGGAATCGCGGGGATGATAGCCGTACCGGAGCCGACGGGATCCGACGCAGATCCGCGAGCCGACCTCGTCACGTGTGCAGAAGTCCCGAGGGCCTGCCGTGCCCGACCATCGGCAGTGTCCGACGTCTCCTCGCCGGTTCGGCACAGCGCACACACGAGGGGCCGAGCCGTCCGGCCGAATGGTCCGCAGCCGGTGTCCGTGGAAAGGCATGACGCACGAACCGCTCGAGCCGAGTTGAGGAGACAGCGCATTGGTCTACATGCATCTCACGGTAAAAGACCTTTCTCGCATCCGCTTTGTCGGCTCCCTCGGACTGGATCTCGAAGCCCGGTTCGCCGAGCTCAGATACGCGGACACGCGACCGGACGAGTTCGCGGACTGGCGGATGAAGGTGCGGAGAAGACTCCGCCAGGCGAGCACGTCCGGTGGGCCGGGCACCGGCTTCCTGCGACGCGCGCCGGGAGCGCCGCCCCACGCCGACACGAGGCGGTTCAGCTCGGTGGCCGTGGTGCCTTTTTGGGGGCGAATACGGAACCACCTGGAACAGGAACGTGAAGCGCGTGGCCGCGCTGTCCTCTCCGGTGGTGTGGAAAGCCTCCTCAACGAGTTGCACCCCTCCATCAGCTGGCACGCCCCCCTACTCCACGTGGACGACGAGCAGGAAGGCCAGCGAGCCGACCCGCTCGGGGAGGGCCTGGTCATTGCTCCATCGCTGTTCGCGCTGGGGCCGATGGTCCTCGATGCGGAGACGGGCGGCCAGGACGCCCCCGTCCTCGTCTACAACGTCAGTCCCACCACCGACACCGCCGCCGGACTCTGGCAACAGGAGGAGGACCGGACCGCTGCTCTGAGTGATCTCCTCGGGCACACCCGCGCGAACGTCCTCGAATCCTTGCGGTCGCCCATGTCCATCAGCGAGATATCCCGCCGTCTCGACCTCTCCCACCCCTCCGTCAGCAGGCATCTGGGTGTCCTGCGCAGGTCCGGGATGGTCGCTCCCGAACGCCGGGACAACCTGACCCTGCACCGACTGACACACCTCGGCGAGACGGTGCTCGGCCGGAGGGACTGAGCGGCCCGGTAACGGCCGGGGAGCCCGGCCGTTCGCGGCCTCACGGTGCCCGCGGGCCCGTTTCCGCAAGGGCTTCCGCCTCGTGGGTGCGTCGGGGGCCGGCGGTGAAGCTCGCGCGTGCCCGTCGCCGTACCGGCCGGTCCTGGCACAGGCGGATCTGACGATCCCCAGGGGACGGCCGACGGCCGTCATCGGACCGTCCGGCGCCGGAAGACCACCCTCCTGTCACTGATCGCCGGTGCCCCGCGCATGAGCTCGGGAACCGTGCGACGGCGGTGGCTCGCCGGGGCAGGTCGTCCGGGCATTCCTGCAGCCGGTCCAGGAAAGCGTGGGCCGCCCGGCGGCCACCCACGGTGCTGGTGCCCGAGGGCGGCCGAAGTGGCCGGGGCGGGGCGAACGGTGGCGGGAGAGGTCGCGTCCGTGACGCTCACATGACGCTCCGGCCCGGGCTGGGCCGGGCCGGAGCCAGAGGGAGCCACTCTTACCTGCGGTTTTCTCCGACCAGGGGATTCGGACATGTTTCCGATGACGCATCACGTGGAGTGCGTGGCGATTCTGGAGCCTGCTGCAAAGGGCATCTGACCTGCGGTTGTGTTCTGGTGTCGGAGTAGTGGGGGGATGTGCACTGAGTGAACGCTCCTCGCGTTCACTCAGGGGCCGCTGCTCCAGTCCAGCGCGAAGGTGCGGAAGCCCTTGTGCTCCACCAGGTAGCGCAGCACGCGGTGCTTGAGCGTCAAGAACTCGTGGGAATTGTGCGTTGCCCCGCCCAGCCCCACCACCCTCGCGTCGCCCACCGTACGACCCAGGGGCCGCAGGTCGCTCAGGTCGCCGCGTGGGCCGGTGGTGCGCAGCGGGTGGGTGCCGCGATCCGCGGCCGCCACCGCGCGTATTTCGGGCGGTGGCGGGACACCGGGGCCGACGATGCCCGTGCAGAACGGCGGCACTGCCGACCGGGGTGAGTACGGACCGGATGCGTGCCATAGGCCCAGGCCCCGCTCCCGCCGGCCTCAAGGCATCCGACGGGCCTCCGACTTCGGTGCGCGTTGTCCCGGCTCGGGTACCCCGCTATGCGGGAAGTGTCTGTGCCGGTTCCATGGAGATACGGGCCACCTCCTCGGCCGCCGGTACGAGGTAGAAGTGGTCGCCCCGCAGCACGGTGAGGTTGAAGGGGCCCGAGGTGAGAGCGCGCCATCCTGCCGCCTCGTCGGGGGTGACCTGTGGATCCCGGTCACCGGTCAGGGCATGGACGGCGGTCCGCAGCACCGGCGCGTCGGGCCGCCGGCGGTAGTCGTTGATCAGGCGGTAGTCGTTGCGAATGGCGGGCAGAACCAGCTCCCGCAGGTCGGGGTCGTCGAACACGGCCGCGTTCGTGCCACCCAGGGAGCTGACGGCCGCGATGACCTCATCGTCCGTCCGCACCGCGGGCCCTGGGCCACCGTCGGGGGACCGGCCCGAGACGCACAGGCGGGTGACGTCGTGCGCGGCCCCCGCCTGTTCGATGCGCAGGAGCGTCTCGTAGGCGATGGCCGCGCCCATGCTGTGTCCGAAGAGCACGGTGGGCAACGACGGCAGGGTCAGCAGTTCCCCGGCGATGGCCGATACCAGCGGATCCATCGCCGGGACCAGCGGTTCGCGGAACCGGTTCTCGCGCCCCGGGTACTGGACGGCCAGGAGCTCCACCGAGGGGTCCACGTACTGACCCCAGGGACGGTAGAAGTTCGCCACGCCGCCCGCGTGGGGAAAGCAGACCAGCCGGCGTGCGGGGCGCTCGGGCCGGGTGTGGCGGGTCAGGTACGGCGAGGGCGGGGACAGGGGCATGTCAGGTTTCCGATCTTCAGCAGGGGAGTGACTCGCCCGGCGGGGTGAGGCTGTCGCCGGGTCCGGTGGGCGCCCGTGTCGGTGTGCGACGCGGGCACCGGGGATCAGCGCCAGTCCATGGTCACATCGAGGCCGCTGTAGCTCGCCGGCGATGCCCCCCGCCTAGCGGGCGAACCGGTGCCGGCGGCACCACCCTCCTGGAACGACGTCCACAACTCGCGGGCGGTGCGAGCAGTGCCGCAGGGCAGCGGTGCTCTGTCCCCCGAGCTGCGAAGGTCGGGGTTCGTGAGGGGTCCTGGCGAAGAGCCAGGAAGTGGATCTTCTCCCGAGATGTGCAAGCTCGCTGGTCAGAGGGGGTGCGCTGGTGCTCGCCGAGGAGTTTCGGTGGCTCTGGACTCCCGCTCCGTCCCCGGTCCCGGAGGTGCGGTCACCTCGCCGGGTGCGCCGGCGCCCCGAGAGGCCGCCCGGCCTGTGCCCCGAACGGCTACCCCGATCGGGATGCCTTCCGGCTCTCCGTTGTAGCCGGTCGAACGATCTACCGCCTCCTTCCCCGGCACGGTGAAGATTGAACGCCCGATCGGACGACGTCGTGACAGTTGGCAAGGTAAAAGGAAGGTCCCATGAGCCTGCCGCAGCATTGGTGGAGCGCAAGTCGGAGTTATGTCTCGGAGATCCTCTCGCTGTTCGCGGCCACGCCGGACCGGGATTTCGTTCATTGGCGCGGCAAGGCGTTCTCCGGTGGTGAAATGGTCCGGTCCGTCACGGACGCGTTCCTTGCGCTGCGCGACCGCGGAGTGGGCAAGGGGGATGTGGTGGCGATATTCGTCGCACCCAACAGCCCCGAGATGCTCACCGTGCGCTACGCGACCCATCTGCTCGGCGGCGCCGTGTGTTATCTGCGAACCACCAATCCGGGTACCAGGACGACGGTACTTCCGCTGGATCACCAGATGCAGATCCTGCGCGAGACCGATGCGGTGACCCTCTATGCCGACGAGGAGTGCTCGGAGCGCGCGACCGAGCTGGCCGAGGCCGGTGGGCTTCCTCTGACGCGCGTTCAGGACGGGGGGCGCGGGGAGGCCGGCCCGGCCGAGGGCATGGTTGCCCCGGAGCTCGCGTCATGGGATCCGCAGGCGCTGGCCTTCATCGGCTTCACGAGTGGCAGCACCGGCCGGCCCAAGGGCATCCGGCTGTCGGGCCGCGCGTGGGAAGCCACGGTGCGCGCGTGGATGGATGTCGGTCGTGAATACGACTGTGCGTCGATCCTGGTGACGACCCCGCTGAGTCACGGCGTCGCCGCGATGGTGGACGCGGTCTTCGCGCTGGACGGAGCGCTCCATCTCCATGAGAGCTTCGATGCCGAGAAGTTCGTCGACGCCGTCTCCGCCGAGAAGCAGATCTCGTGGACGTTCATGGCGACGAACCACGTGTTCCAGGTCATGGACCATCTGGCCGGGCGCGGAATTCGTGACACTGCCGATCTGGAAGCCGCGGGCCTTTCCTCGCTGAAGCGGATCGTCTATGGCGGCAGCCCTGCGGCACCCGCGCGCATCGCACAGGCTTTTCAGCTGTTCGGCCCTGCCATGGCGCAGGGTTACGCCACGAGTGAGAGCGGCCGGATCACGATCCTGACTCCTCTGGAGCACGGCGACCCGGAACTCGCGGCCACGGTCGGCCGGCCCTTTCCCGAGGTGGAGGTCGCCGTCTGCAACTCCAGTACCGGCGCGCAGTTGGCGCCGGGGGAGATCGGCGAGGTCCGTGTCCGCTCGCCTCAGATGATGGACGGCTACAACCGCAACCCGGAACTGACCGCACAGGTCATTCGGGACGGCTGGTATTTCACCGGTGATATCGGGCGCCTCGATGAGCGGGGCTATCTGACTCTCCTGGGGCGGGTGGCCCACGTCATCAAGGTCGGCGGCGTCAAGGTGCATCCCATCGTTCTCGAGGCGGAGATCCTCTCCCACCCCGGAGTTCTGCACGCGGCCGTCTACGGCGTGCAGGACGAGGACGGAAGCGATCACATCCACGCCGCCGTCGAATGCGACCCGGCCGCGGTGGTCGACGTGGAGGACATCCGTACTCGGATCGCCGAGAGGCTCTCTCCGATTCACGTGCCCGAGAAAGTACACGTCCTGAGCGCTCTGCCGATGAACAGCAACGGCAAGCCCGACAAGGTGCTTCTGAAGTCCCAGTATTCCTAGACCGTGCAACCTTCGGTTCGCAGTTCAATTCGACCACTACGTCGAGAAGGCGAGTGCATGAACGTTCACCTGGCATCATATCTGAGCGGTACCACCGCAGGCGATCTCGCTGGAAGCAAGCGGGAGTTCCTGGAGATCGGCCGGCGTTCCGGTGATTACCCCATGGCCACTGCGCGGCGCGACGGGGTGGATTCGGAAGTAAGCGTCTGGTGCAGCAACGACTATCTGGGCATGGGTCAGAACAGCCAGGCCATCGCCGCCATGCACGCCGCGATAGACACCCATGGTGTGGGCTCGGGAGGTTCCCGGAACATCGGCGGGACCAACCACTACCACGTCCTTCTCGAAAATGAGCTGGCGGATCTGCACGGCAAGGAGTCCGCTCTCCTCTTCACCTCGGGATACACCGCCAACGAGGGCTCCCTCAGCGTGCTGGCGGGGCTGCCCGAGGACACCGTCGTGTTCTCCGACGCGAAGAACCACGCCTCGATCATCGACGGCCTCCGGCACAGCGGCGCGAAGAAGCACATCTTCAGGCACAACGACGTCGCCCACCTGGAAGAACTGATCGCGGCTGCTCCCGCCGACTGCCCGAAGCTCATCGTCGTGGAATCGGTCTATTCCATGTCGGGCAACGTCGCGCCGCTCGCCGAGATCGCCGACATCGCGGACAAGTACGGTGCCACCACCTTCATCGACGAGGTCCACGCGGTCGGCATGTACGGACCGCAGGGCGCCGGAATCGCCGCGCGGGAAGGCATCGCCGACCGGTTCACGGTCGTGATGGGCACCTTGGCGAAGGGGTACGGGACGGTCGGCGGCTACATCGCGGGCCCGGCGGCCCTCGTGGACGCGGTGCGGACCTACTCGCGCTCGTTCGTCTTCACCACCTCCCCGCCGCCGGCGGTCGCGGCTGCCGCGCTGGCGTCGGTCCAGTACCTGCGGTCCTCCGAGACCGAGCGGGAGGCCCTCGCGTCGAACACGCGACTGCTGCACAGCCTTCTGATCGAGGCCGACATCCCGTTCGTCTCGACGGACTCCCACATCGTCGCGGCCTTCGTCGGTGAGGACGAACTGTGCAAGCGGGCGTCCCGGCTGCTGTTCGAGCAGCACGGGATCTACGTCCAGTCCATCAACGCCCCCAGCGTGCCCGCGGGCGAGGAGATCCTGCGGATCGCTCCGTCCGCCGTGCACGAGCAGAAGGATGTCGAGACCTTCGCCGACGCCCTGCACGGGATCTGGAAGGAACTGGAGATCCCGACCGCGAGTGCACGGGAGTGGGCCACGTCCGCTCTCCGCGGCGCCCGCACCGCCGGATGACCATGTCTGTCGCGGGCGTACTCGCCGGCGCGGCGGCGCGGCGACCCGACCACCCGGCCGTGATCCAGGGCTCCGAGCGTGTCACCTATGGGTGGCTGTGGGACCAGGCACGTCGCTACGCCGCCGTACTGCGGGCCGGCGGGGTACGGCCGGGAGACGCGGTCGCCGTGCTCCTGGCCGACACCCCACGGTTCCCCGTCGTGTACTTCGGCGTGCTGGCGGCCGGCGCCGTCGTGGTCCCGCTGAACGTCATGTCGACCCCCTCGGAGATCGGTCAGGTGCTGACCGATGCCGACGCCCGTCTCCTGGTGTGCGACGCCTCCCTGCTCGCCCGGGCGAGGGAGGCGTCGGAGCCGCTCGGCACGGTGCTCCTCACCGTCGGGCCGGGCCCCGGGGGCACGGTCGACCTGGAGAGCGCGGCACAGGACACGGCGCCCATCGACGACGCCGCGGTGCGCGAAGCCGACGACGTCGCGGTCGTGTTCTACACGTCCGGCACGACGGGTGAGCCGAAGGGGGTGATGCTCACTCACCGGAACATCCTGCACAACGTCGAGAGGATGGTCGCCACTCCGTACATGTTCCGCAGTGACGACGTGTTGCTCGGCTGCCTGCCGCTGTCCCACGGCTTCGGTCAGATCTGCGGCATGCTGACCGGCTTCCGCGCCGGTATCTCGATCGTCCTGATGCCGAGGTTCTCCGGGCCGGAGGCGCTCGCGCTGATGACGGAACACCGGTGCACGGTGTTCATGGGCGTACCGACCATGTACGTCAAGCTGCTCGACGCGGTGGCGCGGGGTGAGCAGGCCCCTCGGCTCGACCGCGTGTACAGCGGGGGATCGGCGCTCCCGGTGAAGACCCTCGAAGAGGTCCGGAGCACGTTCGGATGTCCTGTGTACGAGGGCTACGGGATGACCGAGACCTCGTGCAGCGTGGCTTATCACTATCCGGGCGTGACGTTCCGCCCCGGAACGGTCGGTGTTCCCATCACCGGCGTCACGGTCGGTATAGCCCGGCCGAACACCGACGGGATCGATCTCCTGCCGGCCGGCGAGGTGGGCGAGATCGTGGTGCGCGGTCCGAACGTCATGGCCGGATATCTCGGTCGCCCGGACATCACCGCCGAGGTCCTGACCGACGGCTGGTTCCTCACCGGTGATCTCGGGATGCTGGACGGAGACGGTTACCTCTCGGTCGTGGGCCGGAAGAAGGACCTGATTCTCCGCGGTGGCTACAACGTCCATCCGCGCGAGATCGAGGAGATTCTCGGCGGGCATCCGGCCGTCGCGCAGGTGGCGGTCATCGGTGTCCCGCACCCGGAACTCGGTGAAGAGGTCTGGGCGGTCGTCGTGCCCGCCCGGCCGGAGGAAGTCACCGCCGGAACGGATGCCGAGATCATCGAATGGGGCAGACAGCGCCTTTCCGCTTACAAATACCCACGGCGCGTCGAGTTCACCGACGCCCTCCCGTTGGGGTCCAGCGGAAAAGTCCTCAAACGGGTGCTGGTCGCGTCCTACGAGACGGCCGGCGCGTCATTGCAGACGAAATAGCAGCACATCGGCACAGCACCCGCGGCACGGCTGCGGGTGCTGTGCCCCTGCTCAGGAATCGTACGGATCAATAGGTAGGGCGTACTCGACCATGGTGGAATTCCAAGCTGACACGTCGATATCGGCCGAGGCGATCGCCGTCGTCGGTATGTCCTGCCGACTGCCGCACGCGGAGAACCCCGCGCAACTGTGGCGGCTGCTGCGCGAGGGCCGCAGTGCGATCGGCGCGCCCCCGGCCGGGCGCCCCGGACTGCCCTCCCGGCCGGGAGGCTATCTGGAGGACGTGAGCGGCTTCGACGCGGGCTTCTTCGGCGTCAGCCCGCGCGAGGCGGCGTCGATGGACCCGCAGCAGCGGCTGATGCTCGAGCTGGCCTGGGAGGCGCTGGAGGACGCCAGGATCGTCCCGTCCGCGCTCGCCGACAGCCCGACCGGTGTCTTCGTCGGTGTCATCGCCGACGACTACGCCGCGCTCACGCGTCAGCAAGGGGACGACGCCGTCACCCGCCACACCCTGACCGGTCTCAACCGTGGTGTCATCGCCAACCGGATCTCCTACACCCTGGGTCTGCACGGACCGAGCGCGGCCGTGGACACCGGCCAGTCCTCCTCACTGGTCGCCGTGCACCTGGCGGCCGAGAGCCTGCGCCGCGGCGAGTCCACCATGGCCCTGGCCGGCGGGGTCAGCCTCAACCTGGTGCCGGACAGCACCACCAGCGCCGAGCGGCTCGGCGCCCTGTCACCGGACGGCCTCAGCTTCACGTTCGACGCGAGGGCGAACGGATACGTACGCGGTGAGGGTGGCGCGTTCGTCCTGCTCAAGCCACTGCGCGCCGCCGTGGCGGACGGAGACCCGGTCTACTGCGTGCTGCGCGGCAGCGCGATGAACAACGACGGGACCACCGAGGGCCTCACCGCGCCCAGTTCGGCCGGCCAGCAGGAGGTCCTGCGGCAGGCGTACCGGCGGGCCGGCGTGGCCGCCGAGCAGGTCCAGTACGTCGAACTGCACGGCACGGGCACCAGAGTGGGCGACCCGATCGAGGCGTCGGCTCTGGGCGCGGTACTCGGCGACGGCCGCGCGGAAGAAGCCGCACTGCGGGTCGGATCGGTCAAGACGAACGTCGGGCACCTGGAGGGTGCCGCCGGCATCGTCGGCCTGCTGAAGGCGGCGCTCTGCATCCGTCACCGCGAGCTCGTGCCGAGCCTCAATTTCGAGACCCCGAACCCCGACATCCCCTTCGACACGCTGAAGCTGGCCGTGCAGCGCGGCGTGGAGGCGTGGCCGCGGCCGGACGAACCGCTCTACGGGGGTGTCAGCTCGTTCGGCGTGGGCGGTACGAACTGCCACGTCGTGCTCTCGGACTGGCGCACCGGGCCTGCGGAGGATGCGCCTGCCGCCGCGTCCGGCACGGGTGTGGTGCCGTGGGTGCTGTCGGGCAGGTCGGCCGAAGCCGTGGCCGGCCAGGCCGGGCGGCTCGTGTCGTACCTGGAGGAGCGGCCGGAGCTGGACGCCGCGGCGGTGGGCCGCTCGCTCGCGACGTCGCGTGCCCGCTTCGACCACCGTGCGGTGGTCGTGGGGCAGACCCCCGACGAACTGCTGGCGGGTGTGCGGGCGTTGGCCGAGGGCCTGCCCGCGGCCGGTGTGGTGACGGGCCGTGCGGTGCCGGGAGGCCCCGGCAGGACGGTGTTCGTGTTTCCGGGTCAGGGGTCGCAGTGGCGGGGTATGGCGGTGGGGCTGGTGGAGGTGTCGCCGGTGTTCGCTGCTCGTCTGGGGGAGTGTGAGCGGGCGTTGGTGCCGTTCACGGGGTGGTCTTTGCTGGATGTGTTGCGGGGTGTGGAGGGTGCGCCTGGTCTGGATCGGGTGGATGTGGTGCAGCCGGCGTTGTGGGCGGTGATGGTGTCGTTGGCGGCGTTGTGGCGTTCGGTGGGTGTGGAGCCGGATGCGGTGGTGGGGCATTCGCAGGGTGAGATCGCGGCTGCGGTGGTGTCGGGGGCGTTGTCGCTGGAGGACGCGGCGAAGGTCGTGGCGTTGCGCAGTCGGGCGATCGTGCGGCTGGCGGGTTCGGGTGGGATGGTGTCGGTGGCCTTGCCCGCGGGTGAGGTGGGTGAGCTCGTCGCGCGGAGGGACGGCGCGATCGACATCGCCGCGCACAACGGCCCGCGGAGCACGGTCGTCTCCGGCGACCCGGAGGCCCTGGCCGACCTCGTCGAGCGCGGTGCGGCCGAGGGGTACCGTGCCCGCACCATCAAGGTCGACTACGCCTCCCACTCCGCCCACGTCGACCTGCTGAGGGACGAGCTGCGGGAACTGCTGGCCGATGTCACGCCGCGTGCGGGTGACATCCCGTTCTTCTCCACCGTCACCGGGCAGCAGCTGGACGGCACGGAGCTCGACGGCTCGTACTGGTTCAGCAACCTGCGCCGGACCGTCCGGCTGGAGGAAGCCACCCGCGCTCTGCTCGACGAGGGGCATCACGTCTTCATCGAGGTCAGCACCCACCCGGTGCTCACCTCGGCCCTCAGTGACACGGCCGAGGAGGCCGGAGCCGGCGCCGTCGTCGTCGGATCGCTGCGCCGCGACGACGGGGGGCAGGACCGTTTCCTGACCTCGGTCGCGGAGGCGCACGCCAACGGCGTGGAGGTCGACTGGGAGCGTCTGCTGCCGGGTCCGGGTCTGGTGGATCTGCCCACGTACGCCTTCCAGCGTGAGGACTACTGGCTGGACGGCCCGGCGGCCGGGCCGGCCCCGGTCCGGACCGCCGTGGCACGGCGGAGCGGCCGGAAGAGGTCCGCGCCGCGCGGCGACGTCCTGGAGCTGGTGCGTGCGCACGCGGCGGCGGTGCTCGGCCACGGCTCGGCCCGAGACGTCGACATCGACACGACCTTCAAGGACCTCGGCTTCGACTCCGTCTCGTCCGTCGAGCTCCGGGACGCGCTGAACAGGGCCACCGGGCTGTCGCTGCCCACCGGCCTCCTCTTCGACCACCCGACCCCGGCCGTACTCGCCGCACACCTCGGCGCTCAGCTCCCGGACCTGGCCGAGGACCCGGACGGGGAGCTGTACGAGGACCTGTACGAAGACCAGGAGCAGGGCCTGGACGACGACGCCTGCGAGGCCGTGGCGGTCGACGAGCCGATCGCGATCGTGGGCATGGCGTGCCGGCTGCCGGGCGGGGTCGCCTCCCCCGCGGACCTGTGGAAGCTGGTCAGCGACGAGGTCGACGCGATCGGCACATTCCCGGCCAATCGGGGCTGGGACCTCGACGCGCTCTTCACCGACGATCCGGACAGCTCCGGCACGACCTATGCCACCCAGGGCGGCTTCCTGCACGACGCGGACCGGTTCGACGCCGAGTTCTTCGGCATCAGCCCCCGGGAGGCGGCGGCGATGGAGCCCCAGCAGCGGCTGCTGCTGGAGACGGCCTGGGAGGCCCTGGAGCAGGCGGGCATCGACCCCGCCGCGCTGCGCGGCAGCCGAACCGGTGTGTACGTGGGCGCCACGGCGCAGGAGTACGGACCGAGGCTGCACGAGCCCTCCGGCG
This sequence comes from Streptomyces seoulensis, assembly GCF_004328625.1. Lineage (NCBI taxonomy): Bacteria > Bacillati > Actinomycetota > Actinomycetes > Kitasatosporales > Streptomycetaceae > Streptomyces > Streptomyces seoulensis. The sequence continues at coordinate 4,876,380 of NZ_CP032229.1, forward strand.
GACACGACGGCTACCTGCTGACGGGCAACACCGCCAGTGTGGCCTCGGGCCGGCTGGCCTACACCTTCGGTCTTGAAGGCCCGGCAGTGACGGTCGACACCGCCTGCTCGTCCTCACTCGTCGCACTCCACCTCGCCGCGCGGTCGCTGCGCCAGGGCGAGTCCTCCATGGCGCTCGCCGGCGGTGTGTCCGTCATGGCCACGCCCGGCATGTTCGTGGAGTTCTCCCGGCAGCGCGGGCTGTCGCCGGACGGGCGGTGCAAGGCGTTCTCGTCGTCGGCGGACGGTACCGGCTGGGCCGAGGGCGTGGGCCTGCTGGTACTGGAGCGGTTGTCGGACGCGGAACGCAACGGGCACCGGGTGCTCGCGGTGATCCGTGGTTCCGCCGTGAACCAGGACGGGGCGAGCAACGGCCTGGCGGCCCCGAACGGGCCCGCGCAGGAGGGGGTCATCCGGGCCGCGCTGGCCGACGCCCGCCTGTCCGCGTCCGAAGTGGACGCGGTGGAGGCGCACGGCACGGGCACCAGGCTCGGCGACCCGATCGAGGCGCAGGCGCTCCTGGCCACCTACGGCCAGGACCGCGAGGAGCCGCTCCGCCTCGGCTCGCTGAAGTCGAACGTCGGTCACACGCAGGCCGCGGCGGGTGTCGCGGGCGTGATCAAGATGGTCATGGCCATGCGGCACGGGGTGCTCCCGGCGACGCTGCACGTGGACGAGGCGACCCCGCACGTCGACTGGTCGGCCGGCGCGGTGGAGCTTCTGACGCGGGCCGAGCGGTGGCCGGAGCGCGGTCGCCCGCGCCGGGCAGCCGTCTCGTCGTTCGGAATCAGCGGTACCAACGCACACCTCATCGTCGAGCAGGTGACGGAGACCGAAGCCCCGCCTGCGGAGCCGTCGGTGCCGGGACCGGTGCCGTGGGTGGTGTCGGGCAGGTCGCGGGCCGCTCTGTCGGAGCAGGCGCAGCGGCTGGTGTCGTTCCTGGAGGAACGGCCGGAGCTGGACGCCGCAGCAGTGGGCCGTGCGCTTGCCGTGTCACGTGCCCGATTCGCCCACCGCGCGGTGGTCGTGGGGGAGACCCGCGAGGAACTCCTCGGTGCCCTGAGGGCGTTGACTCCGGGTGAGACCGCGTCGGCGGGCCCGGTGGCGTTCCTGTTCTCGGGGCAGGGCAGTCAGCGGGTGGGCATGGGCCGTGAGCTGTACGCGGCGGAGCCGGTGTTCGCGGCCGCGTTCGACGAGGTCGCGGAGGCGCTGGACGTCCACCTGGACCGTTCGCTCGCCGAAGTGATCGAGGGCGAGCCGGAGCTGCTTCGGCGGACCCTCTACACCCAGCCGGCGTTGTTCGCGCTGGAGGTGGCCCTGTTCCGTCTGCTGACCCGTTACGGGGTGACCCCGGACTACCTGGTGGGTCATTCGGTGGGCGAGCTGGCGGCGGCCCATGTGGCGGGTGTGCTGTCGCTCCAGGACGCCGCGCGTCTGGTGTGCGCGCGGGCGCGTCTGATGGAGGGTGTCGCCGAGGGCGGGGCGATGGCCGCCCTGAACGCGGGGGAGGCGCGCGTCGCCGGGTGGCTGGAGGGCCGCTCCGGGGTGGAGGTGGCCGGGGTCAACAGCCCTGCCGCCACCGTGATCTCCGGTGACGAGCCGGCCGTGCTCGACGTCCTGGAGCTGGCGCGCGGGGAGGGCGTGCGGGCCACACGGCTGAAGGTGAGCCACGCCTTCCACTCCGCGCACCTGGACGGCATGCTGGCGGAGCTCACCGAGATCGCCCGGACCCTGACCCATTCGGCTCCCCGGATCCCGGTCGTCTCGAATGTCACCGGTGAGGTGGTCGAGGAGTTCACTCCCGAGTACTGGGCCGTGCAGGCCCGTTCGGCGGTCCGTTTCGCCGACGGCGTCGCCACGCTGGCCGGTCTCGGCGTGACGGCGTTCGTGGAGCTGGGCCCCGACGGGACACTGTCGGCTCTGACGGGCGAGTGCCTGGACGGCGCCGAGGGCGTCGTCACGGTTCCGGTGCTGCGCAAGGACCGCCCCGAGAAGCGTTCCCTGCTCACCGCCCTGGGCGCTGTGCACGCAAACGGCGCGGGTGTGGATTGGGAGCGCTTCCTGCCGGGCTCCGGTGTGGCGGAGCTGCCGACGTACGCCTTCCAGCGTGAACGCTTCTGGCTGGACGCGCCGCGCTACGGTGACGCGGCGGGTCTGGGTCTGACGGCTGTGGATCACCCGCTGCTGGCTGCGGTGATCACGGAGCCGGACGGTGACGCCGTCCAGTTCTCGGCTTCGGTCTCGTCGTCCTCGCACCCGTGGCTGGCCGATCACGCGATCGGGGGGACGGTCCTCGTGCCGGGGACGGTCTTCCTGGAGCTCGCGGGCGCCGCGGCCGAACAGCTGGGATACGCCGGCGTCGAGGAGCTCACCCTCCAGGCCCCCCTGGCTCTCCCGGGCACGACGGGTGCTCAGCTGCGGCTGACCGTCGACCGGGCCGACGTGCGCGGCGACCGCCGGTTCACCGTGTACGCACGGATCGGTGAGGAGCAGTGGACCGCCCACGCGGCCGGCCTGCTCACCTCCGCCGTCCCCTCACCGGGTGTCTCCCTGGAGACATGGCCCCCGGCAGGCGCCACGCCCGTCCCGCTCGACGGCGTCTACGACCGCCTCGGCGACCTGGGCTACGGCTACGGGCCGGCCTTCCAGGGGCTGCGTGCCGCCTGGCGCGCCGGTGACGACCTGTTCGCCGAGGCCGTCCTGCCCGAGCAGCTCCACCCGGGAGCCGCGCGCTTCGGGGTGCACCCCGCCCTGCTCGACGCGGTCCTGCACCCGCTCGTGCTGGAGGCCGCGGCCTCGGCGCAGGACGACACCACGATCCGACTGCCGTTCTCGTTCGCGGGCTTCGCGGCGCACGCGGTCGGCGCCACGGTGGTGCGTGTCCACTGGACCCGGACCGGCCAGGACACGGCCCGTCTCGCTCTCGCCGACGGTGCCGGCGCTCCGGTGGCGACCATCGAGTCGGTCACCCTGCGGCCGGTCGCCCGCGACCGGATCGTCGTCGCCGGCCCGGCCGCGGAGTCCCTGTACCGGGTGGCCTGGGAGCCCGTCCCGGCGCCCGAGCCGGTCGCCGGACGGCAGTGGGTCCGGCTGGGCGAGGCGCCCTACGCCGATCTCGCCGCCCTCGGCGCCGCGCTCGACGCCGGATCCGATGTGCCGGAGTTCGTGGTGATCGGCGAGCGGGAACTCGTCCACGACGGCATCGGTGACGTACTCGACCGGACCCACTCCACCGCCTCGCGTGGGCTGGAGACGGTACAGGAGTGGCTGACCGCCCCGCGCTTCGCGGACAGCCGCCTCGTGCTCGTCGTCCCGGACGGCGCGTTGCACACGGCCCCGCTCGTGGGCCTGATCCGTACCGCGCAGACCGAGCAGCCCGGCCGGCTGGTCCTCGCCCACGTCGACGAGGGCGGGGCGGAACTGCTGCCCACCGTGCTGGCGTCGGGTGAGCCCGAGGTGGCGGTGCGGGGCGGCGCGCTGTTCGTGCCGCGCCTGACGCGTGCCGAGGGCGTCGCGGCGGGGGTGGCGGAGGGTCTCGACCCGGAGGGCACGGTCCTGGTGACCGGTGCTCTGGGCACGCTGGGCCGGCTGGTGACGCGCCACCTGGTGACGCGTCACGGTGCCCGGCACCTGCTGCTGGTGTCGCGTCGCGGGGATGGGACGCCGGGGGCCGCCGAGTTCGTGGCGGAGCTGGCGGAGGCGGGCGCGCAGGCGCGCGTGGCGGCCTGTGACGTGTCGGACCTCGGCGCGCTGGCCGGACTGCTGGACGAGGTCGCGGCCGAGCGTCCGCTGACCGCCGTGGTGCACACGGCGGGTGTCCTGGACGACACGACGGTCGCCTCGCTGTCGGCCGGTCAGCTGGAGCGCGTGATGCGTCCGAAGGTGGACGCGGCCTGGAACCTCCACCGCCTCACTGAGTCCCACGGCCTCGCCTCGTTCGTGATGTTCTCGTCCATCGCGGGTCTCATGGGTAACGCCGGCCAGGCCAACTACGCCGCCGCGAACACGTTCCTCGACGCCCTCGCACAGCACCGCCGCGCCCGGAACCTGCCCGCCACCTCCCTCGCGTGGAGCCTGTGGGACAGCGCCGACGGCATGGCCGCTACCCTCGCCGACGCCGATGTCGCGCGGTGGAAGCGGAGCGGGATCGTCCCGCTGACCCCGGAACTGGGCCTCGACCTCTTCGACGCGGCGCTCGCCTCGGCGGAGCCGCTGCTCGTCCCCGCCGAACTCGACCTGCGCGCCCTGCGGGCCCGTGCGGTCGAGAACACGCTTCCCGAGCTGTTCACCGGCCTGGTCCGCGTCCGCCGCCGGCAGGCGGCCACCGCCGGCGCAGGCTCGTCCTGGGCCGGGCGGCTGAACGCGCTGGGCGCGGAGGAGCGGGCCCAGGCCGTGCTCCGGACCGTACGGGAGACCGTGGGGCTGGTCCTCGGGCACGGGGCCGACGCCGGCATCGACCCGGTCAAGGCGTTCATGGACATCGGCTTCGACTCCCTCACGGGTGTCGAACTGCGCAACCGGCTCGGCGCGGTGACCGGGCTGCGACTGCCCACCACGCTCGTGTTCGACCACCCGTCGCCCCGGGCGGTGGCGGACTTCCTGCTGGACCGGCTCGACGCGACCGGGACGGCCGTCGTCCCGTCGGTGGCCGCCCACGCCCGGGGAACGGACGAGCCGATCGCCGTGGTCGGTATGGGATGCCGCTATCCGGGCGGAGTCTCCTCGCCGGAGGACCTGTGGCGGCTCGTCGCGGAGGGCCGGGACGCGATCGGCGAGTTCCCGGCCGACCGAGGATGGGACGTGGAGAGCCTCTACGACCCGGACCCCGACAAGACCGGCACGTCGTACACCCGCAAGGGCGGATTCCTCTACGGATCCGCCGACTTCGACGCCGAGTTCTTCGGCCTGAGTCCGCGTGAGGCGGTCGCGACCGACCCGCAGCAGCGGGTGCTGCTGGAGGTCGCCTGGGAGGCGCTGGAGCGTGCGGGAGTCGACCCCGCCTCGCTGCGCGGCTCCTCGACCGGGGTCTACGCGGGTGTGATGTACAACGACTACGGGTCGCGGCTGGGACGTGCGCCGGAGGGCTTCGAGGGGCATCTGCTGACGGGCACGATCTCCAGTGTCCTGTCGGGCCGGGTGGCCTACACGTTCGGCCTGGAAGGTCCGGCGGTGACGCTGGACACGGCGTGTTCGTCCTCCCTGGTGGCGGTGCACCTGGCCGCCCAGGCGCTGCGCCAGGGCGAGTGCGCGATGGCACTCGCCGGCGGCGTCACCGTGATGTCCACGCCGACGACCTTCGTCGAGTTCTCGCGTCAGCGCGGTCTGTCGCCGGACGGGACCTGCAAGTCGTTCGCGGCGTCGGCGGACGGTACGGGCTGGGGCGAGGGCGCGGGCATGCTCGTGCTGGAGCGGCTGTCGGACGCCCAGCGGCTCGGGCACACCGTGCTGGGAGTGATCCGGGGTTCCGCGGTCAACCAGGACGGTGCGAGCAACGGCCTCACCGCCCCCAACGGGCCCTCGCAGGAACGCGTCATCCGCCAGGCCCTCGCCAACGCCCGTCTCGCTCCGCACGAGGTGGACGCGGTCGAGGCGCACGGCACCGGCACCCGGCTCGGTGACCCGATCGAGGCCAACGCGCTGCTCGCCACCTACGGCCAGGAACGCGAGGAGCCCCTGCGGCTGGGTTCGGTCAAGTCGAACATCGGTCACACGCAGGCCGCCGCGGGTGTCGCGGGCATCATCAAGATGCTGATGGCGATGCGCCACGGGGAGCTCGCGCCGACGCTGCACGTGGACGAGCCCACACCCCACGTCGACTGGTCGGCGGGTGCGGTGGAGCTGGTCACCGAGCGCCGGCCGTGGCCGGAGGTGGCGCGTCCGCGCCGCGCGGCCGTGTCCTCGTTCGGTATCAGCGGTACGAACGCCCATGTGGTCCTGGAGCAGGGCCCCGAGCCCGCCGCGGCCGCCGAGCCGGTGGTGGCGGGGCTTCCGCTGGTGGTCTCGGCGAGGAGCGAGGCGGCCCTGGCGGCACGCGCCGGCCAGGTGCGTGAGCTGATGGCCCCGGAGACCGTCGACCCGGCCCGGGTGGCCTCGGCTCTCGCCACCCGGGCCCCGCACCTCCCCTTCCGGGCGGCGGTCTCCGGCGCCGGACGCGACGAACTGCTCGCCGGTCTCGACGCGCTGGCCTCGGGCGGGCCCGCGCCGAACCTGGTGCGGGGCACCGTCACCGGTCCGGACAGGACGGTGTTCGTGTTTCCGGGTCAGGGGTCGCAGTGGCGGGGTATGGCGGTGGGGCTGGTGGAGGTGTCGCCGGTGTTCGCTGCTCGTCTGGGGGAGTGTGAGCGGGCGTTGGTGCCGTTCACGGGGTGGTCTTTGCTGGATGTGTTGCGGGGTGTGGAGGGTGCGCCTGGTCTGGATCGGGTGGATGTGGTGCAGCCGGCGTTGTGGGCGGTGATGGTGTCGTTGGCGGCGTTGTGGCGTTCGGTGGGTGTGGAGCCGGATGCGGTGGTGGGGCATTCGCAGGGTGAGATCGCGGCTGCGGTGGTGTCGGGGGCGTTGTCGCTGGAGGATGCGGCGAAGGTCGTGGCGTTGCGCAGTCGGGCGATCGTGCGGCTGGCGGGTTCGGGTGGGATGGTGTCGGTGGCCTTGCCCGCGGGTGAGGTGGGTGAGCTCGTCGCGCGGTGGGACGGCGCGATCGACATCGCCGCGCACAACGGCCCGCGTTCCGTGGTGGTCGCCGGAGAGGTGACCGCCCTGGAGGAGCTGGTCGCCCACTGCAAGGCCAACGGCCTGCGCGCCAAGCGCATCCCGGTCGACTACGCCTCCCACTCCGCACACGTGGACAGCGTGCGGGACGAGCTGCTCGACGCTCTGTCCTCGCTCACGCCGCGAGCCGTCGACGTGCCCTTCCTCTCGACCGTCACCGGGCAGCCGCTGGACGGCACGGAGCTCGACGGCTCGTACTGGTTCAGCAACCTGCGCCGGACCGTCCGGCTGGAGGAGGCCACCCGGACCCTGCTCGCACAGGGCCACCGCGTGTTCATCGAGGCCAGCGCCCACCCGGTGCTGACCGTCGCGCTCCAGGAGACGATCGACGACACGCCGTACGACAGTGCCGTCACCGTGCCCTCGCTCCACCGCGACGAGGGCGGGATCGACGACTTCCTCGCCTCCGCCGCGCAGGCCCACGTCTTCGGCGCCCCGGTCGACTGGACCGCGGTCGTCGGCGGGCCCGGCGCGGTCGTCGACCTGCCGACCTACCCCTTCCAGCGCCGGCGCCACTGGCTGGAGGGCCCGGCGTCCGCCGGGGACGCGGGCGGGCTCGGCATGGCCGCCGAGCGGCACCCGCTCATCGGCGCCGCGCTCTGGACGGCCGACCAGGACAAACTGGTCCTCAGCGGCAGGATCTCCCTGAGCACGCAGCCCTGGCTCGCGGACCACGCCGTGGCCGGCACCGTGCTGCTCCCCGGTACCGCCTTCGTGGACCTCGCCGTCCGGGCGGGTGACCACACCGGCCTCGACGAGCTCGACGAGCTGACTCTCCAGGCCCCCCTGGTGCTGGCCGGCCGCGGCGGAGTCCAGCTCCAGGTCGTGGTCGACGCCCCGGACGAGGAGGGCCGGCGCGCGCTGTCCGTGCACTCCCGCCCGGAGCCCGAGCCCGACGCCGCCGCCGTCCAGCCGTGGACCCTGCACGCCACCGGCGTACTGGGCCACGCGAAGGAAGGTCCGGCCGTACAGGCCGGCACGCCGTGGCCCCCGGCCGGCGCCGAACCGGTCGACCTGACGGCGGCCTACGACACGCTCGCCGAGCGGGGCTTCCAGTACGGGCCCGCCTTCCAGGGCCTGCGGGCGCTGTGGCGCGCCGGCCGGGAGATGTTCGCCGAGGTCGCGCTGCCGGAGGGCGTCGCTCCGGGCGAGTTCGGGATCCACCCGGCCCTCCTCGACGCCGCCCTGCACCCGCTGGCGCTCGCGGAGAACGGCCGTCTGGCGCTGCCGTTCTCCTGGACCGGCGTCCGGCTGTACGCGGTGGACGCCGGCGTGGTGCGCGTACGGATCACCCCGGAGGGCTCGGGCGCCGCTCTCTCCCTCACGGACGCGAGCGGTGCGCCGGTCGCGTCGGTGAGGACGCTCGGCCTGCGGGCCGTGGACCCCGCGCGGATCGCCGGCTCGGGCGCGCCCCGCCGGCCGCTGCTCCAGGTGGAGTGGACGACCGCCCCGGAGGCCGCCCCGGCCACCGGGTGGGCCGTCGTCGGCGCCTCCGGTCCCGGTCTGCCGGCCCCTCTGGGCAGCTACCCGGACCTCGCCGGCACGGTCGGTGCCCCGCCGCTCGTGCTGGTCCCGTTCTCCGGTGAGGACGGCCCCGGCGCCGTGGCCCACCGGGCTCTGCGGCTGGCCCAGGAGTGGCTCGCCGAGGAGCGGTTCGCCGACTCGCGCCTAATCTTCGTGACCCGCGACGCGACCACCGCCCGTACGGAGTCCGGACTCGGCTCCGCTCCCGTCTGGGGGCTGGTGCGGACCGCCATGGCCGAGCACCCCGGCCGGTTCGGGCTGCTGGACCTGACGGACCGGGACGTCTCCGAGGTCGAGCTCGGCCGCGCGCTGGCCGTACCGGACGCGCAGGTGAGCCTGCGCGACGGGGCGCTGCTCGTACCCCGGCTGGTCACCTCGCCCACGGCCGGCGACGACACCGTGCCCGCCCTGGACCCCGCGGGCACCGTGCTCGTCACGGGCGCCACCGGCACCCTGGGCCGGCTGTTCGCCCGCCACCTCGTCACCGCCCACGGCGTACGGCACCTGCTGCTGGTGAGCCGCCGTGGCCGGGACGCGGCAGGCATGCCGGAGCTGGAGGCCGAACTCGCCGCCCACGGAGCCGCGGTGTCCGTGGTCGCCTGCGACACCGCCGACCGCACGGCGGTCGCCGCGCTGCTGGACGCGATCCCCTCGGAGCACCCGCTCACCGCAGTCCTGCACACTGCCGGTGTCCTCGACGACGGCACACTGCACGCCCTCACTGCCCGGCAGCTCGACGACGTACTGCGTCCCAAGGTCGACGCCGCCCGGCACCTGCACGAGCTGACGGCCGGCCTGGACCTGGACGCGTTCGTCCTGTTCTCCTCGCTCGCCGGTACGGTCGGCACGGCGGGGCAGGCCAACTACGCCGCGGCCAACACCTACCTGGACGCCCTGGCGCACCACCGTCAGGCCCTCGGCCTGCCCGGTACGTCGCTGGCCTGGGGTCTGTGGGCCGAGGGCAGCGGGATGACCGGTCACCTGACCGACGCCGACCTCGCCCGCATGGCCCGGGGCGGCATCGCCCCACTCGGCAGCGAACAGGGGCTCGCGCTGTTCGACGCGGCCCTCGCGACCCGCCGCCCGGTGCTCGTCCCGGCGCTGCTCGACCACACCGGACTGCGGGCCCGGCGCGAGGACGGCACCCTGCCCGCGATCTTCGACGGCCTGGTGCGCCCGGCGCGGCGCACCGCCGCCGGCGGGCGGGCGGGCGGGAACTCCCTCCGGGAACGCCTGGCGCCCCTGGCCCCCCAGGACCAGGACCGCGCGGTGCTGGAGCTGGTCCGCGGCGTGGTGGCCTCCGTGCTGGGGCACACCGACGCCGGCCAGGTCGCGCCCGACCGGGCCTTCAACGAGCTGGGCTTCGACTCGCTCAAGGCGGTGGAACTGCGCAACCGGCTGAACGCGGCCACAGGTCTGAAGCTGCCCGCGACGCTGGTGTTCGACCACCCGAGTACGGGCGAACTGGCCGTATACCTGCGGACCGAGCTGCTCGGGCGGGCCGCCGCACAGGCCGAGGCCGAACCGGCCGTCGGCGCCTCCGACGAGCCGATCGCGATCGTCGCGATGGCCTGCCGCTATCCGGGCGAGGTCAGCTCGCCGGAGGACCTGTGGGCGCTGCTGTCCGACGAGCGGGACGCCATCGGCCCGTTCCCGGACGACCGCGGCTGGGACCTGGACGGCCTGTACGACGCGGACCCCGACCACACGGGCACCTCGTACACCCGGCACGGCGGATTCCTCTACGACGCACCGCAGTTCGACCCCGAGTTCTTCGGGGTGAGCGCCCGTGAGGCCGCCGCCATCGACCCGCAGCAGCGTCTGCTGCTGGAGATCTGCTGGGAGGCATTCGAACGCGCCGGCATCGACCCGGCCTCGCTCAAGGGCAGCCGGACCGGGGTGTTCGCCGGTGTCATGGCCAACGACTACGCGGCACGCCTGAAGGACGCTCCCGAGGCACTGGAGGGGTATCTGGCGGTCGGCAGCACGGTCAGTGTCGCCTCCGGCCGGGTCGCCTACACCTTCGGCCTCCAGGGACCGGCGATCACCGTCGACACCGCCTGCTCCTCCTCCCTCGTCTCCCTCCACCTCGCCGCGCAGGCGCTGCGCAACGGTGAGTGCCGGCTGGCCCTGGCCGGCGGGGTGACCGTCCTCGCCGCGCCCACCCTGTTCGTGGAGTTCAGCAGGCAGCGCGGCCTGGCACCGGACGGCCGGTGCAAGTCCTTCTCCGCCCGTGCGGACGGCGCGGCCTGGGCCGAAGGCGCCGGAATCCTCCTGCTGGAACGGCTCTCCGACGCCCGGCGCAACGGCCGCCGGGTCCTCGGCGTGATCCGGGGAACCGCCGTCAACCAGGACGGTGCGAGCAACGGCCTCACCGCACCCAACGGCTCCTCGCAGGAGCGGGTGATCCGCCAGGCCCTGACCAGCGCGGGCCTGACCACCGCGGACGTCGACGCACTGGAGGCCCACGGCACCGGCACCACGCTGGGCGACCCGATCGAGGCCCGCGCCGTACTCGCCACGTACGGGCAGGAGCGTACGGCGCCCCTCCTGATGGGCTCCCTGAAATCCAACATCGGACACTCCCAGGCCGCCGCCGGCGTGGCCGGGGTCATCAAGATGGTCATGGCGATGGAGCACGGGGTGCTCCCCAGGAGCCTCCACATCGACGAGCCCAGCCCGCACGTGGACTGGTCCGCCGGGGCGGTCGAACTGCTCACCGAGACGGTGCCGTGGCCCGAGTCCGGCCGGTCGCGCCGGGCAGGCGTGTCCTCCTTCGGCATCAGCGGTACCAACGCCCACGTCATCGTGGAGCAGCCGCCGGCCGAGGGGGCAGCCCCGCCCGCCGCACCGATGCCGGTCGTGCCCCTGCTGCTGTCCGCGCACAACGACGCGGCTCTGCTCGCGCAGGCGGACCGGGTGGGCGCTGCCCTCGCCGGCGCCGCGCGTGGTGGAGACCTGGCGTCGGCGGGCCGGACCCTGGCTCTCGGACGGGCCGGACTGCCGCATCGCGCCGTCGTGGTGGCCTCCACCGCCACCGAAGCGGTCGACGGATGCGCGGCACCGGCCGTGCGGGGCACCCCCGTCGACGGCCGTACGGCCTTCCTCTTCACCGGCCAGGGCAGCCAGCGACTCGGCATGGGACGGGAGCTGTACACCGCCTACCCCGCCTACGCCGCAGCGCTGGACGCCGTGTGCGAGGCGCTCGACCCGTGGCTGGAGAAGCCGCTGCTCGACGTCCTCTTCGGCACGGACCCGGCGCCGCTGGACCGGACCGGCTTCACGCAGGCCGCCCTCTTCGCCACCGAGGTCGCGCTCTTCCGGCTCCTCGAAGGCTGGGGCGTGCGACCGGACTTCGTCGCCGGGCACTCCGTCGGTGAGCTGGCCGCCGCGCACGTCGCCGGCGTCCTCTCCCTGGCGGACGCGGCGCAGCTCGTCGCGGCCCGCGGCCGGCTGATGCAGGCGCTGCCCGGCGGCGGCGCGATGCTCGCCGTGGAGGCCGAGGAGCGGGAGGTGCTGCCGCTGCTCGCCGGGCGGGAGGACCTCCTGGACATCGCCGCCGTCAACGGCCCCACCTCCGTGGTGCTCTCGGGCGACGAGGAGGCCGTGGAGGCCGTCGGAGCCGAACTCTCCGCCCAGGGACGCAGGACCAAGCGGCTCCGCGTCAGCCACGCCTTCCACTCGCCGCACATGGACGCGATGCTGGACGAATTCCAGATGGTCGCGAAGGGGCTCACCTTCGCCGCGCCCGCCATCCCGGTCATCTCCACCCTGACGGGGCAGCTCGCCGACGCCGAGGAGCTGACCACGTACGAGTACTGGGTCCGGCACGCCCGCCGCCCCGTGCGCTTCCTGGACGCGGCCCGCGCCCTGGAGGCCGAAGGCGTACGGACCTTCCTCGAGCTCGGCCCGGACGGTGTGCTCAGCGCCATGGGTCAGGACTTCCTCGACGCGGGATCGCTCCTGGTCCCGGTGATGCGCGGTGGGCGCCCCGAGCCGCACACAGCCGTCACCGCCCTGGCCCACGCACACGTGCGGGGGGTGCCGGTGGACTGGCGCGCCCTGTTCGGCGAGGCCACGGGACCGGCGGCGGAGCTGCCGACCTACCCCTTCCAGCGCAGGCGCCACTGGCTCATGGAGGGGCCCGGCGGCGATGTCACCTCGGCCGGGCTCGACGCCGCACGGCATCCGCTGCTCGGGGCCGCGGTCCCGCTCGCCGACTCCGACGGTGTCCTGTTCACCGGCCGGATATCGGCCCGCAGCCACCCCTGGTTCGCCGACCACGCCGTCGCCGGCACCCTGCTGGTCCCCGGCACGGCCCTGGTCGAGCTCGCGCTCCACGCGGGCGCCGCAGTCGGCTGCGAGCGGCTGGAGGAACTCGCCCTCCAGGCGCCCCTGGTCCTCCCCGACGAGGGGGCGCTCCAGCTCCAGATCACCGTCGGCGGCCCCGACGGGGACGGCCGCAGGCCCGTCGCCGTCCACTCGCGCGGGGACCAGGAAGGCGACGTCTGGGACCGCCACGCCACCGGAACAGTGGTGGCCGCCGTACCCGGCACCCTGGGCCCCGACCTCGTCCAGTGGCCCCCGGCCGGCGCCGAACCCCAGCCGGTCGAGGACCTGTACGACCGCCTCGCCGACCGGGGCTACGGCTACGGACCGGCCTTCCAGGGCCTCCGGGCGGCATGGCGCTCGGGCGAGGACCTCTACGCCGAGGTTCATCTGCCCGTCGACCTCGATGAGGGATTCGCCCTGCACCCGGCCCTGTTCGACGCCGCGCTGCACGCACTGCTCCTGGAGGAGCCTGCCGCACTACGGCTGCCCTTCTCCTTCGGCGGCGTCCAGCTGACCGGGACCGCGACCGGCACCCTGCGGGTCAAGCTGTCACCCGGCGCGGACGGAACGGTCGCCGTCGCCGTGGCCGACGGGACGGGCGCGCCGGTCGCCGACGTGGCCTCGCTCGCCGTGCGGGCCCTGCCGGCAGGGACCTCGCCGACCCGCCCCTCGGAGCCGCTCGGGTACGCGGTGGAGCGGACCGCTGTGGAACTCGCCACCGGTGGTGACATGAGCCTCGCGGTCCTCGGCGGGACCACCCTCGGACTCGCCGCCCGGCACCACGCCGACCTCGCCGGCCTGGCGGCCGCGACGGCGGACGGCGCGCCCGTACCCGACGTGGTCGTCCTTCCGGTACGCCCGGCCACCCCGCAGGAGACCGGCCGGGTCACCGAGGAGACGCTGACGGTCCTGCGGCAGTGGCTCGCCACCGACCCGGCGGCCGGAGCGCGGCTCGCCGTGGTCAGCACCGGGGAACTGGCGCACAGCGCGCTCTCCGGGCTGATGCGGACCGCGGCGTCGGAACATCCGGGACGGTTCCAGCACGTGATCACGGACGGCCGCCCGGTCGGCGGCGACCTGCTCGCGGCGGCCCTGGCCGACCCTCGGCCGCAGATCGAACTGCGCGGAGGGCTGGCCTGCGTAACCCGGCTCGCCAAGGTCCCGAACCCGGCGCCGGACAACGGCGCCCGGTTCGACCCGGAGCACACGGTGCTGGTCACCGGGGGCACCGGCGCCCTCGGGGCCCAGGTCGCCCGGCACCTGGTCACCGCCCACGGCGCCCGTCGCCTGCTGCTCACCAGCCGGCGAGGCGGGGCGCGGAACCTGGTCGCCGAACTGACGGCGCTCGGCGCGGACGTACGCGTCGCGGCATGCGACGCGGCCGACCGCGACGCGCTGGCCGCGCTGCTCGCTTCGATCCCGGACGAGCACCCGCTCACCGCGGTCGTGCACGCGGCCGGAGTCGTGGAGGACGCCATGCTGGAGGCCACGACCCCGGATCGCCTCTCCCGGGTCCTGCGGCCGAAGGTGACAGCCGCCTGGAACCTGCACGAGCTGACCGCGGGGCTGGAGCTGACGCACTTCGTCCTCTTCTCGTCCGTCGCCGGTCTGGTGGGCAACGCCGGACAGGCCGGCTACGCCGCCGGCAACACCTTCCTGGACGCGCTCGCCGGACACCGGCGCGCCGAGGGCCTGCCCGCCGTGTCCCTCGCCTGGGGAATGTGGCAGGACGGCATGGCGAACGACCTCGACGGTGCCGACCGGGCCAGGCTCGCGCGCAACGGGATCCTGCCGATGCCGGCCGGCCGGGCGCTCGCCGCTCTCGACACGGCCCTGGCCGGAGCCGAGGCGCCACCGGTGCTCGCACCGGTGGCCCTCGACCTCGCGGCCCTGCGGAGCCTCGGCGACGCTCTGCCCGAGCTGTACCGGGGCCTGGTACGCACCGGCGCCCGCACCGGCCGGCGAGCCTCCGCCCCGGCGGAGATCCCCCTCGCGCAACGGCTCTCGGGCCTGGACGCGGAGGAGCAGCGGCAGCGGTTGCTCGACCTGGTCAGGGAGCAGGTCGGTATCGTGCTGGCCCACCCGGCCCCGCGGACGATCGACGTCCAGCGCGGACTGCTGGACCTGGGCTTCGACTCCCTGACCGTGGTCGAACTGCGCAACCGGCTGAACACCGTCACCGGAATGCGGTTGCCCAGCACGCTCGTCTTCGACCACCCGACCGTTCAGGCTCTCGCCGAACACCTGCGGGGCGAGCTGGCCGGCGAAGCGGCGGACCCGGTCCAGGCGGCCCTGGACGCCCTCGAGGCCGCGCTCTCGGCCGCCGGACCCTCCGACGGCGACGGCGACGGCCCGGCGGGAACGTACGCCACGCGACTGCGCGGTCTGCTCCGGACGGTGGACGGCGGCCCCGACGGCTCCGACGGCGCCGACATCGCCCTGGCGACCGACGACGAACTCTTCGCAGCACTTGACAACGAACTCGGCAGGTAGACATGGACAACGAGCAGAAACTTCGCGACTACCTCAAGCGGGCGACGGTCGATCTGCGGGAGAGCCGGCAGCGGGTGCAGGATCTGGAGGAGCGCGCACACGAGCCGATCGCGATCGTGGGCATGGCCTGCCGGCTGCCGGGCGGTGTCGCCTCCCCGGAGGATTTGTGGGAGCTGCTGAGCGCCGGACGTGACGCGGTCGGTCCCTTCCCGGACGGCCGTGGCTGGGACCTGGAGAACCTGTACCACCCGGACCCCGACCACCTCGGCACCTCGTACGCCCGCGAAGGCGGCTTCCTGTACGACGCGGACCGGTTCGACGCCGAGTTCTTCGGCATCAGCCCCCGCGAGGCGGCGGCGATGGACCCCCAGCAGCGGTTGCTGCTGGAGACCAGCTGGGAGGCCTTCGAGCACGCGGGCATCGCCCCGACGACGCTGCGGGGCACCCGTACCGGGGTGTACATGGGCGTCATGTACGACGACTACGGCTCCCGCCCCCACACCCCCGAGGGCTTCGAGGGCTACATGCTGACCGGGAGCGCGGGCAGCGTCGCGTCGGGCCGGCTGGCCTACACCTTCGGCCTGGAGGCGCCGGCGGTGACGGTCGACACCGCGTGTTCCTCCTCGCTCGTCGCGCTGCACCTCGCCGCGCAGGCGCTGCGCCAGGGTGAGTGCTCGATGGCGCTCGCCGGCGGTGTGACCGTGATGGCGACCCCCGGCACGTTCGTGGAGTTCTCCCGGCAGCGCGGGCTGGCGCCGGACGGGCGGTGCAGGGCCTTCTCGTCGTCGGCGGACGGCACGGGCTGGGCCGAGGGCGTGGGCGTGCTGGTGCTGGAGAAGCTGTCCGACGCGGAGCGCGCCGGGCACCGGGTGCTGGCGGTGATGCGGGGCTCGGCGGTGAACCAGGACGGTGCGAGCAGCCAGCTGACCGCACCGAACGGGCCGTCGCAGGAGCGGGTCGTGCGGGCCGCGCTGGCCGACGCGCGGCTGTCGGCGTCCGAGGTGGACGCCGTGGAGGCGCACGGTACGGGTACACGGCTCGGCGATCCGATCGAGGCGCGGGCGCTCATGGCCGCGTACGGCCAGGCCCGGGGGGACGACAACCCGCTGTGGCTGGGTTCCGTGAAGTCGAACATCGGTCACACGCAGGCCGCGGCGGGTGTCGCGGGCGTGATCAAGATGGTCATGGCGATGCGCGAGGGGGTCATGCCCCCGACGCTGCACGTGGACGAGCCGACCCCCGAGGTCGACTGGTCGGCGGGCACCGTACGGCTGCTGACGCGGACTCAGCGGTGGCCGGAGCTCGGCCGTCCGCGCCGGGCGGGTGTGTCGTCCTTCGGCATCAGCGGGACCAACGCCCACGTGATCCTCGAAGAGGCGCCACGCGCCCGTGCCACCGGAGCGGCGGACGACGCACAGCGGCCGGCGCCGGACCGGCCGGCGCTGCCGGCGCCGTGGCTGCTGTCCGCCAAGTCGGAAGCCGCGCTCCGGGCGCAGGCGGGCCGGCTGCGGGACTGGCTCGCCGCGCACCCCGAGGCGGACGACGCTGATGTCGCCGCCGCCCTGCTCACCGGGCGCGCTCACCTGGCGCGGCGCGGCGCGGTGCTGGGCGCCGACCGGACCGCTCTGCTCGCCGGCCTCACGGCCCTGGCCGAGGGCGTGGAGTCCCCGCAGCTCGTGTCGGGTGCCGCCGCCACCGGCAGGACGGCGTTCCTGTTCACCGGTCAGGGTGCGCAACGTGTCGGCATGGGCGAGGGGCTGGCCGCCGCGTTCCCCGTGTTCGCCGCCGCCCTCGACGACATCTGCGCGGAGTTCGACGCCCTGCTCGGGGTGTCGCTGCGCGAGGTCATGTCCGGCCGGGCCGACGACGCCGGGCACGGCGCCCCGCTCGACCGGACGGAGTACACCCAGCCCGCGCTGTTCGCGTTCGAGGTGGCGATGTACCGCCTCCTGGAGTCGTTCGGCGTGACACCGGACGTGGTGGTCGGGCATTCGATCGGTGAGCTGGCCGCGGCCTATGTGGCCGGGGTGTGGTCGCGGGCCGACGCGTGTCGGCTCGTCGCCGCCCGCGGCCGGCTGATGGGCGCGCTGCCGACCGGCGGCGCGATGCTCGCCGCCGCGGTGCCGGAGGAGCGGGCGCGGCACCTGCTCGCGACCGCGCCGGTCTCGCTGGCGGCCGTGAACGGGCCCACGGCCGTGGTGTTCTCGGGCGGTGCGGCGGCGATCGCCGCCCTGGAGGAGCGGCTGAAGGACGAGGGCGTCAGGACGAGCCGGCTGACGGTCAGTCACGCCTTCCACTCGTCGCTGATGGAGCCGATGCTCGCCGCGTACGAGGAGGTCGCCGGGTCCGTCGCGTACCGGCAGCCCCGCATGGACGTGTGCTCCACGGTGTCCGGTGCGCCGGCCGGTCCCGAGCTGCTGACGCCGCAGTACTGGGTGCGGCAGGTGCGCGAGGCCGTGCGGTTCGCCCCGGCGGTGCGGTCGCTCGCCGACGCCGGGGTGAGCCGGTTCGTCGAGGTCGGCCCGGACGCGGTGCTGGCGGCGCTGACCCGCCACACGCTGGACGAGGAGGTGGCGCAGCGCTCCCTGGTCGAGGCGGCGTCACGGCGGAGCGTCGACGAGGCCGGCCAGTTCCTTCGGCTGCTCGGCGCCGCCCATTGCTCGGGCGTCACCGTCGACTGGTCGCCGCTGTCACCGGCAGGGCCGGTCACCCACCTCGACCTGCCGGTGTATGCCTTCCAGCACCGCCGCTACTGGGTGCAGCCCGAGGACGGCGCGCTCGGTGACCTGGGCCGCGCCGGCCTGTCCACGCTCGACCATCCGATGCTGCGCGTCGCCGCGCCGCTCGCCGGGCGTGACGCATGGCTCTTCAGCGGCAGGCTCTCCACCACCGACCAGCCGTGGACCGCTGACCACACGGCGTTCGGTTCGATGCTGCTGCCCGGCACCGGGTTCGTGGAGCTCGCGTCGGCGGCGGGCAGTCGCTTGGACCTGCCCGTCGTGGACGAACTCGTCCTGGAGGCACCGCTGGTGTTCGAAGGCACTGCCGCCGTGGACGTTCAGGTGTCGGTGACCGAGCCCGACGACACCGGCCGACGGCGCCTGTCGGTCCACTCGCGTGCCGCCACCGGCACCGAGCCGTCCCACCCGGGCGAGCCGGACTGGACGCTGCACGCCACCGGCGTCCTCGCTCCCGCCGACGGTGTGACACCGGCCTGGACCGACCCCGACTGGCCGCCGGCCGACGGTGAGCCGATCGACGGAACGCGGCTGTACGACCGGCTCGCCGACCTGGGATTCGGCTACGGTCCGAGCTTCCAGGGCGTGCGCGCCGCCTGGAGCAGCGGTGACGACGTCTTCGCCGAGGTGTCCCTGGACGGGACGACGGCGGGCCGGGCGGCGGCCTTCGCGGTCCATCCGGCGCTGCTGGACGCGATCTTCCACGCCGCCATCGACGTACTCGCCGACGACCTCCCCGACGGCAGGCTGCCGCTTCCGTTCTCCTTCGGGGGCGTCCGCGTCTTCCGGCGCGGCGCGAGCGCGGTCCGCGCACGCATCAGCCGGTCGGGTTCCGAGAAAGTGCGCATCGACGCCTGCGACGCGACCGGCGCCGCCGTGCTGTCGATCGACGCCGTGCTCGCCCGCCCCGCGGACGCGCGCGCTCTCGCCGGGGCCCGCGCCCCGCTCCACACGATCGCCTGGACGCCGGTCACGGCGCCCGAGGTGCCGGACCGGCCCCTGGTGGCCCTGGGAAGGCCCGTCGAGGGTTGCGCGAAGACGTTCGAGGATGTCGCGGCGTTCGTGGCAGGCGGGAACCCCACCGGTGCGGCCGCCGTCTGGTCGCCCGGGACGACGGCGGCGGACGGCGCCGACGTCCCGGCGACCGTTCGCGCCGCCGTGCACGGCGCCCTCGCGGTGCTGCGTGACTGGCTCGCCGAACCGGGCTGCGCCGACTCGACGCTGATCGTGCTGACCCGCAACGGGGCGGGTCTGCCCGGTGAGACGCCGGATCTCGCGGCGGCGGCCGTCCGTGGCCTGGTGCGCAGCGCGCAGGCGGAACATCCGGGGCGCATCGTGAGCGTGGACCTCTCTGACGACGACCTCGCGGACCCGCACCGGCGGATCGCCGCCGCAACCGCCATGGACGAACCCCAGCTCGCGATCCGTGCCGGCGCCGCGATGGCACCGAGGCTGGTCCGTGCGGCCACCGCCGCGCCGGCCGGCGAGCCCTTCGGTGACGGCACGGTCCTGATCACCGGCGGCGCCGGCGGACTGGGCGCGGTCACCGCACGCCACCTGGTCACCCGGCACGGGGTGCGTCGGCTGCTGCTCGTCTCGCGCCGGGGCTCCGCCGCGCCGGGGGTCGCGGAGCTGGTCGGCGAACTGACCGCGCTGGGCGCCCACGTACGCGTCGCCGCCTGCGATGTCAGCAGGCGCTCCGATGTGGCGGCGCTGCTGGAATCCGTACCCGCGGACGAACCGGTGACCGCTGTCGTGCACACCGCAGGCGTGGTCGACGACGGCACCGTCGAGACCCTGACCGCGGAGCAGGTGGACCGGGTGCTCGCCCCGAAGGCCGATGCCGCCTGGCATCTGCACGAGCTCACCCGCGACATGGACCTGGCGGCGTTCGTGCTGTTCTCCTCCGCCGGGCCGCTGCTCGGCGGACAGGGCCAGGGCAACTACGCGGCGGCGAACGCGACGATGGACGCCCTTGCCCAGCTGCGCCGCAGTGCCGGTCTGCCCGCACACTCGCTGGCCTGGGGGCTGTGGAAGCGCGGCATGGCCGAGGCGCTGAACGAGGCGGGCGCCGAACACCTGGCCCGTCAGATCCGCACGCGTCTGGGTCTGTCCCCGATCGAGCCGGACACCGGCATGCTGATGCTCGACGAAGCGCTGACCACCGGCGAACCGATGCTGATGACCGCGCTGCTCGACACGCAGGCGCTCACCGCGCTGGGCCGGCTCGGCACGCTGCCCGCCGTGCTGCGCGGTCTGATCCACGTGCCGCCGCGCGACCGGACCGCCGACAGCCCGTTGCGCCGACGGTTGCTGGACGCCCCCGCCGATCGATGGGAGGCGCTGATCCGCGACGAGGTCCGCGCGATCGCCGCCGGGGTGCTCGGCCACGAGTCGGCCGACGCCGTCGACCCCGAGACGCCCTTCACGGAACTGGGCTTCGACTCGCTCGGCGGAGTCGAGTTCCGCAACAAGGTGACCGCCGCCACCGGTGTCCCGCTTCCGTCCACGCTGGTGTTCGACTACCCGACCACCGCCGCCGTCGCGGACTTCCTGCGTACCCGGGTCGACAGCGCGGCGCCGGCGAGGTCGCGCCCCGCCACGGCCACCGCCAGGGCCAGGGCCGACGAGCCGATCGCGATCGTCGGCATGAGCTGCCGGTACCCCGGCGGCGTGGAGAACGCCGACCAGCTCTGGGACCTGATCGCCGGGCGCGTCGACGCGATCGGCCCGATGCCCGACGACCGCGGCTGGGACATCGACCACCTGTACGACACCGTCCCCGGCACGCCCGGCGAGACGTACACACGGGAAGGCGGATTCCTGCGCGCCGCCGGTGATTTCGATGCCGCCTTCTTCGGCATCGGCCCCCGTGAGGCAGCGGCGATGGACCCGCAGCAGCGGCTGCTGCTCGAAGCGTCCTGGGAAGCGCTTGAGGACGCCGGTATCGACCCGGCCTCCCTGCGCGGCAGCGACACCGGGGTGTACGCCGGCGTCATGTACCAGGACTACGGCCACACGGCGCGCGAGGCCGCCGACGGTGCCGCGGAAGGCTATCTAGCGACCGGATCGGGCGGCAGCGTCGTGTCCGGCCGGGTGTCCTATGCCCTTGGTCTGGAAGGACCCGCGGTGACGGTGGACACGGCGTGCTCGTCGTCGCTGGTGGCCCTGCACCTGGCGGTGCAGGCACTGTGCGCCGGGGAGACGTCGCTGGTCCTGGCCAGCGGGGTGACGGTCATGTCCACCCCGATGCTGTTCCAGGAGTTCTCCCGGCAGCGGGCCCTGTCACCGGACGGGCGCTGCAAGGCGTTCTCGAGCGCCGCGGACGGTGTCGCGTGGGCCGAGGGCGTCGGCGTGCTCGCCCTGGAGCGGTTGTCCGACGCACAGCGCAACGGGCGCCCCGTGCTGGCCGTGATCCGCGGCAGCGCGGTCAACCAGGACGGCGCGAGCAACGGCCTGACCGCACCGAACGGACCCTCTCAGGAGCGGGTGATCGCCCAGGCGCTGGCCAGGGCAGGGGTGTCGGCGGCCGAGGTGGACGCCGTGGAGGCGCACGGTACCGGCACCACGCTGGGTGACCCGATCGAGGCACAGGCGCTGATCAACGCCTACGGCCAGGACCGGGCCGAGCCGCTGCGGATCGGGTCGCTGAAGTCGAACATCGGGCACGCGCAGGCCGCTGCCGGTGTCGGCGGTGTGATCAAGATGGTCCAGGCGCTGCGGCACGAGACGCTGCCGCCCACCCTGCACGTCGACGAGCCGTCACCGCACGTGGAGTGGCCGGCGGACGCGGTACGGATCCTGACCGAGGCCGAGCCGTGGCCCGCCGGCAATCGCCCGCGCCGGGCGGGGGTGTCGTCGTTCGGGATCAGCGGGACCAATGCGCACGTGATCCTGGAGGAGGCGCCCCCGGCCCCGCCCCGGCCGGTCGATCCACCCCGCCCGCCGGCCGTGCCGCTGCTGTTGTCCGCGCGGACACCCGCCGCGCTGCGGTCCCAGGCGCGCCGTCTGCACGACGCGCTGAGCGAACGTCCGGAGCTCGACCTCACCGATGTCGCGGTGACGCTGGCACTGCACCGCGCGCGGTTCGACCGGCGCGCGGCCGCCGTGGGCCAGGACCGGGAGACACTGCTCGCCGCCCTGGCGCGCCTGGCGGCCGACGAGCCGGGACCGGGCATCGCCGACGACGCCGGCCGGACCGGGACGACCGCGTTCCTGTTCACCGGCCAGGGCGCCCAGCGGACCGGGATGGGCGCCGGCCTGTACCAGGCGTTCCCCGCCTTCGCGGCGGCGCTCGACGAGGTGTGCGCGGAGTTCGACGCCCACCTGGAGCACTCGCTGCGGGACGTGATGTTCGGCGCGGCCGACGAGACGCTGCTCGACCGCACCGAGTACACCCAGCCCGCGCTGTTCGCGTTCGAGGTGGCGATGTACCGCCTCGTCGAGTCGCTGGGCGTGACGCCGGACGTGGTCGCCGGGCACTCGATCGGCGAGCTGGCCGCGGCCCACGTGGCCGGTGTGTGGTCGTTGCCGGACGCGTGCACCCTCGTCGCGGCCCGGGGCCGTTTGATGGGGGCGCTGCCGGCGGGCGGGAGCATGCTGGCCGCCGCGGTGCCGGAAGGGCGGGCCCTGGAGCTGCTGGCGGCGGCCGACGCCGGTCCGGCAGTCGGCGCGGTCTCCCTGGCCGCGGTGAACGCCCCCGACGCGGTGGTCCTCTCCGGAGACGCCGACGCGGTCTCGGCGGTCGAGTCGAGGCTCGTGGCCGAAGGCGTCAGGACCAGCAGGCTGCGGGTGAGCCACGCGTTCCACTCCGCCCTGATGGACCCGATGCTGGCCGAGTTCGCGGAGATCGCCGCCGGCCTGACGTACCGTGAGCCGCGCGTCCCTCTGTGCTCCACGGTCACCGGCGCGTTGGCCGGCGCAGAGGTGGGCACGCCCGAGTACTGGGTACGGCAGGTGCGCGAGGCGGTGCGCTTCGCCCCGGCGGTGCGGTCCCTGCTCGACTCGGGCGTGAGCCTGTTCGTCGAGCTCGGCCCGGACGCGGTGCTGACGGCCATGACCCGCGCCACCGCGGCGGCCGACGTCGCGGCCCCCGCCTCGGTGGTCGCGGCGTCCCGCCGCACCGTCGACGAACCCGGACAGCTGGTCGCCGCGCTGGCCACCGCGCACTGCGCGGGCCGGCCGGTGCGGTGGTCCGACTACTTCGGAGCGCGACCGCAGGCACGGATCACCCTGCCCGCCTATCCCTTCCAGCACGAACGCTTCTGGCTGCTGCCCGCGGAGGCCGCAGCGCCGCTCGCCGGCGCCGACTCGGCCGGCCATCCGCTGCTGCACACCCAGATGCAGCTCGCCGGCAAGGACGAATGGCTGTTCACCGGCAGGCTCTCGCTGCGCACGCACCCCTGGCTCGCCGACCACACGGTCCTGGGCGCGGTCATGATGCCAGGGGCCGGATTCGTGGAACTGGCCCTGGCGGCCGGCGCCCGGCTCGGTGTGCCACGGCTGGCTGAACTGGTCCTCGCGGCGCCGCTGGTCCTCCCGGCCGACGGCACCGCGGACCTCCAGCTCACCGTGGGCGAACCCGACGCGGCCGGGCACCGGACCGTGACCGCCCATGCCCGCGTCGCCGACGCCTGGGTGCCGCACGCCCATGGCCTGCTCACGCCCGCCGCACCGGTCCCGGCACCGGACTGGTCCCGCGCGTGGCCTCCGGCGGCGGGCGAGCCGGTCGACGCGGAGCAGGTGTACCGCGCGCTCGCCGACCTCGGCTTCGGGTACGGCCCGGTGTTCCAGGGTGTTCGCGCCGCCTGGATCCGTGGGGAGGAGGTCTTCGCCGACCTGGCGCTCGACCCCGACAGCGCGGCGCGCGCCACCGACTTCGGGCTGCACCCGGCACTGCTGGACGCGGTGCTCCACGCGGCGGTCGGACCTCTCGTCGAGGGCGGGCCCGACGGCCGGCCGCCCCTCCCTTTCGCCTTCGACGGTGTCCAGGTGGCACAGTCCGGCGTGGGCGCCCTGCGCGTCCGTGTCGCCCGCATCGCACCGGACACCCTGCGCGTGGACGCGGCCGACGCGACCGGTGCCCTCGTGCTGAGCGTGGAATCGGTGCGGTCCCGCCCGATCGAGCCGCAGGCGCTGGCCGAGCTGCGCGGCGCGGCACCGCTGTTCGACGTGGAATGGGTCGCCGTGCCCGCCGTCCCGGAGGCGGACGCGGGGCGCGTCGTCGTACTGGGTGACCCGGAGGCCGTCGACGCCCCGGCGCCCGTGACGAGCTGTGCCGATCCGGCCGGGCTCGCGGGACTGGGGGACGTTCCCGACACGGTGGTGTGGCAGGCGCCCCGCGGGACAGGAGCGGGCGCGGCGGACGTCCACACCGGCGTCCTGACGACGCTCGCCCTGTTGCAGAACTGGACGGGCGCCGCTCACCCCGGTCGGCTCGTGATCGTGACCCGCACGGCCGCGGGGCTGCCCGGCGAGGAGCCCGATCTGGCCGGGGCCGCCGTGGCGGGCCTCGTGCGCAGCGCACAGGCCGAGCATCCGGGCCGTTTCCTGCTCATCGACCACGACGGCGACGCCCTGCCGCTCGCCTCGCTCGCCGACGCCGTGGCACAGGACGAACCGCACCTGGCCGTGCGCGGGGGACGGCTCCTGGCACCGCGACTGCGGTCGCTGCCCGCCACCGGAGCGGACGCGCCGCCGTCGTTCGACCGGGGCACCGTGCTCATCACCGGCGGCACCGGCGGCATCGGTGCGATCGTCGCCCGGCATCTTGTCACGGCGCACGGCGCACGGCGGCTGCTGCTGGTGTCGCGACGCGGCGCAGCCGCCGACGGCGCCGCCGAACTGACCGCCGAGCTGACCGGCCACGGCGCCCACGTCGAGGTCGTGGCGTGCGACGTCACCGAACGCGCCGCTGTCCAGGACCTGTTGGCCGGCATCGGTGCCGACGCGCCGCTGACCGCAGTCATCCACGCGGCGGGCGTCCTGGACGACGGCACACTCGACACCCTGACCGCCGAGCGGACGACACGGGTGCTGGCGCCGAAGATCGACGCGGCATGGCATCTGCACGAGCTGACGCGCGATCTGGATCTGTCGGCGTTCGTGCTCTTCTCGTCCGCGGCCCCGCTGCTCGGCGGACAAGGACAGGGCAACTACGCCGCCGCGAACAGCGCGCTCGACGCCCTGGCACGCCTGCGGCGCGGTGCGGGCCTGCCCGCGCACTCCCTGGCCTGGGGGCTGTGGACCGTCGGCATGGCAGGGACGCTCAGCGGGGACGGTGCCGAGCAGTACGCCCGCCAGATCCGGGCCAGGCTGGGCCTGGTCCCGATCGACCCGGATTCCGGGATGGCGCTGTTCGACCACGCGCTGGAGACCGACCGGGCGACACCGATGACGGCGCTGCTGGACACGGCGGCGTTCACCGCCCTGGCACGCGGCGGCACCCTGCCCGCGGTGCTGCGCGGCATGATCCGGGCCCCCCGGGTCACCGCTAGCGCCGGTGTCAGCCTGGCGCGGCAGCTGGCCGCCCTGCCCGACGCCGAGCTCGGCGCCGCGGTCCTGCGCGAGGTACGCCACGTCGCGGCCGCGGTCCTCGGCCACCTCTCCGGTGACGCGATCGACCCGGACGCGCCGTTCACCGAGCTGGGGTTCGACTCCCTCGGTGCCGTCGAGTTCCGGAACCGGCTGGCACAGCTGACCGAGCTGACGTTGCCGTCGACGCTGATCTTCGACCACCCGACCGCCGCCGACGTGGCGAAGCTGGTGCGGTCGCGGATCGAGGAGTCCGGAACCGGCGTGGCCGAGCAGGTACCGGCCGGCGTGCGCGGCACGATCACCGAGCTGGTGTCGGCGGCGCATCGCCGCGGTGAGCTGGCGGCGGCGATGCCGCTGCTGACCGCGAGCGCCGCCCTGATGCCCCTGTACTCCGCCGACGAGGCCGCCACCCGGGGCCCGGCCGCGCAGCTCCTGGCGCGCGGCGACACGGCACCGGCACTGGTCTGCATCCCCTCGTTCCTCGCGGGATCGGGTTCCCACCAGTTCGCGCGCCTCGCCCGTGAACTGGGCGGCGAGCGGCGGGTCAGCGCGCTGCGGCTGCCCGGCACGCGCGCGGGTGACGACCTGCCACCGACCTGGACGGCGGCGATCGAGAGCCTCGCCGCGAGCGTCGCGGCGGAGCTCGGCCGAGGCCCGGTGGCGCTCATCGGCTATTCGGCCGGTGGCGCGATCGCCCATGCGGTCGCCCGGCGGATCGAGGACGACGGCGGCACACTGGCGGGCGTCGCGATGATCGACACCTACTCCCCGGACGACATCGAACTCAACCGCCACGTGCTCACCGACGCGCTGGGGCAGATCCTGTCCCGGAACAACGCCCTGACCCCCGTGGACGACCACGGCCTGCTCGCCATGGGCGGCTACGCGCGCATCTACCCCGATCGCGAGGCCGAACCGATCGCCGCACCCACCCTGAATCTGCGGGCCACCCTGACGCTGAGCACCTTCGGAGACAGCGATCCGGTCCCGGCCTGGCAGCACCGTGGACCGATCGAGCACATCGAGGCGGATCACTTCTCGATCATCGAGGAGCGGGCGCCGGAGACCGCCGCGCATCTGCGGCGCTGGCTGGACTCACTCGGCGGCCGGTGAGGGCCGGACCGTCGGAACGGAGGAACGGAGGCGCCTGACAGCTCTGCCCGAGCCTGAGCCCGAGCACGCCGCCCGCGCGGCGAGCTCGGGCTCGTCCGTCCGCCGCGGGGGCGCCGCGCGACAGTTCAGGTCCCCGAAGGCAAAGAATTGCCTCGGCCGCAACCACCGAGGAAGGTGAATTCTTCCGGCCCGGCAATTCAGCGGAGGCAGAAAACTATTCGATCCGCAAATTCTGCGGAGGCACAGGATGGAGCTTTCTGCAAATCCGTCGGAGGCATAGAGGTCGCCCGATTGCAACCGTGTCGGCGCGAAAACATGAGCTTGACAGTGTTGTAGGGCCTGTTTATAGTCGCGTCGTTCAAACTCCCGCCGATCGATATTCGAAGGTGGTCATGACCGCGCCTCCGACATTGCCGAAATCCAGGCAACGGTTAATTCTCGCCGTACTCATGGTGTGTTCGCTGCTGATCTGGCTGGACAACACCGTTCTCAGTATCACTCTGGAGACCCTTGCCGACCCGGTCCAGGGACTGGGTGCCAGCCCGGCCGAGCTGCAATGGGCCACCGGCGCCTACACCCTGGTCTTCGCGACCCTGATGTTCACCGCCGGCGCGATGGGCGACAGCTTCGGCCACCGGAATGTGCTCGCCATCGGCCTGGTGATCTTCGCCGGGGCCTCGATCTGGGCGGCGTACGCGGGCGACGCGGGCCAGCTGATCGCCGCGCGGGCCGCGATGGGAGTCGGCGCCGCACTGATCATGCCGGCCAACTTCGCCATTCTGCTGTGGACCTTCACCGGCGCCGGGCGGGCAACCGCGATCGCCATTTCCTCGACATCCACCGGTGTCGGAATGGCGGCGGGCCCGGTGCTGGCGGGACTTCTGCTCGGCCATTTCTGGTGGGGTTCGGTCTTCCTCGTCAACGTCCCGATCATCGTGGTGGCACTGACCGGGATCGTCTTCCTGGTCCCCAATTTCCGCAGCCCCTCCGTGCGGCCGATGGACCCGGCCGGGATCCTGCTGTCCATCACCGGACTCGCGGCGCTGACCTACGGCGTGATCCGTGCGGGGCAGGTGGACGACTGGAGCCGTTGGGACGTCTGGGCACCGACCGCGGCCGGGATCGCCCTGCTGGTCGTCTTCGTGCTCGTCGAATTGCGGACCGAGGCACCGAGTTTCGATCCCCGGCTGCTCGCCCAGCGGATGTTCGGCGGTGGCAACGCGTCCATGGCGTTGCTGTTCTTCTCCGTCGCCGCCATCACCTTCTACAACGCGTTCTACATGCAGGGCGCGCTGGGCTACTCACCGATGAAGGCCGGTCTGGCCAATGTCCCGACGGCCGTCGGCGCCGTCGTGGGCGCGCCCCTGGGCGCCCGTCTCGTCCGCCGGTGGTCACTGCGCCCCGTCGCCGTGCCGGCGCTCACGGTGGCGGCGCTCACCATGGGCGCGGTCGGATTCCTCGATCTGCACACCCCGCTCCTCTGGATCGCTCTCCTGCTGCTGGCGCAGGGCCTCTCCGTCGGCATGGTGATGGCCCCGGTGACCGGCGCACTGCTCAGCAGCCTTCCGCTGGAGCGGTCCGGTGCCGGGTCGGCCGTCACCAACACGGCGCGGCAGGTCGGCAGCGTGATCGGGATCGCGGTGGGCGGCACGATCATGTCGATCGCGTACCGGGACGCGATCGAACCCTCGCTGGGATCCGTCCCGGAGGCGGTGCGGGACAACTCCCGGGTCTCCGCCGAACAGGCCCGCCATGTCGCCGCCACGATCGATCAGCCCGCTCTCGCACGGGCCGCCGATCGGGCGTTCATCCACGCCATGCACGTCGGTGCGGTCTGGATCATGCTCATCACGCTCGTCGCGGTGGTCGTGCTGATGATCGCCCTGCCCGCTGCCGGGAAGAAGAACCCGGCACCGGAGCCGGAGTACGAAGGGGCCCGCAGCGCCGAGCCTCATTCCACCGCCTGACGGGGTGGACGCGGACGGGAACCCGGACCGGAACGGGCGAGTCCACCGGTCCGTCGCCCGGCGGAGCGGTCCGATTCCCGGCGGAAGATCTCAACCCCGTATGTCTCGCCCGACCCGAAGGAGTCCCCGGTTGTCGACCATGAATGATCCCGCTGTGCGTGCGGTGGAAGCGGAGCGGGATTACGTCTCCTCCTTGTACGCGTTGCTCACCGAGCGGCTTTCCGAGGCCCGCGAGAGCCGGGCGAGCGTGCTGAGGGCCAAGGCGGAGAGTGCGGGGGAGGCATACGAGAGGGAGATCGCCGCCGAGCGGCTGTCCAAGGAGATCGGCCGGCTGGAGGGCGCCGAGAAGGGGCTGGTCTTCGGGCGCATCGACTGGACGGACGGCACGGCCCTGCGCATCGGGCGCATCGGACTGCAGACGGAGGAGGACGATCTGCCTCTGCTCGTGGACTGGCGTGCGAACGCGGCACGTCCTTTCTACGAGGCGACGCCGGTCCACCCGATGGATCTGCGGCGGCGCCGGCACCTGCGTCTGGAGGAGCGCACGGTCATCTCGGTGAGCGACGAGCTCCTGGACGGGACCGCTCCCACCGACGACGACGTCGTGGGGGACGGTCCGCTGACCGAGGCTCTGTCGGCACGGCGTACGGGCATGATGCAGGCGGCCGTCGCGACGCTCCAGGCCGAGCAGGACGAGATCGTCCGCTCCGCCCACCGCGGGGTGACCGTGGTCCAGGGCGGCCCCGGCACGGGAAAGACCGTGGTCGCCCTGCACCGGGCGGCCTACGTCCTGTACGCGTTCCCGCGCGCCGCCGAGGAGGGCGTCCTCGTGGTGGGGCCGAACGCCCGGTTCCTCGAGTACATCTCCCAGGTACTCCCCTCGCTGGGCGAGAACGACGTCGTCCTGGCGACCTGCCAGGAACTGGCCGGGGTCTCCACGGACGCGGTGGACCCGTTCGACAGGGCGCGGCTCAAGGGCGGTGCCGACCTCGCCGACGCGCTGGCCGGTCTGCTGCGCGTCCACCAGGCTCCGGCCGGCGATTTCACCGTGCGGGTCGGACAGGAACGGGTCCATGTCTCCGGCGAGGAGGTCGCCATGGCACGTGAGGCCGCAGTCCGAGCCGTACCGGGGCACAACCCCGCGCGCCAGGCGTTCAAGGAACTCCTGGTCGACACCGTCACCGACGCGATGCAACGGGACATGAGCGAGGTCCTCGAACAGATCGACGTCGATGCCGAGAGGATGACGGGCATCAACCTCGACCGGTTCACGGGCGTCGCTCAGCGCCGTGCCGAAGGCGCGGACGACCCGGGGCCGGTCCACGAGCTGGACCTGGACGCCATCCGGGCCGATCTCCTCGACGACGAGGGCGTCGACCGGGCGGTCGAGACGTTGTGGCCACGGCTGGTACCGGCCGACCTCGTGAAGGCGCTCCTGACGGATGCCGACGCTCTCGCCGAGTACCTGCCCCGCCTGACCGCCCAGGAGCGGTCCCTTCTGCTGCGAGGCCCGGACGACCCGTGGACCGATGCGGACGTGGCCTTGCTGGACGAGGCGGCGAGCCTGGTCGACGGCCCCCCGGAACGGACGTACGGGCACGTCGTCGTCGACGAGGCGCAGGAACTGACCGCCATGCAGTGGCGGATGATCGTCCGCCGCTGCCCGGCGAGGGCGATGACTCTGGTGGGGGACTTCGCCCAGGCGGGCCCGGTCGCGACCGCATGCGACTGGAAGGAAGCGCTGAGCCCTCACGTCGGACCTCGGTTCAAGCTCTACAACCTGACCGTCAGCTATCGCACCACGCGGGAAATCCTGGAGAGCGTCCGGGACCTGCTCGCGCGGATCGCCCCCGACCAGAAGCCCACACGGTCACTGCGGAGCGGTGAGAGCCCTCGCACCGTGACCACCTCCCCGCACGAGTTGGCCGCCGCCACCGTCCAGGAACTGCGCGCCCAGAGCACCACGCATCCGGGCGAGCTCCTGGGAGTGATCTGCGCGGACGGCAGGGTGAGCGAACTGACGGCCCGGGGCATCGCTCACCACGCACGCGTCGTGCCCGCGTCCGAAGCACGCGGCCTCGAATTCGACGGGGTCGTCGTCGTGGACCCCGAGGAGATCATCACGGCCCGTCCCGGCGGCGAGAGGGACCTGTACGTGGCTCTGACCCGCGCGACCAAGCGTCTCTGCACCGTCACCGTCCAGCCCGCCTGAACACGCGGCGCCCGCGGTGACACCGCGGGCGCCGCCGACGCGGGGCGATCACCGCCCCGCCCCCGCCGGGCCGCTCGCCGCCTTCCCGCGCGCGCCCGGCCGCCCACGGTGCGGTCCGAGCCCGAGACCGAATCCGCGCCCGAAGCCTTCAGCCCGGCTGTCCACGGGCATTCCGCCGGCCACACCCGACAGGCCCCCATGACGCACGACGTCCGAGCCGTCGAGGCCGCCCCCACCCTCTCCCGGTGCACCGCACGCCCCCCCGGAATCGTCGGGATGAACCCGGCATAGGCGCATAAGCGATCGGGCCGGGACCATCGAACGCGGCAAACAGCCCCCGCAGCCCCGAGGTCCTGTGTGAATTTTTTACTTGAAGTTTCTCTCCGGAGATGCCCTCGTGATCGAACGGGGCTGATCACTGTGGGGTAGACAGTCGGCGTCACTCCGTGCCATGCTCACGTATCAGGAAGTAAACCTTCCGGATTGCGGCATAATTAAACGGGGGAAGTGACATGGGCAACGGGGGAATCGTTGACATGGACAGCGTGAAGAGCAGGTTATTCTGGCAACCGATATCGAGTGACAGGAAGTGCGAGAACTACAGCATTCGGATAGATGACATGGCGCCTGACGTACGTGACGGACGAGTTTCCATGCGCACCGAACGGCTTTGGTCGCGTACCGCTATAGCGTTGATCATCGAAGACGAAATCCGTCGATACAGTATCGAGGGAATGCTTGGTTCACTCGACATCCAGTTGACCGTCCAATCCGTGACGAATGCCGAAGATCTCTCGTCCCTCTCCAGCGGCTGGCTGGTCATCTCGGACAGCGCTGCCCTGGAGTCCGTACCCGACGAGATCTCCGAAAGGCTGCGCAGGCACGACACGCCCGTACTGATCCTGGTGGACCCGTCGGACGTGGTCGAGCAGTCCTGGGCCGATCACGCGAACGGCTTCCTGGACTGGGCCGACCTCTGCCCCGAGTCCCTGCGTGCGGCGATCGTCGATGTGCAGGCCAGACGCTTCCATGTGTCCGCGACCCTGGCCCGACGGTCCGTGACGGCGTCCGACCAGGTCGGGGACGGAAACACCTCGAAGTGCGCGTCGGCGATATCCCTGACGGCACGTGAACATCAGGTGCTGCGCCTGATCGCCGAGGGGCTCAGCAACCGGCAGGTCGCCCGTTCGCTGAATGTCTCCGAACACGGGGTCAAGCGCACGGTCGGCATCATTCTGGCCAAGCTCAACTGCCCGAACCGGACTCTGGCGGTCGTCCGGGCCATGGAGTCGGGGCTGCTCGTCATGTGAGAGGCCGACCGCTCGGCGAGAATCTGCCCCTCCGGCACAGCTGACGAGCGCGTGCACGGTGAGCGGGAGATGTGGTGAGGGACGCACTTCGCGCAGCGATCATCAGCGACCCGAGGATCACGGGTCTTCGGTTCACGTGATCGCTGAACTGATCGCACAGCTCGGCCTGTTGTGGCACGAACAGCACCAGGCCGAGCTTGCGGGCCCGTGAAGCAGGGCGGTTGTCCCGCTTTCCCGCGTTTCTGCGGGCGTTGACGCTCGCTCGCCGCGTGCCGGCGAAAGATGCGCGACACACCTGTTCGGCGGTGGATTCCTCGACTCGTGGCGTCCGTCGGCTCCCATAAGGGCATGTCGACGACAACTCTCCGCCGCGTACGGCGTGAACTCCGGCGCTCCCCCGTCCGTGCCGCGCTCGCCGTCTGTACGGCCGCTGCTCTGACCGGTGCCTGCTTTGCGACGGCCAGTCCGGGGGCCCTGGCGGCGGAGGGGGACGTGGCCACCAGTGTCCTGGCCGACCTCACCGTCTCCGACGTGCCCGAGGCCGGACTCAGCGGCTTCAGCGGTACGTTCGGCACGGCTGGTTCGCCGCCGAACGGGGGGCTGGACCAGGGGGATCTCTCCGACCCGTCCGGAGTGCTGGACCGCCTGACCGTACGAGGTCAGGCGGTGGCCAGGACGAACGCCGAGCCGACGCGGAACTGGGCGCAGGCGCAGGCGTCCGGGTTCACCTTGTCGCTGAACCAGCGGGACTTCCTCAGCGTGGGCTCCCTGGACGCCTACGCCGAGTGCCTCCCCGCGCCGATCGGCCCGCTGGCGCTCGCCTACGCGCGCACCGACTCCGACACCATCGGTGTCCTGGGCCGCCAGGTACCCACTGGCACGACCCAACTCGACGTCACCGGAGCGGAATTGGGCGCCGACGGCGTCAGCACCGCGACCCTCACCGTCCGGTACGACCGTATCGAGGACCCGGCCGGCGGCGGCTACCGGCCGCAGACCTCCGCCCGGGCCGGTCTGGACGTCACCATCTCCGGCGTCCTGCGCGACGAGGACGGGCAGGTCGTCTACGACGGGCCTCTCGTCGATGTCGAGCTGGGGCACGTCGATGTCACCTGCGACAGCCCCACCTCGCCGCCGGTGACCACGCCCCCGGCCACCACCACGCCTCCGGTGACGGTGCCGCCCACCACGATTCCGCCGGTCACCGTGCCGCCCAGCACCGTCCCTCCGGTCACCGTGCCCCCCGTCACCGTCCCTCCGGTGACCGATCCCCCCGTCACCCTCCCCCCGGTGACGATCCCGCCGGTCACGGTCCCTCCCGTCACCGTCCCGCCGGTCACGGTTCCCCCGGTCACCGTTCCGCCGACCACACCTCCGGCCACGCAGTCCCCGACCCCCACCCCGACGAAGCCCGCACCCAGCCACGAGCCGGGCTACGGCTACGGCGGCTGACACACGAGGGTGACCGGCCGCACCGCACCCGGGATCACGCCGTGAGGCGTGCGCCGTCGCACCCGGTGACCGACAGGGCGGTGCCGGACACCATCCGGGCCGCGTCGGAGGCGAGGTAGACGACGGCCGGGGCGACGGCGTCCGAGCCGATCCACGGCACGCCGAGAGGGCGTCTGGCGGCCAGGCCCGGCACGACGGCGTTGACGGTGATTCCGTACTGGCCCGGGTCGAGCGACGCCGCGAGCGCGACCGCGGCCGACCGCCCGATGCCCCGGGCGGCGCCGGTCACCACCGCCACCCGGCCGGACAGATCGAAGGGACTGGTCGAGGCGCGGTATGTGGTCATGGGGCGAAGTCTGACGGAGGAGGCGGGGCGGATCGGCCGACCGGTCGGAACCGGGCACGGTGTCACTCGGCCGCCGCGCCCCTCGGGCGGTACTCCATCAGCAGACGGCTTCCCAGGGTGCCGGTCACGCGGAAGCCCGTCTTGTGCCACGCCCTGACGGCACGAGGGTCGGACGACTCCGGGTCGACGGTCACCCGGTCCCAGCCCAGGACGGTGTGGAGGTGCCGGACCAGCGCACGCGCGGCGTCGGGACCGAGGCCCCGGCCCTGGGCGCTCGGGTGGAGGACCAGGTCGATGCCGCCTTCGCGGGGGCCTGTGGAGACGTACTGCGCGTAACCCACGGGGACGGCGTCCCTGAGGACCAGCAGGGACACGACCGCAGGGCGGCGTCGGCCGGTGTACTTCGCGGACACTTCCTCGCGCGTGAGCGGCCGTCCGCCCCAGTGGCGGACGAACGCGGGGTCGGCGAACCAGTCGGCGAGCAGCGGCAGATGCTGTTCGGTGGCGGGGATGAGGACGGTCGTCTCGCCCGCGATCCCACCCTCCGGCATGTCCGGCATGAACGCCCTTCCCCAGGTGTGCCCGGCCGGTTCAGTGTCCAGGGACGTGGACGGTACGGGCAAGGGAATCGGGTTGCTCCAGGTTCCGCCGAGGCGTATGCCGGCGTGCCGGAGGCGATGCGAGTGATTGATGTGGTGTTGAGCCTGACCGTGCGGGAGCTGACGCACGCGGATCTCGCATCGTGCGGCTGGGCGGGGACCCCGCTCCATCTGGCTGGCGTGGAGCGGCAGTTGGAGCGGGTGCGGTCCGGCGAGGTCGACTATCTGGCCGTCTGCGCACGCAATGACGTTCCGATCGCCAAGGGGGGCGTCGACTACCTGGTCGAGCACGGGGTGGGCACGCTGTGGCAACTGGCCGTCCATCCCGCACTGCAGTCCTGCGGTATCGGCACCGTTCTCGTCTCGGCAGCGGAACAGCGCATCAAGGACCGCGGACTGCGATACGCGGAACTGAGCGTCGAGGACGACAATCCGCGTGCCCGCGCGCTCTACCAACGCCTCGGTTACGTCGCCCGCGACCGTCGGCCGGACGCGTGGGACGAGCAGACCTCCGACGGAACCCCGCGTCGTCACGAAACCATGTGCACGGTGATGCGCAAAGACCTGTCGTAGCGGGCGAGGGGCCGTGCGGCGACCGGGGTGGGAGTCGTCGCCGCCCGGCTCGAGATGCGGCCCCCGAGCCGCGCTGCCTATCCTTGCCAAGGACCGGGCGGAGCTGCCCGGGGCGTGGTCGTGCAGGCCCCCGCTCAGCAGAGAGGGCTTGCCCCGCAAGCCGCCTTCGCGGCGCTCACACCTCCATGGGAGGGAGTGCGATGAGGCTCATCCACATGCACACGGTCAGGTTCACCGGCGCGGCGCTGGCCGCCATCCCGCTCGCGCTCGGTGCTCTCACATCCCAGAGCAGCGCACAGGAACCGTCACCCAGCCCCTCGGGAACGTTCGGATCGGGCTGCTCGGCGCTCTCCCAGAAGGCCGACACGGCCAAGGACAAGGTCGTGGATGCCGCGGCCGCGTACCCGCAGCTGAGCCAGCTGGTCTCGGCGGCGGTGCGGGCGCACCTCACCGACACCCTGAACGGCAAGTCCGACATCACCGTCTTCGCGCCCGACAACGACGCCTTCAAGAAGGTGACCGCGTCCCAGCTCTCCTCCCTGCTCAGCAACGAGGGGCAGCTGAAGAAGGTGCTCAGCTACCACGTCGTGGACAAGAAGATCACGCCGGACCAGCTGTCCAACGGCTCCTTCACCACGGTGGAGGGCGGCAAGCTGACCACGTCCGGCTCGGGCAGCGACTTCAAGGTCAACGGCAAGGCGAGCATCGTCTGCGGCAACATCAAGGCCGCGAACGCCACCATCTACGTCGTGGACTCGGTCCTCCAGCCTCCGTCCTGACCCGCCCGGGTCCTCCGCTTCACCCGGCGAGGCACGGCGCCGCCCGCACGCGCGGCCGCCGTGCCTCGCCCTGTCACTGAACTCGGTCACCGAACGAGGGACTTGATCGGGCCGAGGCCACCGTGGCTATGGTGGTGGCGGGCCAGGGACTTGGGGGAAGCGGTGGCGTTCGACCAGGAGTGGGCAGAGCTGCGGGCGGCGGCGTCCGAGCGAAGTGCAGTACTGCTGAACAGCGTTCCGGCCGAGGACGGCGGGGGCGGCTACGGCCTGGTGGTCAACCGGGACGACCTCGGCGCCATCGGCAACGACGCGTACGACCTGCTGGGACGGCTGGGTAAGGACGGCGACGTCGCCCGTGCCTCCACGTTCGACGCGGCTACGGCGCTGACCAACCACGACTTCGCGAGCGGTGCGGCCGTGCTGAAGGTGCACGACTTCTGGCAGACGCATCTGAGGACGCTGCTGGACGCCTGCGGGCAGATCTCCAACCACCTCGACTACAGCAAGGCCCGGCACGCCAAGGACGAGGTGAAGATCGTGGGAGAACTGGCGCAGATCTCCGCGCTCACGGACGACATGAAATAGGGCTCGGGGGAGCGCACGGCATGCTGAAGTACGAGGACATCATCGACGCCCCGCTGGGGAAGCTGAAGGCCGCCGCCGACGACTGGTCGGAGATGGCGGGGAAGCTGGACAAGCTCGCCACGGACGCCGCCGACGGGATGAAGGCGAAGGCGGACAAGGCCGACTGGGAGGGCGTCAACGCGGGCGTCACCAAGGCGTTCATCGGCAAGACGGTCAAGGAGTTCGCGGACGCCGCGGCCGAGGCCAAGGGCGTGAAGCTGATCCTGGAAGACGGCTACGCGGCCATCAAGCAGGCCCACGACGACCTGGTCGGCATCCGGGACCACGAGGGGCCCGCGGCCGGCATCCGCGTGGACGGCAAGGGCAAGGTCACTGCGCGGAAGCCGTTGTCCGAACTTCGCATGGCGCGGCACGACCCCGACTACATCGACCTCATCGGGCAGGAGAGGAAGAACATCGAGTCGTGGCAGAAGAGGATCGACCTCATCGTCGACAACTGCAACGACACCGACCTCGCCCTCAAGAACGCCCTTGAGGCCAACGTCACCGACCGCAAGGACTTCAGCCCTCCCACGTACACCAAGCTGGACCAGGAGGAGGCCGCCCGCGCCGCCGCTCTCGCGGCCAAGGGCCGGGACCTCACCCATGCCGAACTCCAGCAGCTCAACGAGCTGTTGAAGGACAACAGTGCGTCGAAGGAATTCGCCAAGGACTTCTACGGCACGCTCGGCCCCGAGAAGTCGCTCGCCTTCTTCGGCCAGCTCTCCACGGACACGTACGACTACAGCAAGGTCGATCCGGAGCGCCTCAAGGACGTCCAGGAACTCCAGAAGAACCTCGGCCTCAACCTCGCCACCGCCTCCCACGACAAGGACTTCACCAACAAGTGGGGCCCGGAGCTACGCAAGTTGGGCCCCGAGCGCATCCCGCTGGCCAAGCACGACTACGGCGGCCCGTTCGGCTACCAACTGCTCGGCGGGATCATGCGGAACGGCAACTACGACGCCCGGTTCCTCAACCCGATAGCGGAGCATGTGGCTCAACTGCACGCCAAGGAACCCTACTTGTTCGCTGAGAACAAACAGGTGAACGGCTGGTTGAAGAACCAGTTCAACCCCTCCGGCGTGAACGGAGCCGGATACGACCCCGCCACCGCCATGCTCGAAGCCCTCGGCAACAGCCCTGACGCGGCAAAGCACTTCTTCGCCGACCCACCGACGGCGTACAACGAGGACGGCACGGTGAATCACGGTGCCACGGCCGCTCTCGGGAAGGACAAGGACGGCCACGCGATCGACAACTACCTCGACTTCTTCAGCGACGAGAAGTGGAAGTCCTTCCCCGACACCAACTCGACGGACCCGGACGAGTACAAGGCGTCGCTCAACCAGATGCCCGACGCCCTCGGCCACGCCCTGGAGGCGGCGACCCTCGGCTACCCGGCCGGGCGCCCGGACGGCCATGTGGTGCGGGACGCGGACAACGCCGCGATCATGCAGAAGGTCATGGAGAAGTACGGCTCCGACCCCGAGCTGCTGAAGAAGCACCACGAGGCGATGGCCGACAGCCTCGGCACCATGGGCGCCGGCTACATCGACGACATCAACTGGGCGCTGGACAAGAACGATTCGCAGAGCGTGTTCGCGCCGGGCAGGAATCCGGACGGACACGTCGACTTCGCGGACACGGCGGACGGGAACGGGCGGAGCGTCGTACGGGGCTTCCTCAGCACCCTGGGGCAGCATCCGGACGCCTACGCGACCGTCTCCGCCGCCGAGCAGGTCTACACCCGCAGCGCCCTCGAAGAGACCGTCGGCCCGGACGGGAAGATCAGCGAGGGCGCCGCCAGGGCGACCGTGCGCACGGGCGCCGAGGTACAGGGCATGCTCGACCAGTCCCGCGCCGACCAGGTCGAGGCGACCAACCTCAAAACCCACGAGGACTACGAGAAGGCGGTCGCCAGCCGGGCGGGCTGGGTCGAGTTCGGAGCAACGGCGGGGCTCGCGGCGGGGGTTGCCTTCCTTCCCGCGACCGCGGCGGTGGGCGCGGCCGCGGTACTCATCCCGCTCGCGACAGACACGGCCAGCGGGGCTGTGGAACAGGTCATCGGGCAGGCGGTGGGTGACGTGGCGGACAACTCGGTGGATGAGCACAAGGAGAAGCTGGAGGATCTTAGCCGGACCGAGAAGACGAAGATCTACTCAGCCGGCGAGAGCATGGCCGAGGCTCCCGCGGGGGAGTTCCTGGATCTCCACGGTGTGGACAGGGACAGCCAATTCAGGGAGGACCTGCTCGAATCGATGCTGATCGGCTATGGCGTCGGCAATGATCGGGCGAGGCAGCAGGGCAACGACCCGGAGACCGGCTGATGCACGTGAGGATACGGACAGTGTTCAATCGAAGGCCGGTACTGCTCGCGGTGGCCGTGGTCGGCTCGTTGCTCATCGGGGCCACCGGTTGTAGCGGTGACAAGGACAAGGACGGCCTTCCGAAGGACTATAAAGTCGTGGCCGGGACGCAACTATGCGGTGGCCATGCCATATCTGACGACGCTGCCAAGGCGTTGAGGACGATCACGGGGTCGTCCCGGTTCGAGGCATCGGATGAGAAGTACACCGTCGCGCAGGCCGCGACGGAGCTTGCCTCCGTGTTCCCCTCCACCAGCGTCGGCAGAGAGGACGCCTGCCGCATCTTCACGGCCATCGGTACGCCGAATTTTCAGCTCAGGATCACTTGGAGCCTGGACGACAGTGCCCCCACAGGTGCGCCTGCTTCGAAGTTCACCGTGCTGAAGATGGGGGAGCGCACCGATGCGGCGACGGAAAAGGCTTACGTCTTCTTCGCGTGCCGGAGCCCCAAGTTGCTCGGCTCGCCGAGTGCGGCCCACATCGCAATCGGAGTGGAGTACTGGGGCATGCCGAAGGACCCGCAGGACAACATCAAGGCGCTCAAAAACGCCTACGCCACCGTCGCCCACTCCTTCTCCCTCGCCATAGCCAAAGAACTCCGCTGCGACAAGAACGGCGGCCTCCCCCCGAAGCCCGTGCTGGACCCCGCCTAACCGTCTTACGCCGCCATCTTCTGGTTGTACGACGTGCCGGTCGTCGGGTGCTGGGACTCCGCGTACTCGGCGGACACCGTGGCCCGGATCTTCTTGCGGAGGGCGGTCGGGCGGATGCCGTGGCTCTCGTTGTGGGCGATCTGGAGGGCGCGGCGGCGGTTGGTCTCGTCGATGGCGCGGGTCATGGAGGGGGTGAGGCGGTTGGCGTACATGTGCACCTCGCCGCTGACGTTGCGCGCCGCGCGGCCGATCATCTGGATCAGCGCGGTGTCGTTGCGGAAGATCCCGTCCTGGTCGGCGTCGAGGATGGCGACCAGTGAGACCTCCGGCAGGTCGAGCCCCTCGCGCAGGAGGTTGATGCCGACGAGCACGTCGTACTCGCCCCGGCGCAGGTCGGCGAGGAGCTGGACGCGGCGCAGGGTGGTCACGCCGGAGTGCAGGTAGCGGACGCGGACTCCCTCGGCGTCGAGGTAGTCGGTCAGCTCCTCCGACATCCGCTTGGTCAGCGTCGTCACCAGGGTCCGCTCGCCCCGGGCGGACCGCTCACGGATCTCCGCGAGCAGGTCGTCCATCTGGCCGGCGGTCGGCTTGACCGTCACTTCGGGGTCGAGCAGCCCGGTCGGCCGGATGATCTGCTCGACGACCGCGCCCCGCGCGGAGGTCAGCTCGAACCGGCCCGGCGTCGCGGACAGGTAGACCCGCTGCGGGCAGCGCGCGGCGAACTCCGACCACGTCAGCGGACGGTTGTCCATCGCGGACGGCAGCCGGAAACCGTGCTCGACCAGGGTGTTCTTGCGCGCGGCGTCGCCGTGGCTCATACCGGAGAGCTGCGGCACCGTGACGTGCGACTCGTCGATGACGACGAGCATGTCCTCGGGGAAGTAGTCCAGCAGCGTGGACGGCGGTGCGCCGGGGGCGCGGCCGTCCAGGTGCCGGGAGTAGTTCTCCATCCCGGAGGCGACCTGGGTGTGCCGGATCAGCTCGATGTCGTACTCCGTACGCGTCTGCAGACGGTCGGCCTCCAGCAGCTTCCCGGCCCGGGTCAGCTCCGCGACGCGCTCCTTCAGCTCGGCCTGGATGGAGTCGGCCGCCGTGCGCATCCGCTCGGGGCCCGCGAAGTAGTGGGTGGCGGGGAAGACGCGGGTACGGTCGATGACCTCGCGCACCTCGCCGGTCTCCGGGTCGACGACGGTCAGCCGCTCGACCGAGTCGCCGAACATCTCCACCCTGAGCATCGTGTTCTCGTACGCGGGGTGGATGTCGATGGTGTCGCCGCGCACGCGGAAGCGGCCCGCGGCCGGCTCGCCGTCCGTGCGGGTGTACTGGATGTCGACCAGGGCCGCGAGCAACTCCTCCCGGTCGACGGTGTCGCCCACCGCGAGCTGGAAGGAACGGTCGAGGTAGGACTGCGGCGTGCCGAGGCCGTAGATGCACGACACGGACGCCACGACGATCACGTCCCGGCGGCTGAGCAGCGACCAGGTCGCCGAGTGGCGCAGCCGGTCGACCTCCTTGTTGGAGACCGACTCCTTTGCGAAGTAGGTGTCGGTGCTCGGGGCGTACGACTCGGGGCGGTAGTGGTCGTAGA
This sequence comes from Streptomyces seoulensis, assembly GCF_004328625.1. Classification (NCBI taxonomy): domain Bacteria; kingdom Bacillati; phylum Actinomycetota; class Actinomycetes; order Kitasatosporales; family Streptomycetaceae; genus Streptomyces; species Streptomyces seoulensis. The sequence goes on from NZ_CP032229.1 coordinate 4,917,391, forward strand.
AGGAGACGAAGTACTCGACCGCGTTGTGCGGGAACAGCTCGCGCAGCTCGTTGGCGAGCTGGCCGGCGAGGGTCTTGTTCGGCGCGAGTACGAGGGTCGGCCGCTGCAGCTTCTCGATCAGCCAGGCGGTGGTCGCGGACTTGCCGGTGCCCGTGGCGCCCAGCAGGACCACGTCGCTCTCTCCGGCGCGGAGGTGCTTCTCCAGCCCGGCGATCGCCTGCGGCTGGTCTCCGGACGGGGTGTGCGGGGACACGACCTGAAACGGCCGACCGGTCCGTATGACCTGGTCGGCGGTGTGCTCGGCAAGGGTGATGCGCCGGTTCTCGGACGGGAATGCCATGCGTTCGCTCCTGAACTCTATGTAACCGCACAGAAGCGGACAAAAGCTATTTAGGCTCCGTCCAGTTTGCGTGTAGCACCCAATATTGTCAACGTCTAATAGCTTTACGGTCGACTTGTATGATAAGGCACCCGAGCGCCGGGCCGGGGGTTCAGGGCGCGGCCAGCCGGTCCACCAGCAGCTCCAGCCTCCGCGTCGCGTCCTCCGACGGCAGTCGTCCCGCGCGGGTCAAGGTGGCGAGGCCGTGCAGGGCGGCCCAGAACGTCTCCGTGAACAGGCCCGGGTCGACGCCGTCACCGGCGACGTTGGTGAGGCACTCCAGCAGGGCGGCGAAGGCGTCCTTCAGGGCTTCCGGGGTGTCCTCGTGGGCGAAGGCCAGGCCGCCGTCGAGGCGGAACATGGCGTCGTAGACGGCCGGGTTGCGCTCTGCGAAGTCGAGGTAGGCGCGGGCGAGGGCGGTGACGCGGGGGCGGGGGGCGTCGGGGGCGGCGGCGGTCGCGGCGCGCAGGGTCAGGGCCATCTCGGCGGCGCCCTCCAGGGCGACCGCGCCGATGATCTCGCGCTTGCCCCGGAAGTGGCTGTAGAGCACCGGCTGGCTGTACTCGATGCGCTCGGCGAGCCGGCGCGTGGTGACCGCGTCCCAGCCCTGCTGTTCGGCGAGTTCACGGGCCGTCGCCACGATGAGGCGTTCACGGACCGCCCGTTCACGTTCCTTACGTTCCTGTACGGACATATTTCGATTCTAGCACTGCTAGACAATCGAGCGCTGGCAGTACTAGCGTTGAATCAATCGCTAGCAGTGCTAGAAAACGGGAGGGTCCATCATGCTCACCGCACTCGAGGTCTTCACCACCGTCGTCGTCGGTCTGATGGTGGGGGTGGAGTTCTCCGTCGCCTTCGTCATCAACCCGATCCTCGGCGCGCTCCCCGGCGACAACGGCCTGCGCGGCCGCATCCACGGCGCCCGGATGCTCGGTGCCGTGATGCCCTTCTGGTACATCGGCTCGCTCGTCCTCGCCGGGGTGTGGGCCGTGGCCGGATGGGATGACCAGGGCGCCGGCCTCGTCGTCATCGCCGCCGGACTGCTCATGCTGAGCGTGCTCATGTCGATCCTGCTGCTCGTCCCGATCAACAACCGCACCAAGGCGTGGACCACCGAGAGCCTGCCCGCGGACTGGAAGGAGCAGATGGGCCGTTGGGACCGCTTCCACTACGCCCGCGTCGGCGTCCTCATCGGTGCCTTCGCCCTGCTGGCCACCGCGCTCGCCTGACGGCCGGGATTGCGCGCGGCAGGCTCCGCCGGGCGGGCCGAGAGTCGGGGTGTGGCGAGAAGTCGTTCGCCGGTTCGAGAAGATGTCCCCATGACAGAAAGCAACCTGGCCGCCGAGGCCGCGCAGCGCCTCGTGGCCGGTGACCGTGCCGCCGCCCTCTCCCTCTACCTGCGGGCCTGGAACCGTCCGGACGACGAGGTGGCGGAGAGGATCTTCGACCTCGTCTCCGAGTGGGGCGACATCGACGCCGCGCTGAAGACCGTCGAGGCCGAGGCGCGCGGCGGCAACCCTGCCGCCTACGAGGCTCTCGCCGAGCTGCTGGTCGAACTGGACCGTCCCAAGGAGGCGTTGGCGGCACTCCGGTCGGCGGCGGACCGGGGCCGGGACGTCACCCTGATGATCGCCTCGGTCCTGGCCGACGAGCTGGGGGACCGTGAACAGGCCGAGGAGTACTACCGGCAGGCGCTGGTCGACGACAACCCCCGTGCCCTCAACGACTACGGCGCCTTCCTCAGCGAGGACGACGAACGACTGGACGAGGCAACCGACTTGCTCCGCCGGGCCATCGAGCGCGGCGACACCATGGCGGCCGGCAACCTCGGCCGGCTCCTCGCGGACGAGGAGAAGTACGAGGACGCGCTGCCCTGGCTGAAGCAGGCGCTGGACGCCGGGCACCGTTCCGTACTGGCCGTGCTCGGCGAGACCGAACACGCCCTCGGCGACCTGGAGTCGGCCCGCACCCACCTCCGCGAGGCCCTCGCCGAGGAGGTCACCGGCGCCCACTTCGCCTACGCCCTCCATCTGGCCGACACCGGCGCCCCCGAGGAGGCCGTACGCCACTACGAGGCCGCCGCCAAGGAGGACGGCGAGACCAACGCCCACCTCAACCTCGCCCTGCTCCACGAGGAGTTGGAGCAGTGGTCCCGCGCCGACCACCACTACCGCGAGGCCCTCGCCCACAACGACGAGACGGCCTACGTCTACTACGCCCAGTTCCTCGCGGACCGGAACCGGGCCGCCCAGATCCCCGCGTTGCTGAAGGCGGCGGAGGAACTCGACCTGGATGAGGAGGACTTGACCGAGCTGCGGACGCTCGCCGAGGAGCAGTCGTAGTCCTGAGCGCGAACACCGCCGGGGTCCACCAAAGGGCCTCGGCGGTACGGGAGTTCACGCAGACCGTGCCCCCAGCACCCGCAGCGCCAGCTCCCCCCACCGCAGGTTCTCCTCCTCGAACGCGATGCCCCGTAGCAGCGTGAGGTACGGCCCCACCCGCTCTGCCTCCGCGAGGTGCTCCTCCTCCGTCCGGCCGGCCAGCAGCCGTTCGCGCAGGCGCTCGTAGCGCGCGAGTTTGTCGCGGGACCAGTCCATGTGGGCGGTGATGTCGGCCTGGACGGGGGCCGGGTCGGCGATGTCGGCGCACTGGACCTTGACCAGGAGGCCGTCGCGGATGGCGGTGGGGCGGGTGATGGGGTCGGCGAGGTGGGCGCGGAGGGCGCCGAGGCCGGCGTCGGTGAGGGAGAAGAGGCGTTTGTCGGGGCGGCGTTCCTGGCGGACCACGCGCGCGGTGACGAGGCCCTCGCGCTCCATCCGGTCCAGCTCGCGGTAGAGCTGCTGGGGCGTCGCCGTCCAGAAGTTGGCCACCGAGGCGTTGAAGCCCTTGGCCAGGTCGTAGCCGGACGCCTCGCCCTCCAGGAGGGTGGCCATCACCGCATTGCGCAGGGTCACGTTCTCACCCTACTCTCCAAGACACCTATTCAACTTGTTGAGTAAGGAGCACTCCGTGCATCCCTTCCGCGCCGCCGTGGAGAACCGAGACACCGACGCCGTCGAGGCCCTCCTCGCCGAGAACGTCGTCTTCACCAGTCCCGTCGCCTTCAAGCCGTACGCGGGCAAGCCGATCACCGCCGCGATCCTGCGGGGCGTCCTGCGGGTGTTCGAGGACTTCCGGTACGTGAAGGAGATCGCCGACCCGGACGGCCGGGACCACGCCTTCGTCTTCACGGCCACAGTCGACGGCCGGGAGATCCAGGGCTGCGACTTCCTGCACTTCGACGAGGAGGGGCGGATCGACGACTTCACCGTCATGGTCCGCCCCCTCTCGGCGGCTCAGGCGCTGTCCGAGGCGATGGGCGCGCAGTTCGAGCGCATCAGCCGGGAGGCGGCCGGCGCCTGAGCGGAGCCTCGTCAGCCCAGCCGCTTGAGGACTTCCTCGGCCAGCGGCGCGGAAGAGGCCGGGTTCTGCCCCGTGAGCAGGTTCCGGTCGACCACGACCTTCGGCGCCCAGGGCTCTCCGACCTGCACGTCCAGGCCCGCCTCGCCGAGCCGGGTCTGCAGCAGCCACTTGGCCTTGTCGGCGAAACCGGCCTGCGTCTCCTCGTCGTTGGAGAAGCCGGTGACCTGATAGCCCGCGAAGGCGTTGGTGCCGTCCGGCCGGGTCGCGGCGAGGAGGGCCGCCGGGGCGTGGCAGACGACGGCGAGCGGCTTGCCGGAGTCGAGGGCGTCGACCAGCAGTCGGCCGGAGGTGGCGTCCACGGCGAGGTCCTCCATGGGGCCGTGGCCGCCGGGGTAGAAGACGGCGTCGTAGTCGTCGAGGTTCACGTCCTCCAGCTTGACCGGCTGCTTGAACTCGGGCGCGGCCTCCAGCGCGGCGGCGATCCGGTCGGCGCCCTCCTGGCCGCCGTTGACCTCCGGCGCGAGGCTGCCCTGGTCGACGGTGGGCACGACCCCACCCGGCGTGGCCACGACCACCTCGTCACCGGCCTTCTTGAACGCCTCGTACGGCGCGACGGCCTCCTCGGCCCAGAAGCCGGTCGGGTGCAGCGTGCCGTCGGCCAGCGTCCAGTGGTCGGCGCCGGTCACCACGAAAAGGATCTTCGACATGAGGTCTCTCCAAGCACTCTGAGGTCGGGGAGCAGCGGCTCCCCGCTCGACTGTAGACGGGTGCCCGCCGCGTCACCGATGAAGCGCACCGGTCTGACCTGCGGCAACGTCTACTCCACCCCGGCTCCCCGGAACGTCCGCCGGTATGCCAGCGGGGTCACCCCGATCGCCGCGTGCAGATGCTCGCGCAGCGAGGTCCCGGTGGCGAAGCCGACCTGCGCGGCGAGATCGTCCACGGCGAGGTCGGTGGTCTCCAGCAGATGCCGGGCGCGGGCGACGCGCTGCTGGATGAGCCAGCGCCCGGGACTCGTCCCGACCTCCTCGCCGAACCGCCGCGCGAAGGTGCGCCGGCTCATCCGGGCGTGCCCGGCCAACTCGGTCAGCGACAGCGGCTCGTGCAGGCGCTCCAGCGCCCACGCACGGGTGGCCGAGGTGCCGCTGGCCTGCTCCTCGGGCACCGGCTGCTGGATGTACTGCGCCTGCCCGCCGTCCCGCCACGGCGGTACGACGCAGGCGCGGGCCACGTCGTTGGCGACGGCCGCGCCGTGGTCCCGGCGTACGACGTGCAGGCAGACGTCGACCCCGGAGGCCGCGCCCGCCGAGGTGAGGAGGTCGCCGTCGTCCACGAACAGCACGTCCGGGTCGAGGTCCACCGCCGGGAACCAGGCGCGGAAGGTGTCCGCGAGGGCCCAGTGGGTGGTGGCGCGGCGGCCGTCGAGCCGGCCGGCGGCGGCCAGCACGAAGGCGCCGGTGCAGATGGAGACGATGCGGGTGCCGGGGGGTACGGCAGCGAGCGCGGCCTCCAGTTTCGGGGGCAGACCGCGGCGGACCAGGGAGACGTCGAACGGCACGAGGACGACCGTGTCCGCCGTCGCCAGCGCCTCGGGCCCGTGCCCGACCGTGACCGAGAAGTCGGAGTTGGTGGTGACCGGCCCGCCGTCGGCCGAGCAGGTCAGCACCTCGTAGCGGCCCCCCGCCGAACCGAAGACGCGGCTGGGAATGCCCAGCTCGAAGGCGTAGACCCCGTCCAGGGCGAGGACGACGACGCGGTGCGGAGTGGTCATGGCACGATCCCGTTGAAAGATGGCATTCATGCCATGGTACGTCGGCCCGGTCCGGGTGAACCTGGACGTATGACGAACCACACCACCATGCACGCCATCAGCCAGGACGAGTACGGCACCCCCGACGTCCTCAAGGAGACCGAGCTGCCCCGCCCGAAGCCGGGCCCGAGCGAGATCCTGGTCTCGGTCCGCGCCTCCGGACTCAACCCGACCGACTGGAAGCACCGCACCGGGGGCATGTTCCTCGACCGGCTCCCGCTCGTGCTCGGCTGGGACGTCTCCGGCGTCGTCGAGGAGGTCGGCTACGGCGTGACCCTCTTCAAGCCCGGCGACGAGGTCTTCGGCATGCTGCCCTACCCGTACGGCGTCGGCGCCCACGCGGAGTACGTGAAGGGCCCGGCCCGCGCCTTCGCCCACAAGCCGGAGTCGATCGACCACGTCCAGGCGGGCGCGCTGCCGCTGGCCGCGCTCACCGCGTACCAGGCGCTGGTGGACACCGCCCGAGTACGCCCCGGCCAGCGGGTGTTGGTGCACGCCGCCGCAGGAGGTGTCGGCCACCTCGCCGTACAGATCGCCAAGTCCCTCGGCGCGTACGTCATCGGTACCGCGAGCGAGCCCAAGCACGAGTTCCTGCGGTCGCTCGGCGCGGACGAGGTGATCGACTACCGCTCCGTCGACTTCCGGGACGCCGTGGGCGACGTGGACGTGGTGCTGGACACCATCTCCGGTGAGACGCGCGTACGTTCGCTGGAGGTGCTGCGGCCCGGCGGCGTGCTCGTCTCCCTGCTGCCCGGCACCGACCCCGAGGAGCCCGCCAAGGCCCAGGCCCGTGGCGTACGGGTGGAGACGCTGCTCGTGGAGGCGGACCAGGCGGGGATGCGGGCGGTCGCCGAGCTGGCGGCGTCCGGGGCGCTGCGGGCGCATGTCGAGGGCGTGTATCCGCTGGCGGAGGCTGCGAAGGCCCACGCGGTGGGGGAGACCGGGCGAGTCACCGGAAAGCTGGTGCTGACCGTCGGTTCCTGACGGGATGCGGCTGAGCCCTGTCGCTCCGCTCGGGGGGAGGGGCAGGGCTCTTCGCGCGTACAGATGTCAGATGTACCGGTCCGCGGCGAGGAAGTCGGCCCAGGCGGTGGGGGAGAGCTGGAGGGTGGGGCCGGTGGGGGCTTTGGAGTCGCGGAGGTGGACGGTGTCGGGGGTGAGGGCGACTTCTACGCACTGGCCGCCTTCAGCTCCGCTGTAGCTGCTCTTGAACCAGGCGCGGGACTCGGCGTTGTTCATAGCTCTCCCAGCAACTTCTCGATGAACTCCAGCGACTCTCCCGGGTTGAGAGCCTGCGAACGGATGATCCCATAGCGCGCGGAGGCGAGACCCGCCTGTTCGGGATCGGTCTCCAACTTGCTGGTCGCCTGGGCCTCCACGTACAGGAATCGCTTTCCGTCCCTGCGCATGACGACGGTGAAGGGTCCGTCGAAGCCCGCGTTGTCGTCGAGAGCTGTCGGCATCACCTGGAGCTCGACGTTGCGCCGGCTGCCCGCCAGGAGCAAGTGCTCCAACTGGCCTTGCAGCACGGCCTTGCCGCCGTAGGTATGACGTAGAACCGACTCGTCCATGATGAAGCTCAGCAGTGTCGTGGTGCGCCGGTCCAGGATCTCCTGTCGAGCGAGACGGGCGGTCACGCGCTGCTCGACCGTCTCCGGATCGAGGGCCGGGCGCCGCATCTCCAGAAGTACCCGCATGTATTCCTCGGTCTGAAGGAGGCCGTTGACGACAAGGGTGTCGTACATCTGCAGTTCCATCGCCTGCTTCTCCAGTTGGGCCATGCCCTGGAAGAAGGCGGGGTACTGCGCCTTTTCCACCTCCTCCTTCCAGACCGTCAACAAGCCGCCCGCGTCCAGCACTTCTTCGGCTCGGTCGATCGCGCGTGGCGGTGGAATCCGCCTCCCCTGCTCGAAAGATGCGATCGTCGCGGCCGAGTAACCGAGCCGCCTGCCAAGCTCCTCGCGGTCCATGCCGGCCCGTAGCCGGAGGGTCTTCACCGTCTGTCCGAACGCCGCGACAACCCCCTGCGCGGACTTGTCCGCCGTACGCGGCCCCGCCGTGTTGCTCGTACCGGCGCCGGCACCGCGCGTACAACGGGGTCGCGTCAGTGCGTCACCACTGGTCACGCTACGTCACCGGGGGGACCGTGGTGCCCATGATGAGCAGCCTCGGCGGTCCCACGGACCACTTGGTCACCGACTTCGCCATGCGCTTCACGTCGACCCCGCGCGGTGCACGCCTCGCGCGTCGCCTGGTGGGCGTCCGCCTTGAGGAATGGGGCATCCCGTACGGCACGGACGCCCATGACGACATCGTCCTGATCACAGCGGAGCTGACCGCGAACGCGGTACGGCACGGGCACGTGGCGGGACGCGACTTCAACGTCCGGCTGACCCTGGCGGGGCGTACGGCGCGGATCGAGGTCTCCGACACGCGGGGAGAGCGGGTGCCGCCCCGGCCGGGGGAGTTGGGGGAACCTGGTCTGTCTGACGGCGGGAGGGGGCTGCTGCTGGTGTCCCGGCTGGCGTCGGCGTGGGACTGGCATGTGCGGGGGGAGGGGCCGGGGAAGGTGGTCTGGGCGGAGTGCGAGGTGGCCGCTGACCTCGAACGGCCTCGCGCTCACCAGGGCCGGATGTAGGTTCTGGTCATGACCGGTGACTGGCGGAGGGACCGGATCGGGACCGCGCTGCGGGGCGAGAACCCGACCGTGCTGCGGCGGCTGACGGCGGGGTTCGCCGTGATCGGGGACGTGCAGTTCCTGCCCGGCTACTCGGTTCTGCTCGTCGACGAGCCGGACGTACAGCGCCTGTCGGACCTGCCGAGGGCGAAGCGGCTGTCCTTCCTGTCGGACATGGACCGGCTCGGCGAAGCGGTCGAACGAGCCTGTCGCCGGCTGGACCCGGCCTTCCGGAGGGTCAACCTGGAGATCCTGGGGAACACGGACCCGTTCCTGCACGCCCATGTCTGGCCGAGGTTCGCATGGGAGCCGGCCGAGCTGGTGGGCAAGCCGGTGTGGCTCTATCCGCCTGACCGCTGGAGCGGCGAACGCTTCCGGCTCGGTCCACGGCACGACGGGCTGCGAGATGCGATCGGTGGGGAACTGGACGGGCTGCGACCGGGCCTCCCGAGCGGCACATGAACGGCACCGTCTCAGCCCCGGCCCCCTCCCAGCCGTACCGGCACCTCCCGGTGACCGTTGCTGATCAGTGACGGTACCGGCTGCAACTCCCCGGCGGGTGCCGCCAGTTCCAGCCCCGGGAATCGCGCGAACAGCATCCGCAGCACCGTCCCCACCTCCAGCCGGGCCAGCGGAGCGCCCAGGCAGAAGTGGATGCCGTGCCCGAAGGCCAGGTGGTCCTTGGCGGGGCGGGTGGCGTCGAAGGTGTCGGCGGAGGGGCCGTGCCAGGACGGGTGGCGGTTGGCGGCCGCGTAGGAGGCGAGGATCGGGTCGCCCGCCAGGATGCGGCGGCCGTCCGGGAGGGGGATGTCGCGGACCGCGTAGCGGAGGGGGAGGTGCTTCACCGCGGGCTCGTGGCGCAGGGTCTCCTCGACCACGTCGGCCCAGCTCGCGCGGCCCGCGCGGACGTGGGCGAGCTGGGCGGGGTCCGTGAGGAGGGTGGTGATCGCCTGGTCGATGACGTTCACCGTCGTCTCGTAGCCCGCGCTGATCACCAGGAGCAGGGTGTCGCGCAACTCCTCGTGGGTCAGGGCGTCGCCCGCGCCCTCCTCGTCGCGGGCCATGATGAGCGCGGAGGTCAGATCGTCGGCCGGAGTCACCCGCTTCGCCTCGATCAGCGCGTCCAGCCACTTGTACAGCGCCCGCGTGTTCTGGGTCGCCTGCTCCACGGTCAGCGTCGTGTCGAAGACGCCGTCCACGGCCGCGCGGAACTCCGGCGTGTGCACGTCCGGTACGCCCATCAGCCTGCTGATCACCGTGATGGGCAGCGGGTAGGCGAGGCGCTCGCGCAGGTCGACCACCTCGTCACCCGGGCGCTCGGCCAGCGCGTCCAGCAGGTCCGCCACGAGCGACTCGATCACCGGCTGGAGCGCCGCGATCCGACGGGCGCTGAACGCCGGGGCGACCATGCGGCGCAGCCTGCGGTGGTCGCCGCCGTACGCCGTGAACATGTTGGTCACCGCCACCCACAGCGCCAGCGGCCACGTCGGTGCCGTCTCGGCGAAGGCCGGCCAGTGGGCGCGGGGGTCCTTCGAGACGTCCGGGCTGGTCAGGAGGGCTTTCAGCAGGTCCGGGTCGCTCACCGACCAGGCTGTGACCCCGAGGATGTCCACCTGGGTGGCCGGACCCCGGGCACGCAGCGCCCGCTGCTCGGCGTGGTGGTCGGCGCCGGTGGGATCGAGGACCAGGGGCGGCTGCTGCTCGGGCACGTCAGCTCCTTGGCGAGAGGAGAACGGCATGTTCAACGGTAGAAGCGGTCCATCCGGTTGACCAGGCCGCCTCACCGGGGCCGCACCGGCTCACCGGGGCCGCATCATCTCACCGGGTCCGCACCCGCCTCACCAGGGCAGTACCCCCGCCCCCTCCTGGAACGTCCCGCTCACCTCCCCCTCGCATGCCAGCCGCACGATCACCTCCGCCCCCTCCGCCACGCTCCGCGTCCCCGTGTTGTGGTTCAGGTCCGTCGCCGTGAAGCCCGGATCCGCCGCGTTGATCCGCAGGTTCGGGAACGCCTTCGCGTACTGCACGGTCAGCATGTTCAGCGCGGCCTTGGAGGCGGGGTAGGAGAGGTCGGGGTAGAAGTGCTCCGGCGCGGCCGGGTCGGCGAGGGCGCGGGTGAGGGCCAGCCCGCTGCTGACGTTCACGACGACCGGCGCGGGGGAGCGCAGGAGGAGGGGGAGGAAGGCTTGCAGGACGCGTACCGGGCCGAAGACGTTCGTCTCGAAGACCTCCCGTATGTCGTCCGCCGTGACCGCCGCCGGGTCGACGAAGCCGCCGTCCGGGCGGCGCGGCTCGATGCCGGCGTTGTTGACCAGCACGTCCAGGCCGCCCGCCGCGCCCAGCGTGCGGACCGCCGCGAATACGGACGCGTCGTCGGTCACGTCGAGCTGTACGAACGTCGCGCCCAGCTCCTCGGCCGCCCGCCGGCCCCGCTCCTCGTCGCGGGCGCCCACGTACACGGTGTGGCCCTCGGCCAGCAGGCGGCGGGCGGTCTCGAAGCCGAGGCCCTTGTTGGCTCCGGTGATCAGTGTGTTCGTCATGGTTCCAGCCTCCGCCGGGCGCGCGCCCGCAGCCAGAGGACCGGTTTTCCTGGGACCGGCGGTACCAGGCGGGCGCCCGCCGCGCGCGGCACACTGGACCGTATGGCGAGCGCGGAACTCGGGACGGCGATCCACCGCTGGCGGGACCGGCTCCCGCCCGGCGAGGCGGGGCTGCCCCAGGGCGGCCGCAGACGGGCCTCCGGGCTACGGCGGGAGGAGCTGGCCCAGCTCGCCGGGATCTCCGTCGACTACGTGACCCGGCTGGAGCAGGGCCGCGCCACCAACCCCTCCTCCCAGGTCGTGGAGGCGCTCACCCGCGCGTTGCGCCTGTCGGCGGCCGAGCGCGACCATCTGTACCGGCTCGCCGGACTCGCCCCGCCCGCCCCGACGAGCGTGCCGACCTTCATCCCGCCCAGCGTGCACCGGCTGCTGGACCGCCTCGGCCGCACCCCGGTCGCCGTCTACGACGCCACCTGGACCCTGCTCACCGCCAACCCGCCCTACGCGGCCCTCATGGGCGACTCCACCCGCTGGAAGGGGCGCCAACTCAACGGCGTCTGGCGGCACTTCGCCGGTCCCGGCTCCGGGGTACGGCACGCCCCCCAGTCCCTGGCCGCCTTCGAGTCCGCCCTCGTCGCCGATCTCCGCGCGGCCGCCGGACGGTACCCGCACGACCGCGCCCTGGCCGAGTTGATCGCCGAACTGCGCGCCCACAGCGTCCGGTTCACGGAGCTGTGGGACAGCGGCACGGTCGGTGTCCACGACGCGGCACGCAAGACCATCGACCACCCGGTGGTCGGCCCGCTCACCCTGGACTGCGACATCCTCTCCGTCGCGGGCAGCGACCTGCGGGTCATGGTCTACACCGCCGAACCCGGCACCGAGGACGCCGAACGCCTCGCCCTGCTCATGGTGTTGGGAACGCAGGAGGTGGCCGTCTGAGTCCCACCGGGTACCCGTAACCGCATCCCGCCGAACGGAAGGGAAGCACCATGGCCCCCACAACACGCCCTCACTCCGGACGACTTCGCGCCTGGCTGACCCTCGCCACCGACAACTGGCTCTCCCGCGGCTACCTCGCGGCTGCCGGCTCCGCGATCGGCTTCTTCCTCTACGCCGTCTACCTCTCCCCGGACCCCGGCTTCGCCGCCATCTGGCCCTTCGCCGCCACCCTCCCGCTCAGCGCCATCGCCTTCCTCACCCCCACCCCCGAACTGGACCCCGCAACCAACTGGCTCACCCCCCTCCTCTTCACCACCTGGGTATCCCTGTGCGCGCTGGTCAACGCGGGACTGCTGGGCATGGCGGCACGCGCGTTCCGGACCCGGTCCGCCGCTTAGCCCATCGCCAGCGGATACCGGTGGACCGGGGGCAGTCCCGGTAGGAGGCCCGGCCACACCGTGTCGATGACGTGTGCGCTCGGGGTGAACAGGGGGCGGGGGAGTGTCGCCGGGTCGTGCCATTCCCAGTGGGCGATCAACTCCGGCTCGCGGACGGTCGGTTCGCCCTTGTAGGCGGTGACGCGGACCGCGGCCGTCACGCGGGGGATGCCGTGTACCGAGTCCATCAGGAGGGCCAGGAGGCGTGCGTCCTCCGGGTCGGCCCGTAGGCCGGTCTCCTCGGCCAGCTCTCGTACGGCGGCCTCGGCGAAGCCCTCGCCGGCGTCGTTCTTGCCGCCCGGCAGCTCCCAGACGCCGCGCTTCTTGGACCAGCCCAGCAGCACCCGGCCCGCCGCGTCGGTCACGGCGACCCCGGCGCCGGTGAGCGCGTGCGGCGAGGGCCGTCCCTTGTCGGCGTAGGTCATGTCCTGTTCCCCTTCCGATGGGGCGGAAGGGCCCGTCACTCCTGCTTCCGCCATGCCTGGACCCCCAGTCTGCCCGTCGTGCCGAGGTCCAGTTCCGGGGTCAGCGTCACCGGCGCGGCGCCCGGCCTGGCGCGTACACGCAGGTAGGGGGCGTTCACGGCGCCGTCGACGGCCTGCACGGTGTTGCGCCAGACGATGCCGGACAGGGCGCGCTCGCCGGGTCGCAGGGTGAGGGGGCGGGCCACGTCGGGCGGCCCGCCGAGCTGGGCGACCTCGGCGGAGGGCAGTATCTTCACCCCGTCGACCCGCTCGTGCTCGGCGTCGATGATCTCCAGCTCCGGCCGCCCGTCCACCGCGTACGGCTTCGTACCGCAGTTCTCCAGATGCAGCCCCACCACGCGCAGCCCCATCGCCGCGTCCGCCTCGTCGGCGTACACCCGCACCCCGGACGCGGGGCACGGACCGCCGGGGGCCGGGGCCTCGGCGCTCGGGATGCTGCGGACGGACAGCAGCGACACGCTGGTGCCGCCCGCCGCGTCCCCGTAGCTCCGGCTCATCGCCACCCGGCCGTGCACGGTCCTGCCATACCCCACCGGGCCCACGACCCGGCTCGCCCCGGTGTACCCGTTCGCGTCGAACAGGACGGTGTACGTCATGTCCCGCGCGCCCGGGTTGGTCACCTCGAACTCCGCCGTCAGGGAACCCGCCCGGCAGGCACCGTCCTCGTCGATCGCACCGGCGTACACCCGGGTGATCCGCACCCCGTCCCGGGAGGTCCCCGTGCTGGACGGCACCGGGGTGGGCGTGCCCGGCGGGCGTGGGGCGTCGGCGGTGGACGTGGGACGGGCGCGGGGCACCTCGCCGTAGCGCGGGGCCTTCGAGGGGCACAAGGACTCCGCCCGCACCCCGCCGCCGCCCGCACCCGGCTCGGCCGTACCGCACCCGGCGAGGGCCAGAAGGCCGAGCACTCCCACACCTGCGAATGATCTGCGCATCCGGCGAGTTGACCAGGAGCGGCCCCCACCGGCTGTGGTGGAAGCCACTCCTCCGGTCACAGGGCTGTCACAGCGTCCCGTCCCGCTTCCCGAACGCGCGCAGAATCCGTTCCGCCGCCAGGGTCGCCGTCAACGAGCCGTCCCTGACCTCCTGTTCGAGATCCGGCGCGAGACGCCTGACCTCGGGGTCCGCGTGCAACCGGCCCAGCAGCTCGTCGCGGACCATCGCCCAGGTCCAACCCACCTGCTGTTCACGCCTCTTTGCGGTCAGTCGCCCGGTGGAGTCCAGCAGGGTGCGGTGCTGCTCCAGCCGTTCCCACACGGTGTCCAGACCGCTCCCCTCCCGCGCGCTGCAGTGCAGCACGGGCGGCGTCCAGAAGGCGTCCTTGCCGTGCATCAGCCGTAGCGCGCCCGCGAGTTCACGGGCGGCCGCCCGCGCGTCCTTCTCGTGCGGACCGTCCGCCTTGTTGACGGCGATCACGTCGGCCAGCTCCAGCACGCCCTTCTTGATGCCCTGGAGCTGGTCACCGGTACGGGCCAGGGTGAGCAGCAGGAAGGAGTCCACCATGTCGGCGACCGCCGTCTCCGACTGGCCGACGCCGACCGTCTCCACCAGGATCACGTCGTACCCGGCCGCCTCCATGACCACGATGGACTCGCGGGTCGCCTTCGCCACCCCGCCCAGCGTGCCCGCGCTGGGGGAGGGGCGGACGAACGCGTGCTGGTCCACCGCGAGGCGCTCCATCCGGGTCTTGTCGCCCAGGATCGAGCCACCGGTACGCGTCGAGGACGGGTCCACCGCGAGCACGGCCACCCGGTGACCCGCCTCGGTCAGCATGGTGCCGAACGCGTCGATGAACGTGGACTTGCCCACGCCCGGCACCCCGCTCACCCCGATCCGCCGCGCCCGCCCGCTGTGCGGCAGCAGCGCGGTCAGCAACTCCTGGGCCAGCGCCCGGTGTTGCGGGCGGGTGGACTCGACCAGAGTGATCGCGCGGGCCACCAGGGCACGCTTGCCGTCCAGCACGCCCTTCACATAGGTGTCGAGATCGATCGCGGCCATGCCGGGCTCAGAGGTCGTGACCGAGATCGGCGGCGAGCCGCTTCACCAGGTCGTGCGCCGCGTCCGGGATGACCGTGCCGGGCGGGAACACCGCCGTCGCGCCCATCTCCAGCAGCGTCGGCACGTCCTGCGGCGGGATCACCCCGCCCACCACGACCATGATGTCCGCGCGCCCCTCCTCGGCCAGTTTCTCCCGCAGCGCCGGGACCAGCGTGAGGTGCCCCGCGGCCAGCGAGGACACCCCGACCACGTGCACGTCCGCCTCCACCGCCTGCCGGGCGACCTCGTCCGGTGTCTGGAACAGCGGGCCGACGTCGACGTCGAAACCGAGGTCGGCGAACGCGGTGGCGATCACCTTCTGGCCCCGGTCGTGCCCGTCCTGGCCCATCTTGGCGACCAGGATGCGCGGCCGGCGCCCCTCGGCCTCCTCGAAGGCGTCCACCAGGGCACGGGTGCGGTCCACCGACGGGGACTCGCCTGCTTCGTTGCGGTACACCCCGGAGATGGTACGGATCTGGCTCGCGTGCCGGCCGTACACCTTCTCCAGCGCGTCCGAGATCTCGCCCACCGTCGCCTTGGCGCGAGCCGCGTTCACCGCCAGCTCCAGCAGGTTGCCCTCGCCGTCCGCCGCCCGGGTCAGCGCGTCCAGCGCGTCCCGGCACGCGGTGTCGTCCCGCTCCGCGCGCAGCCGCCGCAGCTTCTCGATCTGCTGGGCGCGCACCGAGGAGTTGTCGACCTTGAGCACGTCGATCTGCTCGTCGGTGTCCACCCGGTACTTGTTGACGCCGATCACCGGCTGCCGCCCGGAGTCGATACGGGCCTGGGTGCGCGCCGCCGCCTCCTCCACCCGGAGCTTGGGGATGCCCGCGTCGATGGCCTGCGCCATGCCGCCCGCCGCCTCGACCTCCTGGATGTGCTGCCACGCCTTGCGCGCGAGGTCGTACGTCAGCCGCTCCACGTACGCGCTGCCGCCCCACGGGTCGATGACCCGGGTGGTGCCCGACTCCTGCTGGATCAGCAGCTGGGTGTTGCGGGCGATGCGCGCGGAGAAGTCGGTGGGCAACGCCAGCGCCTCGTCGAGGGCGTTGGTGTGCAGCGACTGAGTGTGGCCCTGGGTCGCGGCCATCGCCTCCACACAGGTGCGCGTGACGTTGTTGAACACGTCCTGCGCGGTCAGTGACCAGCCCGAGGTCTGCGAATGGGTTCGCAAAGAAAGGGACTTGGCGTTCTGCGGGTCGAACTGCCTGACCAGCTTGGCCCACAGCAGCCGGGCCGCACGCAGCTTGGCGACCTCCATGAAGAAGTTCATGCCGATCGCCCAGAAGAACGACAGCCGGGGCGCGAACGCGTCCACGTCCAGCCCCGCCTCCCGGCCCGCCCGGATGTACTCCACGCCGTCCGCGAGGGTGTACGCCAGCTCCAAGTCGGCCGTGGCGCCCGCCTCCTGGATGTGGTAGCCCGAGATGGAGATCGAGTTGTAGCGCGGCATCCGCTGCGAGGTGTACGCGAAGATGTCGGAGATGATCCGCATCGACGGCTTAGGCGGATAGATGTAGGTGTTGCGGACCATGAACTCCTTGAGGATGTCGTTCTGAATGGTCCCGGCCAGCTTCTCCGGCGGTACGCCCTGCTCCTCCGCCGCCACGATGTACAGCGCCAGCACCGGCAGCACGGCGCCGTTCATCGTCATCGACACGGTCATCCGGTCCAGCGGGATGCCGTCGAACAACTGACGCATGTCCAGGATCGAGTCGATGGCCACGCCCGCCATGCCGACGTCGCCCGTCACGCGCGGGTGGTCACTGTCGTAACCCCGGTGCGTGGGCAGGTCGAAGGCGACCGACAGACCCTTCTGGCCGGCGGCCAGGTTGCGCCGGTAGAACGCGTTGGACTCCTCGGCCGTGGAGAAACCCGCGTACTGCCGGATCGTCCAGGGCTGGTTGACGTACATCGTCGGGTACGGCCCGCGCAGATACGGCGCCATGCCCGGGTACGTGTTCAGGAAGTCCAGGCCCTCCAGGTCACGGCCGGTGTACAGCCCCTTGACCTCGATGCCCTCGGGTGTCTCCCACAGCGGCTCCGCGCCCCCGGTGTCCCGCTTGACGGCGGCGCGCCACTCCTCGGCGCCACCGTCGACGGTGGGGGTGCCCAGCTCGATGCCGGAGAAGTCGGGGATTCCCATCAGGACACTCCCATGCGGTCGAGAGTCGCGGCCAGGACGGCGACGGCGTCGCAGCCCGCGAAGACATAACTGTCGACGCCCGCATACTCGGCGGGGCGGCCCGCCAGGTGGATCTGGTGGGCGCCTGCCGCGCGCAGCGCCTCGGCGGCCTGTGCGGCCTCCTCGGCGTAGCGGGCGTCGCTGGAGCAGAGGACCGCCTCGGTGGCGCCGCTCTCCTCGAAGTTCCCGACGGTGACCGGCTCGATGCCGCCCGCCTGGAAGAGGTTGGCGGCGAAGGAGGCGCGGGCGGTGTGCTCGGCGGCCGGGCCGAGCGTGGCGAGGAAGATCCGGGGGCGGGCGCCGGTCGCGGCCAGATGGGCGTCGGAGCGGGCCCGCAGCGCCTCGTACGCCTCGTCCCGGCGCACGCGCGGCAGACCGCCGGACGGGGGCTCAGGGGCGGGCTCGCGGTGCACCGGCTTCTCGTCCAGGAAGGGGAACTCGCTGACCCCGGTGATGGGTTCGCGGCGCTTGGCGAGCTTCGCGGACCGCTCCGCCCAGGTACGCGCGAGGTCGTCACGGAGCCGGCCGGAGCGCAACACGGCGGCCTGACCGCCGTCCTGCTCGATGGACCGGAAGAACTCCCATGCGGCGTGCGCCAGTTCGTCGGTCAGCCGCTCCACGTACCAGGAACCGCCCGCCGGGTCGACGACCCGCGCCAGGTGCGACTCCTCGACCAGGATCGTGGAGGTGTTGCGGGCGATACGGCGGGCGAACGCGTCGGGCAGGCCCAGCGCGTGGTCGAACGGCAGCACCGTCACGGAGTCGGCACCGCCCACCCCGGCGGCCAGCGTGGCGACCGTCGTCCGCAGCATGTTCACCCACGGGTCGCGCCGGGACATCATCACCGGCGAGGTCACCGCGTGCTGCACCTGCGCGCCCGCGCCCGGCGCCCCGCACACCTCGGCGACCCGCGCCCAAAGACGGCGCGCCGCACGGAGCTTGGCGATGGTGAGGAACTGGTCGGCGGTCGCCGCGTACCGGAACTCGATCTGCGCGACGGCCTGTTCGGCGCTCACCCCGGCCCGGGTCAGCTCCCGCAGATACGCCACGGCGGTGGCGAGGGAGGCGCCCAGCTCCTGCGCGGCCGAGCCGCCCGCCTCGTGGTACGGCAGCGCGTCCACGGTCAGCGTGCGCAGCCCCGGGTACGCGGCGGCGCGGGCCGCGAGCGCGGCGACGGGGGCGAAGTCCAGCGGGGTGCCGGTGCGGGCCTCGTACCCCAGCGGGTCGGCGCCCAGGGTGCCGCGTACGTCCTCGGGGGCGACGCCCCGCTCCTCGTACAGCCTCAGCAGCGCGTCCGCGGCCGCCTCGGTGTCGGCGCCCGCGTCCAGGGCCACGGGGGCGAGGTCCAGGTAGACGCCGTCGAGCGCGCGGCCGAGGTCCGCGACCGGGATGCCGCCCTCGCCGAGCACCAGCCAGAGGGAGGTGACGCCGTTCTCCAGGTCGGCCAGTACCGAGCCGTCGGAGAGCGCCGCGTGCCGCTGCCGTATGTCCCAGCCGCCGGGGGTGTTGCCGACCGGGCGGCCGCCGCGGGTGAACGGCGCGAAGCCGGGCAGGCCGGGGTCGGGCGCGGCGTCGCGCGGGGTGTACAGCGGCCGGGTGCGCAGCCCGTCCTCGAGCGTGGTGGACAGGGCGTCCTCGACCGCCGCGCCGGAGACTTCCTTGCCGGACTTGCGCAGTACACCCTCGACCAGGCGTTGCCACTGCTCATGCGTCGCGTCAGGGAACTCGGCGGCCAGTGAGAGCCCGTCGTCAGGCAGGACCGTCATGCTCGGATGTTAGGACAGGGTGCTCAGGTGACAGCAGAACGATGGCCTGTGACGTTCCCCTCGTTGCGATGGTGATCCGGACCTCCCGGGGCCCCTACCGGCGCCCTGGGCACGGCAGATGGGCCGGGCGCCGGATCAGGGCTGTGTCGCACAGTGTGTCGTTGTTGGGCTGAACGGGTGACTTGGCGTAAGAATTGGCTGGTGCAGGCATCGAAAGCGAGTCAGGTCAGGGGGAGCCGGTGAGCCGTTACGACGTCACCGATGAACAGTGGGAAGGGCTCGCCCAGGTCGTGCCGCTGCGGGGCCGGGACGCATGGCCGTCCGCGGTCGGCCACCGGACGCTCCCGGACGCGGACACCGAGACGCGCCGCCGGTTCGTCGTCCTGCGGGTCAACATCTTCGCGGACGCCCGCGATGTCGCCGAGACCCTGATGGCGGGGGTGCCGGTGCTGCTGGACCTGTCCGGCGCGGAGGGCGATGTCGCCAAGCGGGTGCTGGACTTCAGTACCGGCGTGGTGTTCGGGCTGGCCAGCGGGATGCACCGGGTGGACCGCAACGTCTTCCTGCTGACGCCGCCGGGGACCGAGGTCAGCGGGCTGATGGGCATGGAGGCGTCGGGCTGAGGGCGCGCGCTCATAGGCTCGTAGGACGGTTCGGCCGAGCGGGTGGTGCGCCGGGGGCCGGTGCGGTCGCCCGATCGTAGGAAGGTCCGGGGAGAAAACGGTTCGCCCCGCGAGGGCGGTCCTACGGTCCGCTCATGTCGGTCACCTCCCTCCCCACACCCCCTCCGGCCCGGTTCCCCGAGGGGTACGACGTGCGCGCCCGGATCACCGAGCTGCGGCTGTCCGCGTTCGCCGGGCACCGCCGGGCCTCGTTCCCGCTGGGCGCCGTCACCCTGTTCGCCGGGCCCAGCGGCTCCGGCAAGTCCACCGCACTCGCCGCCTACGAGGCGCTCGCGCGGCTGGGCGGCGGGGCCCCTCTCGCGGAGGTGTTCCCCGATCCGTCGGCCTGGGTGCCGGACCGGGCCCGGCCGGACGCCGAGGGGCGGCGCGGGTTCCGGATCGGCTGCACGGCCGACGGTGCCGGGGGTCCGGTCCAGCTCGACGTGGCCGTGCAGGCCGAGCCCCGGCTGCGCGTCGTGGGCGAGCGGCTGAGCGCGGGCGGGGTGGTGCTGCTGGAGACCGCGCTGCGCGATCCGGGACGCCCCACCGTGCAGGCCGCCTGGCACACGGCGGGCGCCGCACCGGTGACCCGCGCGCCGCTCCCCGACGACGTACTGGGTACGACGCTGCTGCCGCTGCGGGTGGCCGGGAAGACGGACGGGCAGCGCCGGGTGCTGGCCGCCGCCGAGCAGATGGTGGTCGCGCTGCGCTCGGTCTTCCCCTGCGACCCCGCGCCGGCCCGCATGCGGCTCCCGGTGCCGACCGGTTCGGGCCGACTGCTGCCGGGCTGCGACAACCTGGCCGACGTGCTGAGCCGTACCCGCACCGAATGCGGGCGCAGACACGCCCAGTTGGTCGAGGTGGTGCGCGCCGGGTGCGCGGGCCCGGTGACCGACCTCGCCGCCGAGCGGCTGCGCGACGGCACGGTACGGGCGCTGCTGGACCGGGGCGACGGCCACCGCACCGAGCTGGCCCGGCTGGGCGAGGGGGAGCTGCGGTACGTCGCGCTGGCCCTGGTCCTGCTGACCGGGCCGGGGGTGCTGGAGGTGGACGCGCCAGGGGAGGTGCCGGACGCGCTGCGCACCCTCACCGTGCTGGCGGACGGCTTCGACCGCTGCCTCGACCCCGGCCAGCGGTCCCAACTCCTCGCCACAGCGGCCCGGATGGGGGAGCGGGGGCACATCCGCTGCGCGGGCGCGATCAGCGATCCGGGCTGGGCGGCGGGGACACCGGGCGTCACGGTGGTACACCTGAGGCCGTGACCGAACACCCCGATCTGGCCGGACTCCAGCGCAGGCTCACCGAGTTCGCCGCCGCCCGCCACTGGCAGCCCTTCCACACCCCCAAGAACCTCGCCTCCGCCCTCAGCGTGGAAGCGGCCGAACTCGTCGAGATCTTCCAGTGGCTGACCCCCGAGCAGTCCGCCGCCGTCATGTCCGACCCGACCGACGCCCACCGCGTCACCGACGAGGTCGCCGACGTCCTCGCCTACCTCCTCCAGTTCTGCGAGGCCCTGGACATCGACCCACTGGCGGCACTGGCGGCGAAGATCGAGCGGAACGAGGGGCGGTTCCCGGTGCCGGGAGCGGAGGACGCCACCTGACCGATCGTCCGGACTCCCGTACTCCGCTATCACTCTATGGAGTCAACTTCCCGGTGGATTCCGAATTGTTGTCCACAGATTTCCGGCTTCCTCTGGCTTTTCGCACCAAGTGGCGTCACTCTGGGTAGTGAAGACGTGTGTGCGGTCGAACGGACGGACGGGGACGGGGCGGCGGATGGACGCGTTACGGCTCATCGAGGTCAGCAGAGAGGCGTTGGTGGCGGGTGCCGACGCCGCGGGGACTCTGAGGGAGGTGTGGCAGGCGCAGGCACTGTCGCAGGCGATCGGCAGCAGGCTGGCGGTGTCGGGGCCGCCGGAGCTGCGGGGGGAGGCGCTGGGGCTGATGGAGCTGGCGGGGCGGGGGTGCGGGGTGCTGGACCCGCCCGAGCTGGACACCGGCGACCTGCTGGCCGCCCGGCTCACCGAGCTGGCCGACGCCCGCCGGACCCTGCTGGGCCTGTGCGGGCTGCTCGGCGAGGTGGGCATGGCCCTGGTCGCCACAGCCAGCGCGGCCTCCGACGAGGCGGTCTACTGGCAGTGCATGGAGGCCATCGACGCGGCGGACGAGTCCCGCGACCGGGTCCTGGAGATGCTGCGCAAGCTGGCGGCCCGGGAGGAGCTGCTGCCGGAGGGGGAGCGGGGCTGAGCGCTGGCCCGCACCGCCGTGCCGGGAGGCCGGGGCCGCGCCCGGCGTGGTGCCGATGCGGCCCGTCGGGGTGAGGGCGGGCAGGATGGAGGTATGGACCTTCGTATCTTCACCGAGCCCCAGCAGGGGGCCACCTACGACACCTTGCTCACCGTGGCGAAGGCCACCGAGGATCTCGGCTTCGACGCCTTCTTCCGGTCGGATCATTACGTGCGCATGGGCGGCGGGAGCGGCCTGCCCGGCCCCACCGACGCCTGGATCACGCTCGCCGGACTCGCCCGCGAGACCAGCCGTATCCGGCTCGGCACCCTGATGACCGCTGGCACCTTCCGGCTGCCCGGCGTGCTCGCCATCCAGGTCGCGCAGGTCGACCAGATGTCCGGCGGCCGGGTCGAGCTGGGCCTCGGCGCCGGCTGGTTCGAGGAGGAGCACAAGAAGTACGGCATCCCCTTCCCGAAGGAGAAGTTCGCCCGCCTGGAGGAGCAGCTGGAGGTCGTCACCGGCCTGTGGGCCACCGAGGCCGGCAAGACCTACGACTTCCACGGCAGCTACTACGACCTCACCGAGTCCCCCGCGCTCCCCAAGCCCGCCCAGCACAAGATCCCGGTGCTCATCGGCGGCCACGGCGCCAAGCGCACCCCGCGCCTCGCGGCCCGTTACGCCGACGAGTTCAACATCCCGTTCGCGTCCCTGGAGGACACCGAGCGCCAGTTCGGCCGGGTCCGCGCCGCCGCCGAGGAGGCCGGCCGCGCGCCCGACTCCCTGGTGTACTCCAACGCCCTGGTCGCCTGCGTCGGCCGGGACGACGCCGAGGTGGCCCGCCGTGCCGCCGTCATCGGCCGCGAGGTCGACGAGCTGAAGGCCAACGGCCTGGCCGGCACCCCGGCCGAGGTGGTCGAGAAGATCGGCCGGTTCCAGGAGGTCGGCTCCGAGCGGATCTACCTCCAGATGCTCGACCTCGACGACCTGGACCAGCTTGAGCTGATCTCCGCCGAGGTCATGCCCCAGCTCTCCTGACCCGCGCCACCGGGGCCCGCCGCCCACCCCGAGGCGGGCCCCGGACCGCGAAAACCGGTGGTCAACACCCCCCGAGACCGCGAGACTCGGACATGTGTTCCTGACGATCTCCACACGCGGCACCGCCGCCACCCCGGCCACCGACCTCGGGTTCCTGCTGCACAAGAACCCCGGCAACGCGCAGACGTTCAGCACGTCCCACGGGACCGCGCACGTCTTCTACCCCGAGGCGGAGGTCGAGCGCTGCACGGCCGCGCTGCTGCTGGAGGTCGATCCCATCGCGCTGATCCGGCGCGGCAAGGGCAAGGGCCGGGGCGGCGCCCCCGACGCGGCCCTCGGCCAGTACGTCAACGACCGTCCGTACGCGGCCTCCTCGCTCCTCGCCGTGGCGCTCAGCACCGTCTTCTCCACCGCCCTGCGCGGGGTGTGCAACGCCCGCCCGGAGCGCGCCGCCGCCCCGCTGCCGCTGCGTATCGAGGTGCCCGCCGTCGCCGCGAAGGGCGGCCCGGACCTGGTGCGCGCCCTGTTCGCCCCGCTCGGCTGGGACGTCAGCGCCGAACCGGTCCCGCTGGACCCGGAGTTCCCCGACTGGGGCGACTCACGCTACGTGCGCCTGGTGCTGGAGTCGGAGCGGCTCACCCTCGCCGAGGCGCTGCGCCACCTCTACGTCCTGCTCCCGGTGCTGGACGACGCCAAGCACTACTGGGTCTCCCCGGACGAGGTCGACAAGCTGCTGCGCGCCGGCGAGGGCTGGCTGTCCGGCCACCCCGAGCACCGGCTGATCACCAACCGCTACCTCTCCCGCCGCTGGTCGCTGACCCGGCAGGCGATGGAGCGCCTGGAGCTGGTGCGCCTGGCCGAGACCGACGACAGCGAGGTCGAGGACATCGACAACGCCGTCGGGGCGGAGTCCGAGGCCGAGCCCCGGCCCACCCCGCTCGCCGTCCAGCGCCGGGAGGCCGTCCTCACCGGGCTCCGCGAGGCGGGCGCCGCCCGCGTGCTCGACCTCGGCTGCGGCGAGGGCCACCTGGTACGGGAGCTGCTGCGGGACCCCCGCTTCACCGAGATCACCGGCGTCGACGTGTCCGCGCGTGCCCTCGCCATCGCCGCCCGCCGCCTCAAGCTGGACCGCATGGGCGAACGGCAGGCGTCCCGCGTGCGGCTGCTCCAGGGCTCGCTCACCTACACCGACAAGCGGCTCACCGGCTATGACGCGGCCGTGCTCAGCGAGGTGATCGAGCACCTCGACCTGCCCCGGCTGCCCGCGCTGGAGTACGCCGTGTTCGGCGCGGCCCGCCCGCGCACCGTCCTGGTGACCACGCCGAACGTCGAGTACAACGTCCGCTGGGAGACCCTGCCCGCCGGGCACGTCCGGCACGGTGACCACCGCTTCGAGTGGACCCGCGCGGAGTTCGCCGCCTGGGCGGCCGCCGTCGCCGAACGGTACGGCTACAGCGTCGAGTTCCGCCCGGTCGGCCCCGACGACCCCGAGGTCGGCCCGCCCACCCAGCTGGCCGTCTTCCACCGCGACACCACCGAGCAGGACAAGAAGGAGGCGAAGGCCGCATGAGCGAGACCAGCACGGGACGGGTGCTGCCCGTCACCGACCTCTCCCTCGTCGTCCTCGTCGGCGCCACCGGCTCCGGCAAGTCGACCTTCGCCCGCAAGCACTTCGCGCCCACCGAGGTGATCTCCTCCGACTTCTGCCGTGGCCTGGTCGCCGACGACGAGAACGACCAGAGCGCGACCGGCGACGCCTTCGACGTCCTGCACTACATCGCGGGCAAGCGCCTCGCGGCCGGCCGCCGTACCGTCGTCGACGCCACCAGCGTCCAGCCGGACGCCCGGCGGCAGTTGATCGAGCTGGCCAGGAAGTACGACGTGCTGCCCATCGCCATCGTGCTGGACGTGCCCGAGGAGGTGTGCGCCGAGCGCAACGCGGCCCGCGCCGACCGCGCGGGCATGCCCCGCCGGGTGATCCAGCGGCACACCCGCGAACTCCGGCGCTCGCTCAAGCACTTGGAGCGCGAAGGCTTCCGCAAGGTGCATGTGCTGCGCGGGGTCGCCGAGGCCGAGGGCGCCACGATCGTCACCGAGAAGCGGTACAACGACCTCACCCACCTCACCGGCCCGTTCGACATCGTCGGCGACATCCACGGCTGCTCCGCCGAACTGGAGTCGCTGCTGGCCAAGTTGGGCTACACCGACGGCGTCCACCCCGAGGGCCGTACCGCCGTGTTCGTCGGCGACCTGGTCGACCGGGGTCCGGACAGCCCCGCCGTGCTGCGGCGCGTGATGGGCATGGTCGCGGCCGGGACCGCGCTGTGCGTGCCCGGCAACCACGAGAACAAGTTCGGCCGCTACCTGGGGGGCCGCACGGTCCAGCACACCCACGGCCTCGCCGAGACCGTCGCCCAGATGGAGGGCGAGAGCGAGGAGTTCAAGGCGGAGGTGCGCCGCTTCGTCGACGGGCTGGTCAGCCACTACGTGCTCGACGGCGGCCGGCTCGTGGTCTGCCACGCCGGTCTGCCGGAGAAGTACCACGGCCGCACCTCCGGCCGGGTCCGCTCGCACGCCCTGTACGGCGAGACCACCGGCGAGACCGACGAGTTCGGGCTGCCCGTGCGCTACCCGTGGGCCGAGGACTACCGGGGCCGCGCCGCCGTGGTGTACGGGCACACTCCG
Source organism: Streptomyces seoulensis (assembly GCF_004328625.1). Taxonomy (NCBI): domain Bacteria; kingdom Bacillati; phylum Actinomycetota; class Actinomycetes; order Kitasatosporales; family Streptomycetaceae; genus Streptomyces; species Streptomyces seoulensis. Next base: position 4,942,664 of record NZ_CP032229.1, read on the forward strand.
GTGCCCGAAGCCACATGGCTCAACAACACCATCTGCCTCGACACCGGCGCCGTCTTCGGCGGCAAGCTGACCGCGCTGCGCTGGCCGGAGCGCGAGATCGTCGACGTACCCGCCGAGCGGACCTGGTACGAGCCGGTCCGGCCGCTGCGCGTCGACGCGCCCGGCGGCCAGGACGGGCGGCCGCTGGACCTGGCCGACGTCACCGGCCGGCGCGGGATCGAGACGCGGTACCTGGGCCGGGTCGCGGTGCGTGAGGAGAACGCGGCCGCCGCGCTGGAGGTGATGAGCCGCTTCGCCGTCGACCCGCGCCTGCTGCCGTACCTGCCGCCCACCATGGCGCCGACGCCCACCTCGCGGGAGGACGGCTACCTGGAGCACCCGGCCGAGGCGTTCGCGCAGTACGCGCGGGACGGGGTCGGGCGGGTCGTGTGCGAGGAGAAGCACATGGGCTCGCGCGCCGTGGCGCTCGTCTGCCGGGACGCGGCGACCGCCGCCCAGCGGTTCGGCGTGCCGGAGGGGCCCACGGGCGCGCTCTACACCCGTACCGGACGGCCGTTCTTCGACGACGGCGCGGTGACCGAGGAGATCCTCGAACGGCTCCGCACGGCGGTCACCGAGGCGGACCTGTGGGAGCGGCTCGACACCGACTGGCTGCTGCTGGACGCCGAGTTGATGCCGTGGTCGCTGAAGTCCGAGGGGCTGCTGCGCCGCCAGTACGCCGCCGTGGGCGCCGCCTCCGGCGCCGTGTTCCCGCCCGCGCTCGCCGCGCTGGAGGCGGCCGGGGCCCGTGGCGCCGACGTGTCCGCGCTGCTGGCCCGGCAGCGCGAACGGGCCGTCGACGCGGCCGCGTTCACCGACGCCTACCGCCGCTACTGCTGGCCCACCGACGGCCTGGACGGCGTCCGCCTCGCCCCCTTCCAGGTGCTGGCGGTACGCGGCCGCAGCCTCGCCGGACTCCCGCACGACGAACAACTCGCCCTGCTGGACCGCCTGGTGGAGCACGACGCCTTCGGCCTGCTCCAGACCACCCGGCGCCTGTACGTCGACACCGGCGACCCGGAGTCGGTCCGCGCGGGCATCGACTGGTGGCTGGAGATGACCGGCCGGGGCGGCGAGGGCATGGTCGTCAAGCCGCTCGGCGCGCTCGTCCGCGACGGACAGGGCCGGCCGGTGCAGCCGGGCGTCAAGTGCCGGGGCCGCGAGTACCTGCGGATCATCTACGGTCCCGAGTACACGCGCCCGGACAACCTGGCCAAGCTGCGCAACCGGTTCCTCAACCACAAGCGGTCGCTGGCGGTCCGCGAGTACGCCCTCGGCCTGGAGGCCCTGGACCGCCTCGCCGACGGCGAGCCGCTGTGGCGGGTGCACGAAGCGGTGTTCGGCGTGCTCGCGCTGGAGTCGGAGCCGGTGGACCCCCGCCTGTAGGCGGTTCCGGCAGCGGGACTTCAGCCCACCAGCCGCAGTCGCCGCCCGCACACCCCCACCCGCACCGTCTGCCCCCAGGTCAGCTGGAGCGCGTCGGACTCGATGCCGTCGCCGAACGCGATCAGGCGGTCGGACTCCACGGTGAGCGTGAGGGACGCCGAGGCGGTGAGGCCGCCCCCGACCAGGCTCGTCCCGGTGGCGGGGGACGGCCACGCCTCGCGGACGAACCACAGCAGCCGGTCCTCGGTCGGCGCGGGCAGGGGCAGGGTGCCGCCCCGCTCCTGCCACACCGACCGGAGCCAGCCGGTGGCCCCGGTTCCGGTGCCCACCAGGACCCCGGAGGAAGCCTGGGCCTCGACGGCACCCCTGTCGCCGTCGAGACCCAGGCGGTATCGGGCGGTCTGGTGGCCCGGCGCGCCGAGATAGATCTCGTTCAGCGCCACCAGCCGCTGCGTGTCGTCGGTGACCGCCTCGACCATGGTCAGCTCCTCCGCCGCGCCCCCGGCCGAGGCCAGCAGGGCGGCGGCGTCGGCCGGGCGGTGCCGGACCAGCACACCGGGGTTGCGCCCCGGGTCGGTGTCGATGCCGATCACCGGCTGGCCGTCCAGGTACTTGGCGGCATTCGCCACCAGCCCGTCCTGGCCCACCACCACGACCACGTCCTCGGGCGCGAACAGGAAGCGGTCCAGGTCGGCCCGCTCCAGCAGCGCCTGGCGCCAGTTCAGCGGGACGGCGGCGGTCACCTCGGCCAGCGCGCGGCGCGCGCGGCGGTGGCGTTCGGCGACCTCCTCGATGTCCCGGCCGCGCGAGGAGAGGAAGAACGCGGCCTGCCCGTGCGTACCGTGCCGGGCCACCAGCTCCTCGTACTCCGTGGTGCGGTGGACCAGCACGGCGCGCGGGGCGAGGCTCACCGGGTGCCGTCCGGTGTCTCGCCGGTCAGCCGGGCGAGCAGCCCAGTCAGCACGTCGGGGGAGACGGTCACGCTGTCGACGCGCGGCAGGTTCTCCGCGAGCCGGGCCGCGGTGAGCGCCCGCAGCGCCTCGGCGCCGTCGACGCCGGCCTCGGTGTGCACCCGCAGCCAGGCGGCCCGCTCCGCCGCCCGTGCCTCGCCGGTCTCGCGGGCCGCCTCCGCCTCGGCGCGGGCGATCCGTACCGTCCGCTCCGCCTCGGCCTCGGCCAGCCGGGCCGTCCGGATGGCCTCCGCCTCCGCCAGCTTCACCGACCGGGCCGCCTCGGCCTGGGCGCGTACCGCGTCGGCGGCGGCCTCCTCCTCCGCCTCGCGGCGGGCGTTGGTGCCCCGCTGCTCAACCAGCCGCTCCTCGCGGCGGGCCAGCTCGATGCGGCTGGCCAGCTCGTTCTCCGCGATCGCCCGCTCCCGCTCGACCGCGACCGCCCGGCGTTCATAGGTCGCGCGGTCGGCCTCCTGCTGGACCTGCTCGCGGGCCGGGGTGCGCAGCGCCCGCTCCACCTCCGGCTCGGGGCGCAGCGCCATCACGCGCACCGCGACCACCTCGATGCCGGTGGCCGGCAGCCTGGGCTCGGCGCCGAGCCCGGCGGTGACCCGTTCCCGCACTGCCGCCGCGCCGTCCACCAGCGCCACCGCGAGCGGCGTACGGGCGAGCACGTCCAGCGCGTGCTGCTGGGCCGTCTCGGTGAGCAGGGTGCCGAGCTGCTCCAGCGGGGCGCCGCGCCAGACACCGGTGTCGGGGTCGATGGAGAAGTCCAGGCGGGCGGCGGCGGTGGCCGGGTCCGCGATCCGGTAGGTCACCGTCGCGGTGACCGCCACGTCCTGGAAGTCGTGCGTACGGGCGTGGAAGGTCATCGCCAGTTCCCGGTCGTCCACCGGCACCTCGGACAGCGCGGCGGTCAGCGGCCGGAACCAGAAGCTGAGCCCCGGCCCGTCGTGCACCAGCGTGCTGGAGCGGTGGAGCCGGATGTGCGCCGTGGGCACACCGCGCAGGTGGCGCCAGCCGAGGCGCCGGGTGATGTCGGCCATGGGAGTCCCTCACTTCTCGTCACGAGGACGATAAGCGGGACGACCTGTTCTCGTCAACAGGACGAAAAGAGGGAGTGCCGAGAGACGCGTGAACGCGCCCCCCGGCGGCCAGGATGAAGGCATGGCATTCCACGTCGACTCCGAGGCCGGGCGGCTGCGCCGGGTGATCCTGCACAGACCGGACCTCGAACTCAAGCGCCTCACCCCCAGCAACAAGGACGCCCTGCTCTTCGACGACGTGCTGTGGGTGCGCCGGGCGCGCGCCGAGCACGACGGCTTCGCCGACGTCCTGCGCGACCGGGGGGTCGAGGTGCACCTCTTCGGCGACCTGCTCACCGAGACCCTCGCCGTCCCGGAGGCCCGCACCCTGGTGCTGGACCGCGTCTTCGACGAGAAGGAGTACGGCCCCCTCGCCACCGACCATCTGCGCACCGCCTTCGACGCGATGGCCCCCGGCGAGCTGGCCGAGGCGCTGGTCGGCGGCATGACGAAGCGGGAGTTCCTGACCGGCCACCCCGAGCCGGCCTCGGTCCGCTTCCACGTCATGGAGCTGGACGACTTCCTGCTGGGCCCGCTGCCCAACCACCTCTTCACCCGCGACACCTCGGCGTGGATCTACGACGGCGTCTCCATCAACGCCATGCGCCGGCCAGCCCGGCAGCGCGAGACCGTGCACTTCGAGGCGATCTACCGGCACCACCCCCTCTTCGAGAAGGAGGGCTTCAACATCTGGTCGCGCGGCCAGGCCGACCACCCCTCCACCATCGAGGGCGGCGACGTCCTGGTGATCGGCAACGGCGCCGTGCTGATCGGGATGAGCGAGCGCACCACCCCGCAGGCGGTCGAGATGCTCGCGCACAAGCTGTTCGCGGCGGGCTCCGCGCAGACCATCGTGGCGCTGGACATGCCCAAGCGGCGTGCCTTCATGCATCTCGACACCGTGATGACCATGGTCGACGGCGACACCTTCACCCAGTACGCCGGGCTCGGCATGCTGCGCTCGTACACCATCGAGCCCGGTGTCGGGGAGCGCGAGCTGAAGGTCACCGACCATCCGCCGGAGCACATGCACCGGGCCATCGCCGCCGCTCTCGGCCTCGGTGAGATCCGGGTGCTCACCGCCACCCAGGACGTGCACGCCGCAGAGCGCGAGCAGTGGGACGACGGCTGCAACGTGCTCGCGGTCGAGCCCGGAGTCGTCGTCGCCTACGAGCGCAACGCCACCACCAACACCCATCTGCGCAAGCAGGGCATCGAGGTCATAGAGATCCCGGGCAGCGAGCTGGGCCGGGGCAGGGGTGGGCCGCGCTGCATGAGCTGCCCGGTCGAGCGGGACCCCGTATAGACCGCACGTGAACCGGGCGCCGAGTGACTCCGCGCATAATCATGCCGGGGGGTGAATAGAAATGCCGAGGCTCGTATAGAATTACCGGAGTCAGTGCACCGCGTACCCCTGGAGCGCCCCCATGGCGACAGTCCCGACCGCCCTCACCGGCCGCCACTTCCTCAAGGAGCTGGACTTCACGGCCGAGGAGTTCCGCGGGCTGCTCGCGCTGGCCGCCGAGCTGAAGGCGGCCAAGCGGGCCAGGGCCGAGACGCGGTACCTGACCGGCCTCAACATCGCCCTGATCTTCGAGAAGACCTCCACGCGCACCCGCTGCGCCTTCGAGGTCGCCGCCGCCGACCAGGGCGCCGGCACCACCTACCTCGACCCGGCCGGCTCCCAGATCGGGCACAAGGAGTCCGTCAAGGACACCGCCCGCGTGCTGGGCCGGATGTACGACGCCATCGAGTACCGGGGGCACGGCCAGGGCGTCGTCGAGGAGCTGGCCGCGTACGCGGGCGTGCCCGTCTACAACGGGCTCACCGACGAGTGGCACCCCACCCAGATGCTCGCCGACCTGCTCACCATGACCGAGCACAGCGACAAGCCGCTGGAGACCATCGCCTTCGCCTACCTCGGCGACGCCCGCTACAACATGGGCAACTCCTACCTGGTCACCGGCGCCCTGCTCGGCATGGACGTCCGCATCGTCGCCCCCCGGCTGCTCTGGCCGGACGAGACCATCGTCGCGCTGGCCCGCCGGCTCGCCGACGTCTCCGGCGCCCGCGTCACCCTCACCGAGGACGTGAAGGAGGGCGTGCGCGGCGCCGACTTCGTCGCCACCGACGTCTGGGTGTCCATGGGGGAGCCCCAGCAGGTCTGGGACGAGCGCATCGGCCTGCTCGGCCCGTACGCCGTGACCATGGACGTGCTGCGCGCCACCGGCAACCCGGACGTGCGCTTCCTGCACTGCCTGCCCGCCTTCCACGACCTCGGCACCAAGGTCGGCCGCGAGATCCACGAACGGTACGGACTGACCGAGCTGGAAGTCAGCGACGAGGTCTTCGAGTCCGAGCACTCGGTGGTCTTCGACGAGGCGGAGAACCGCATGCACACCATCAAGGCCGTGCTCGTCGCCACCCTCGCGACCCCCGAGGGCGATACGTCACAAACCCTTGCGTGACCCACCTCACCTGGCCTTATCCTGACCGACGGCCTGGCCGCCATCCCCGTGCCGCGCCGACGCAGCGGCCGTACCCGGGCCGTCCGCACCACCAGAAACGAGCACCACCCGCATGCCCGCTCCCCGCATCAAGTCCCCGCAGCTGCTCGTCGCCGAATCCGGCGCCGACCGCGAGGGCCACGGTCTGAAGCGCACCATGGGCCTCTTCCAGCTCATCTGCTTCGGTGTCGGCGCCATCGTCGGCACCGGCATCTTCGTCGGGCTCTCCGACTCCGTCGCGCAGGCCGGACCCGCCGTGGTCGTCTCCTTCGTCCTCGCCGCGATCACCTGTGTGTTCACCGCCTTCTCCTTCGCGGAGCTGGGCGGCGCGATACCGGTCTCCGGCTCCTCGTACTCCTTCGCCTACGCCGGTCTCGGCGAGTCCACCGCCTTCCTGGTCGGCTGGTGCCTGCTGCTGGAGTACGGCATCTCCATCTCGGCCGTCGCGGTCGGCTGGAGCCAGTACGTCAACGAACTCCTGCACAGCCTCACCGGCTGGCAGCTCCCCACCGCGCTGTCCGCCGGCCCCGCCGACGGCGGTGTGGTCAACATGCCCGCCGTGATCGTCATCGCCATGGCCGCCGTGCTGCTGATGCGCGGCGTGCGCGAGAGCGCGCGGGCCACCGCCGCGATGGCCGCCGTGAAGCTCGTCATCCTGCTCGCGTTCTGCGCCATCGGCTACAGCGCGTTCAAGCACGGCAACCTCACCCCGTTCTCCCCGGCGGGCCTGGGCGGCATCGGCGCGGGCACCACCGCGGCCTTCTTCTCGTACATCGGCTTCGACGCGATCACCACGGCCGGTGAGGAGGCGAAGAACCCGCGCCGGGACATCCCGGTGGCGATCCTCGTCTGCATGGGCCTGGTCACCCTGCTGTACTGCGCCGTCGCGGTCGCCGCGATCGGCGCCATCGGCGCCCACCAGGTCGGCGGCCGGCCCGCCGCGCTGTCGTACGTGGTCAACATGGTCACCGGCTCCAGCATCGGCGGCGGTGTCATCGCCTTCGGCGCGGTCGTCGCCATCGCCTCCGTGGTGCTCGCCGTGATGTACGGCCAGACCCGCATCCTGCTGTCGATGTCCCGTGACGGTCTGATCCCGCGCGTCTTCGAGAAGGTGTCCCCGAAGACCTCCACCCCGGTGGCGGGCACGCTCATCGTCGCGGCCGTCTTCGCCGTCCCGGCGGCCTTCGCCCCGCTCGACTCCGTGGTGAACCTCTGCACCATCGGCACGCTCGCCATCATGGCCGTCGTCAACATCGCGGTGATGGCGCTGCGCCGCCGCGAGCCGGGCCTGAGCCGCAGCTTCCGGGTGCCGCTGTACCCCGTCGCCCCGCTGCTCGGCGTCGCCTTCTGCCTCTACCTGATGTACGAGACGGGCTGGCAGACCTGGGTGCAGTTCGCGGTCTTCCTCGCGGTGGGCTTCGGCGTGTACCGCGCCTACGGGCGCCGGCACTCCACGCTGGGCCGCGCCGAGGCGGCCGGGGTCACGCCGAACGCTGGGCGGGAACGACAGGCAGTCTGAACCAGACCGCCTTGCCCGACGAGGTGGGGCGGTGACCGCAGGACGAACTGAGGGCGCGGATCAGCAACAGGCCGCGCCCTCCCTCCTGCCAGGGGTCGGGCTCCTCGATCACCGGCCGGGTGAGATGGCCGGGCGGCTCCGGGTCGGGATCGTGCACCTCGACCTGGCAGCCGGTCGGCCGCAGCTCCACCACCAGCTCGATCGGGCCGCTGCCCGCGGTGTGCTCCACCGCGTTCGCCACCAGCTCGGCGGTCAGCAGCTCCGCGGTGTCGCAGTCGGCCAGGTGCCCCACCTCGGCGAGCGCCGACCGCACCAGGGCACGCGCCACCGGCACCGCCGCTGCGGTGTGCGGCAGCGCGATGCGCCAGGAGGCCGATTCGGTGGGGCGTTCGTGCACGGCGAGTCCGTTCATGGAGCAGGCTGTCCTGCCTTCGACTGTAGGAAATGGTACGGGTCCGGCCATCGAAACCGTCGGCGGGCGGTGGCCGCGACCATGGGTCCCGATACCCGCCCGCGCACCGCGCCGAACGCCCCACCACCCCCATCCGTAGCTGCTGTTACGTCCCTGTCGATCACCGGTGACACCGGTGACGGGACCGTCGCGCGCGCCGGGCCGCCACCCCCGCCGAGTGACCACAGTCACAGCCCGGGGCGCCCGTTCCGGCCGTCCGGTGCCATGGAGCGAGCGACCGGTCACCGGCCGCCGCGCTCACACCCCGACGAACGCCGCGCCCGCGTCCCGCAGCCGCTCGTGCAGCGCCCGGAACACCCGCGCCGAGCGCGCCCCCGGCCAGTCGGCGGGCAGCAGCCGGGCCGGCAGACCGGGGTCGGTGCCGGGCAGCCTGCGCCAGGAGTCCAGGGCCAGCAGATAGTCCCGGTAGGCGTCCTCGGCCGGGGTGTCCGGCCGGTCCTCCCAGGCGCGCAGCACCGGCGCGTGCGCCGCGAGGAACCGCTCGTGCTCCCCGGCGATGGCCGGCAGGTCCCACCAGCGGCCGACCGCCTCCACGGTCGGGGCGAACCCCAGATGATCGCCCCGGAAGAGATCCACATAGCCGTCCAGACCCAGCCGCTCCAGCGTGTGCCGGGCCTCCTCGTGCAGCCGGGCCGGGGCTATCCACACCCCCGGAGCCGCCGCGCCGAAGCCCAGCGCGGCCAGCCGGGACCGCAGCACATGCCGCTTCTGCCGCTCCGACTCGGGCACCGAGAACACCGCGAGCACCCACCCCGCGTCCTCGGCGGGCGCGCCGGCGTGGATACGGCGGTCGTCCGCGACCAGCAGCCGGTGCGCCTCCGCCGACAGCTCGTACCCCGCCGCGCCCCCGGCGGTGCGGGCCGGCAGCAGCAGGCCGCGCCGCTTCAGCCGGGACACCGAGGAGCGCACCGAGGGCGCGTCCACCCCGACCGCGGCCAGCAGCCGGATCAGCTCGGCGACGGGCACCGGGCCCGGTACGGACCGGCCGTAGGCGCCGTACAGCGTGACGATGAGGGACCTGGGGGCGTGCTGCTCGGACACGTTGATCATTTTAGGTCTTCGGCATACCTGCTGGTCACCATTGGTGCGCGGGCCCGGAGCGGTGGAGGCGGGGACGACTGCGTGCGGCCCATTGACGCGCCACCGATGGGGTGACGGTCGCGTGCCGCGCGGGGTGGCGCCGGTACCTGTGGGAGTCCCCACACCCCACACCGGGAGGCATCCGATGCCCGTACGTCCCGTCCTCGCCGCCACCCTCGGCGGCGCCGCCCTGTTGTGCGCCCTCGCCGCTCCGGCCGCCGCGGCCCCCGGCGAGAGCGTCACCGTCGACTCCACCGCCCGCCTCGCCGCCGACGGCACCGTGACGCTGTCCGGCACCTACCGCTGTCTGCCCGGCACCGGGCCGGTCTTCGTCAGCTCCTCCGTCAGCCAGGCCGACCCGCGCGTCCGGCACGGCATCGGAGGCAGCGCAGCCCGCTGCGACGGCGTCGAGCACCGGTGGGCGAACTCCGGGAAGGTCTCCGCGGAGACGCTCACGGCGGGCGCGGCCCATGTCCAGGCCAACGTGATGGAGCTGCGGCCGAGCGGGCTGGTGCCGCTGCCCGTGTTCCACGCCACCCGGGACCGGGACATCAAGCTCGTCCGGAGCTGACCTCCTGCGGCGGCGACACCCCCTAGGGCGGAGGCATCCGCCCGGTGTGCCGCCGCCACTCCGTCCTGGCCGCGTCCAGCTCGGTGCGGGCCTCGGCCAGGCGGGCGTTGTCCTTGTGACGGGCCCGGACCTCGGCGTGCCGCTCGCGTGCCCGGTCCACCGCCTCGGTGTCCTGCTCCAGCAGCTCGCGGTCGTGCTGGGCCTGCTTCAGCTGCTCCGGCAGGGTGGCGCGGAAAGTGTTCTCCCTGGCCACCGCGGACTGCACCGCGTCGGCGAAGTCCCGCACCCGGTCCTCGGTGAACCCCGTCGCCTTCTCGCCCTCGCCGGTGCTGCGCGGGTACTTGGTCCGCTCGGGGGTGCCGTCGGCCTCCAGGACGTAGAGGTAGTAGGCGCTGTCGCCGGAGTCGATCCGGACCCGGCGGTCGGCCAGGTGCAGGGTGCGGGTGGCGCCGTTGGCGGTGCGCTTCACCAACACGTGCTCGTACAGCGTGAGTTCGCCCAGCGCGTCGAGCCGCTTGCCCCGGCCGGGCTTCTCCAGCGCGGCGACCCGCCGCGCGGCGGCACGCAGCTCCTCCTCGCGCTTCTGCTCCTGCCGGGCCACCTCGGCCCGCGCGTCGGACTCCTCCGAGCGCGCTATCTGCTCCAGGCTGCGTACGTTCGCCCGCGCCTGGGCCAGCGGGCGCCGGTCCTCGGCGTGCCTGGGCAGGACCGCGAGGGCGAGGCTGCCCGGGAACTTCCGCGCCCGGACGTGCACCGCCCAGCCGGCCAGCGCCGCCGCCAGCAGCACCACGATCACGTACGCCATGCGCCCCCCAAAGGCTGCCGTCACCGTCCGCTGTCTGTTACTGCTCAGCGGACGATGACGGCAAACTGGCCCAGGGAGCGCGGCGGTCGGGCGCCGTACGGATCGAGCCGCCGCTCAGCCGAAGGCGTTCCGCAGCGCGGGCAGCAGCGTCTTCTCCGACCAGTCGATGAAGGCCGGCTGGGTCGGGCCGCCGATCTGCACCAGGGCCACCTCGGTGAACCCGGCCTCCGCGTAGGGGCGTACGGCCTCCACGAAGGCTTCCGGGTCGTCGCCGCAGGGGATCGCGGAGGCCACGTCGTCCTCGGTGACGAACTGGGTCGTCTGCTCGAAGGAATCCGGGCCCGGCAGCTCGGAGTTGACCTTCCAGCCCAGGCCGAACCAGCGGAACTGGTCGTGGGCGCGCCGGATCGCGGCGTCCCGGTCGGGGTCGAAGCAGACCGGGAGCTGGCCCACGCTGGGCCTGCCCGTGCCACCGTGCCGCTCGAACGACTCCAGCAGGTCCTTCTTCGGCTCCGTGGCGATGACCAGATCGGCGAGGTGCCCGGCCAGCGCGCAGGACTGCTCGCCGGAGACGGCGATGCCGATGGGCGGCGGCGGCTCGGGCACGTCCCACAACTTGGCCGACTCCACGTCGTAGTGCTTGCCGTGGTAGGTGACGTGGCCGCCCTCGAACAGGGCGTGGATGATCTCCACCGCCTCTTCCAGCATCTCGTGCCGCACGTCCACCGCGGGCCAGCCCTGGCCCACCACATGCTCGTTGAGGTTCTCCCCGGAGCCCAGCCCGAGCCGGAAGCGGCCCCCGGACAGCAGTTGCAGGGTCGCCGCCTTCTGCGCCACCACCGCCGGGTGATAGCGGAAGGTCGGGCAGGTCACGTACGTCATCAGCGGAATCCGCGAGGTGGCCTGCGCGGCCGCGCCGAGGACGCTCCACGCGTACGGCGCGTGGCCCTGCGAGCGCAGCCACGGGAAGTAGTGGTCCGACGTCACGGAGAAGTCGAACCCCGCCTCCTCGGCCCGCACGACATGCTCCACCAGCTCACGCGGCCCGGCCTGCTCGGTCATCATCGTGTACCCGATTCGCACCATGAGCGCCGAGTCCCCCATATCGGCAACGGAAAACCGTGCCCCGAGGACGCCCGGAACCCCGCCTCCCCGCAGGCAGCCGGCCGCCGGACGAGACCCCCGCGTCCGTGATCACACCGTGGCGGTCGCCGGGTCGCTCGTGCTGGGGGCGCCCGTCTCGACGTGTCCGGCGAAGCGGCGTACGAAGGCGGAGTCGGTGCTCGCGGTGACCGTCACGTCGTACCAGCGGTTCCCCGCGGCCACGCCCCAGCCCTTGACGACGCGGGAGGCGCCGGGCTCGACGGTGTACGTGTAGTGCTGGGCCGGGGCGTAGGCGTCGGTGGCGGTGAAGGTGACGGCGGCGCTGCCCGCGTTGGCGAAGGTGAGGGTGACCTGTCCGGCGGAGTTGTCGTGCCGGGCGGTGACCTCGGGGCCGACGGCGGAGTTGGTGCCGGCCTGGCGGCGCAGGAAGCCGTTGAGGCCGGACACGGAGAAGTCGTAACGGGTGCCCGGCAGCGCCCAGCTGTCGGTCAGGCTCTTGCCCGCCTCGACGGTGTACGGCCAGGGGCCGTCGGTGCGGGTGGCCGAGGTGACGTGGAACGCGGCCCCGGCGGCACCCAGCGCGGCGAACGTGAACTGCATCCGCCCGCCGACCCCCTTGGTGTCCACGGCCAGGTCGTACGGCAGCGCCCGCGCGCTCCGCGTCCCGCGCTCCTGCTTGGGCAGCGCGCCGGCGGCCGGGGGCTTGGGCACGTAGTTGCCGGGGTTGGCGTGGTTCGGCGGCCGGTACCCGCTGGTGTCGGGCAGGCCGGGCGCGGCGGAGTTGCCCCGGGAGAAGTCGAAGGCCGAGGTGAGGTCACCGCACACCGCGCGCCGCCAGGGTGAGACATGGGGGTTGCGCACCCCGAACCGCTTCTCGATGAACTGCACGATCGAGGTGTGGTCGAAGGTCTGCGAACAGACCCAACCCCCGGTGCTCCAGGGCGAGATGACCAGCATGGGCACGCGCGGGCCGAGCCCGTACGGCCCTGCCGCGTACCCGGCCGAGCCGCCGTACAGCTCGCTCGTCACATCGGCGGTGGACAGCCCGCGCGCGGCGGAGGAGGGCGGGAAGGGCGGGACGACGTGGTCGAAGAAGCCGTCGTTCTCGTCGTAGGTCAGCAGCAGCGCGGTACGGCTCCAGACGTCCGGGTTGGAGGTGAGCGCGTCCAGGACCTGGGAGATGTACCAGGCGCCGTAGTTGGCGGGCCAGTTGGGGTGCTCGCTGAAGGCTTCGGGGGCGGCGATCCAGGAGACCTGGGGGAGGGTTCCGGCGGTCACGTCGGCGCGCAGGCGGTCGAAGTAGCCGTCGCCGCTCGTCGCCCTGGTGCCGGTGCGGGCCCGGTCGTAGAGGGGGTCGCCGGGCTTGGCGTCGCGGTACTGGTTGAAGAACAGCAGTGAGTTGTCACCGTAGTTGCCGATGAACGCGTCGCCGGTCCAGCCCCAGCCGCCCGCCGCGTCCAGCCCGGTGCCGGTGTCCTGGTACACCTTCCAGGAAACGCCCGCCTGCTGGAGGATCTCCGGGAACGTGGTCCAGGAATACCCGGTTTCCTCATTCCCGAGCACCGGCCCGCCGCCCTTGCCGTCGTTACCGGAATAACCGGTGTACATGTAGTAACGGTTCGGGTCGGTGGAACTCAGCATCGAGCAGTGGTACGCGTCGCAGACGGTGAACGCGTCCGCCAGCGCGTAATGGTACGGAATGTCCGCACGGGTCAGGTAAGCCATCGTCGTCGTGGACTTGGCGGGAATCCACTTGTCGTAGAGACCCCCGTCGAACGCCGCGTGCGTGCCCGCCCAGCTGTGGTCCAGATCCTGGATGAACTGCATCCCGAGCCGGTCGGCGTCCGGCCGGAACGGCAGCGTCTCGCGCCCCGACCCGTCGGCCTGGTGGAACACGCTCTTCCCCGACGGCAGCCCGAGCGGCCGTGGGTCCCCGAACCCCCGCACCCCCCGCAGCGTGCCGAAGTAGTGGTCGAACGACCGGTTCTCCTGCATCAGCACGACGACATGCTCGACATCGGCGAGCGTCCCCGTCCCCACCGCGGGCCCGATGCTCGCGGCCCGCGCGATCCCCTCGGACAACCGCGTGGCAGCCGCGCTCCCCGCGGCAATCTGCAAAAACCTGCGACGACTGACATCGGGCACGGAATATTCTCCTCGAATTCACATACCGTTCTCGGGCGGGGGTTTTGCGAATTGCCGCGAGCGCTGAACAGTGCAACGCAGCCCTTCTCGCATTGTCAATGGGTGCCCCCGAATTGACGTCTCTTTCAGCTCTCCCACGACTTCCTGGAACCCACCTGCTCCATACGCCGGATCTCCCGCTCCGCCGCGTCCAGATGCATGAGCTGCACGGCCTGCTGACCGAGATCCATCCGTCTCCGGAACGGGTCCTGGGACCGCGGTTGCAGCGCCCTGCCGTCCTGACCTTGCTGGAGCGGTTCGGCTCACCGGCAAAGATGCGCAAGGCGGGCCGTCAGCGGCTGGTCACGCTGCTGCGGCCGAAAGCGGCTGGTCGAGGAGATCTTCGCCGCCCTGGCCGACCCGACATCGCGGGCCTACGACGACAAGAAGATCGCCCAGGGACGGCACCACACCCATGCCCTGCTCTGCCTCGCGGGACGACGGGCCGATGTCCTGTTCGCGATGGTCCGCGACGGCACCTCCTACGAACCGCAGCCGTCGACCCAGTCACCTGACCTGCGGGTCCGTGAGGAGAACGACTCGATCGGCCTTGACATCGAAGCCAAGCACCGGATGGCCGTAGTCGCCCTCCGCGTCCATCAGCACCGGCTTGCCCAGCCGCTGTCCGACCTCCCGAAGGAACCCGCAGAGCACCTCGAGTCGCTCCTGGCCCTGCAACTCCCGCAGGTCGATGTCGAAGTCGACTTCATCGGCAGCATGGAAACGGAAGACCGCCAACACATCGGCAGTCGGCCAGACCCGCAGGTCAGGGCAACTCCACACAGCAAAAATCCCTCCCGAGGGGAGGGATTTTTGAAGGCGGCGCTCAGATGTCCCGGAAGATCTCGATCTGCGCCCCGATCGAATTCAACCGCTCCGCCAGATCCTCGTACCCCCGGTTGATGACGTACACGTTGCGGAGGACCGACGTGCCCTCGGCGGCCATCATGGCGAGCAGGACGACGACGGCGGGGCGGAGGGCGGGGGGGCACATCATCTCGGCGGCGCGCCAGCGGGTGGGGCCTTCGACCAACACGCGGTGCGGGTCGAGGAGTTGGAGGCGGCCGCCGAGGCGGTTGAGGTCGGTGAGGTAGATGGCGCGGTTGTCGTAGACCCAGTCGTGGATGAGGGTCTGGCCCTGGGCGACGGCGGCGATGGCCGCGAAGAAGGGGACGTTGTCGATGTTGAGACCGGGGAACGGCATCGGGTGGATCTTGTCGATCGGCGCCTCCAGCTTGGAGGGGCGGACCGTGAGGTCGACCAGGCGGGTGCGGCCGTTGTCCGCGAAGTACTCGCGGCTGCGGTCGTGGTCGAGCCCCATCTCCTCCAGGACCGCCAGCTCGATCTCCAGGAACTCGATCGGCACCCGGCGCACCGTCAGCTCCGACTCCGTCACCACGGCCGCCGCGACCAGGCTCATCGCCTCGACCGGGTCCTCCGAGGGGGAGTAGTCGACATCGATGTCGATGTTCGGCACGCCGTGCACGGTGAGCGTGGTGGTGCCGATGCCCTCGACCCGTACGCCCAGGGCCTCCAGGAAGAAGCAGAGGTCCTGGACCATGTAGTTCGAGGACGCGTTGCGGATGACGGTCACGCCGTCGTGGCGGGCCGCCGCCAGCAGCGCGTTCTCCGTCACGGTGTCGCCGCGCTCGGTCAGTACGATCGGGCGGTCCGGGCGGACCGTGCGGTCCACCACGGCGTGGTACTGGCCCTCGGTCGCCGCGATGTCCAGGCCGAACCGGCGCAGCGCGATCATGTGCGGCTCGATCGTGCGGGTACCGAGGTCGCAGCCGCCCGCGTACGGCAGCATGAAGCGGTCCATACGGTGCAGCAGCGGGCCGAGGAACATGATGATCGAGCGGGTGCGGACGGCCGCCTCCGCGTCGATCGCGTCCATCTCCAGCTCGGCCGGCGGGACCAGCTCCAGGTCCACGCCGTCGTTGATCCAGCGGGTGCGCACGCCGATGGAGTTCAGGACCTCCAGCAGGCGGTACACCTCCTCGATCCGCGCGACCCGGCGCAGCACCGTACGCCCCTTGTTGAGCAGGGACGCGCACAGCAGTGCCACGCACGCGTTCTTGCTCGTCTTGACGTCGATGGCGCCGGACAGCCGGCGGCCGCCGACGACCCGCAGGTGCATCGGACCCGCGTAGCCCAGCGACACGATCTCGCTGTCCAGGGCTTCACCGATCCGGGCGATCATCTCAAGGCTGATGTTCTGGTTGCCGCGCTCGATGCGGTTGACCGCGCTCTGGCTGGTGCCGAGCGCGTCCGCGAGCTGCGCCTGAGTCCAGCCACGGTGCTGCCGGGCGTCACGGATGAGCTTGCCGATGCGTACGAGGTAGTCGTCTGACATGAGGTTGAGGCTATCTCAGATATGAGATCGCGCCTCCCGGGGGGTCCGTTCGGGTGACGCGAGGTCAGCGGCCCCCCGGTGGCGGTCAGCGCTTCTTGGTCGTGGTCTTGCGCCAGCCGAACGGGCCGGGCAGGTCCATCGAGGTCGTACGGCGTCCGGTGCTGCTGTGGGTGTGACGGGGGCCGTGCTTGCCACCGCCGGTCGTGATGGACCAGGAGTGACGGTTGATGTTCAGCCGCACGCCGGGAAGGATGCGGAAGCTCTTGCGGAACGTCAGACCCATGGCTGTCTCCTTAAGACTGTCGGCGCCTCTGAGGGGCGCTCAACTCGGATACCCCCATATGGCTTACTGAGGCCGCCCCTCACCGCTCTCGCCTGCGCTCTTTCCGGCGCAGTGCCCGGCGCTGCCTCCCCGGGAGGGTTTGCGCCAGTTCGCCCACTTCGCACAGCACGTGGCCCTCGCCGGCCCGGCACCACCACACGGCCCGCTCGTCCGCTCCGGCGTGCGCGTGCACCCCGGTGCGATGCTCCAGGCACACCGGCCACACCTGCCACAGCACGCCCAGGACTGTCTCCTGGGCCGCCTCGGCCACGCCGGCGGCGTCGGGGTCCTGCACGCTGTCGTGCCAACGGTCGTCGGGCAGCGCCGCGTGGTACTGGTCCGGGATGTCCTCGTCGTCCGACGGCGTGCACATCAGCCGCATCGGCCCGGCCTCCGGCAGCGTCGCCGCCAGGTCCCGGTTGACGGCGCCGAGCGCGGCCGCGAGGTCGGGGCGGGCATCCAGGTCGACGGGGTACGCGCCGTAGACGGAGTCCAGCCGGTGCGAGAAGTCGCTCATCCGGTGATCGTCCCAGCAGCGAGCCCCTGCACGCCTCCCGGTTCCGGGTGTGGCGGGGGCGCCACGGAAAGTGCGCCGAGACAGGATCAGACGGTGAGGACGAGCTTGCCCTGGAGGTGGCCGGTGTCGAGCAGCCGGTGTGCGTCGGTGACGTGGTCGAAGGGGAACGTCTTGTGCACGTGGGCCCGGAGCCTGCCCTGTTCGACGAGTTCTACGAGACCGCGCAGGGCGGTCGGATCGGGTGCGACCGCGATGCCGCTGAAGCGCATGCCGGCCGCCTGGTACCTGGCGATGAGGGCCGAATCCTCCTCGGCGACCGCCGTCACCAGGTGACCGCCGGGGCGGAGTACGTCGAGCGACCGCTCGACGGTGTCGCCGCCGATCGTGTCGAGCACGACGTCGACGTCGCGGACCGCCCCGGTGAAGTCGACCGCCGTGTAGTCGATCACCTCGTCGGCGCCGAACCCCTCGACGAACCTCCGCTTGCCTTCGCCGGCGGTGGTGATCACGTACGCGCCGAGCGCCTTCGCGATCTGGATCGCGACGTGGCCGACCCCGCCACCACCGCCGTGGACCAGGACGCGGTCGCCCTCCTTCACGCCGGCGATGTCGACGAGGCCCTGCCACGCCGTGAGCCCGACGACCGGCAGCGCCGACGCCTCGACGTGCGAGAGCGACGCCGGCTTGCGTGCCAGGTGCAACGCCGGCGCCGCCACGAACTCGGCGTACGCGTTCGCCGCCCGGGGGAACAGCGGCATTCCGAACACCTCGTCGCCGGGCTTGAACTGCCATGTCTTCGGCGCTTCCTCGACCACGCCGCTGATGTCCCAGCCCAGAACGAACGGCGGCCGGCCGATCAGCGGGAACTCGCCGGCGCGCAGGCGCGCCTCCAGCGGGTTCAATCCGATCGCCTTGACGCGGACGAGGACCTCGGTCGGAAGGGGCTGGGGCTCGGGCGCGTCCACGATGGTGAGCACCTCGGGGCCGCCGAGCGTCTGCTGGGTGATGACTCGCATGACTCTCCTGGCTCTGGAACTGGAAGGGGAGGAGACCCAGGCTAGGAATCCGACAGGAACCAGCAGGTACCTTCGGCGCGAGTACCTTTGGCGCCATGAGCGGTTTCGACTCCGGGGATTGCTTTCTCGCCGACTGCCCGGCGCGTCTCGCGGTCGAGCTGATCGCCGACAAGTGGACGGTGGTCGTGCTCTACGGCCTCAGCAGGGGCCCGGTGCGCCATGGCCGGCTGATCGAGCTGATCGGCGGCGTCTCCCGCAAGGTGCTCACCCAGACGCTTCGACGGCTCCAGGCGCACGGACTCGTCCGCCGCCATGCCTACGCCGAGGTGCCGCCCCGCGTCGAGTACGAGCTCACCCCGCTCGGGGCGACACTGATCGGTCCGATCCACACGCTGACCGAGTGGGCGAGGGCGAACGGCGACGCGGTGCTCGACGCGCTGGACGCCGGCCCCGAGGGCGAGACAGGTCACCCCCTGTCCGGGCATGACCATCCAGCCCCCATGTACTAGAGTTATCTCGACATCGAGATATCTGCCGAGGCGCACCGCGGCAGTCACGCCGGTAAGGGTTACCTAACTTAGCCTTACCTTAGCGGATCGCTGGACCGGCGTGGCGGCAGGATGCGGTGGAACGCGCACATCAATGAAGGAGACTGTCGTGTCGGCGAACAGCTTCGACGCCCGCAGCACGCTGCAGGTGGGCGACGAGTCGTACGAGATCTTCCGGCTGGACAAGGTCGAGGGCTCGGCCCGCCTGCCGTACAGCCTGAAGGTCCTGCTGGAGAACCTGCTCCGCACGGAGGACGGCGCGAACATCACCGCCGACCACATCCGTGCCCTCGGCGGCTGGGACTCGCAGGCCCAGCCCAGCCAGGAGATCCAGTTCACGCCGGCCCGCGTGATCATGCAGGACTTCACCGGCGTCCCCTGTGTCGTGGACCTCGCGACCATGCGTGAGGCCGTCGCGGCGCTCGGCGGCGACCCGGCGAAGATCAACCCGCTCTCCCCGGCCGAGATGGTCATCGACCACTCCGTCATCGCCGACAAGTTCGGCACCAACGACGCGTTCAAGCAGAACGTCGACCTGGAGTACGGCCGCAACAAGGAGCGCTACCAGTTCCTGCGCTGGGGTCAGACCGCGTTCGACGACTTCAAGGTCGTCCCGCCGGGCACCGGCATCGTCCACCAGGTAAACATCGAGCACCTGGCCCGCGTCGTCATGGTCCGTGACGGCAAGGCGTACCCCGACACCCTGGTCGGCACCGACTCGCACACCACCATGGTCAACGGCCTCGGTGTGCTGGGCTGGGGCGTCGGCGGCATCGAGGCCGAGGCCGCGATGCTCGGCCAGCCGGTCTCCATGCTGATCCCGCGCGTCGTCGGCTTCAAGCTCACCGGTGAGCTCACGCCCGGCACCACCGCCACCGACCTCGTGCTCACCATCACCGAGATGCTGCGTCAGCACGGTGTGGTCGGCAAGTTCGTCGAGTTCTACGGCGAGGGTGTGGCCGCCACCTCCCTGGCCAACCGCGCCACCATCGGCAACATGTCGCCGGAGTTCGGCTCCACCGCGGCGATCTTCCCGATCGACGACGAGACGCTGAAGTACCTGCGTCTGACCGGCCGCAGCGACCAGCAGGTCGCGCTGGTCGAGGCGTACGCCAAGGAGCAGGGCCTCTGGCTGGACCCGAAGGCCGAGCCCGACTTCTCCGAGAAGCTGGAGCTGGACCTCTCCACGGTCGTCCCCTCCATCGCCGGCCCGAAGCGCCCGCAGGACCGCATCGTCCTCGCGAACGCCGCCGAGCAGTTCAAGTCGGACGTCCTCAACTACGTCGACGTCGTGGACGAGGCGGGCAAGGAGTCCTTCCCGGCCTCCGACTCCCCGGCCGTCGCCCCCAACGGCACCCCGTCGAACCCGGTCACCGTGACCGCCCCCGACGGCACCACCTACGAGCTGGACCACGGTGCGGTGACGGTCGCGGCCATCACCTCCTGCACCAACACCTCCAACCCGTACGTCATGGTCGCCGCGGCGCTCGTCGCCAAGAAGGCCGTGGAGAAGGGCCTGACCCGCAAGCCGTGGGTCAAGACCACCCTCGCCCCGGGCTCCAAGGTCGTCACCGACTACTTCGAGAAGGCGGGCCTGACCCCCTACCTCGACAAGGTCGGCTTCAACCTCGTCGGCTACGGCTGCACCACCTGCATCGGCAACTCCGGCCCGCTGCCGGAGGAGGTCTCCAAGGCCGTCAACGACCACGACCTCGCGGTCACCTCGGTCCTCTCGGGCAACCGCAACTTCGAGGGCCGGATCAACCCCGACGTCAAGATGAACTACCTGGCCTCCCCGCCGCTGGTGGTCGCGTACGCCCTCGCCGGCTCCATGAAGGTGGACATCACCAAGGACGCCCTGGGCATCGACCAGGACGGCAACCCGGTCTTCCTCAAGGACATCTGGCCCTCCGAGGCCGAGGTCAACGAGGTCGTGGCGAACGCCATCGGCGAGGACATGTTCGCCAAGTCCTACGAGGACGTCTTCGCGGGCGACGCCCAGTGGCAGGCCCTGTCGATCCCGACCGGCAACACCTTCGAGTGGGACGCCGAGTCGACCTACGTCCGCAAGCCCCCTTACTTCGAGGGCATGCAGACGGAGCCGTCCCCGGTCAGCGACATCACCGGTGCCCGCGTGCTGGCCAAGCTGGGCGACTCGGTCACCACCGACCACATCTCGCCGGCCGGCGCCATCAAGGCCGACACCCCGGCGGGCAAGTACCTCACCGAGCACGGTGTGGAGCGTCGTGACTTCAACTCCTACGGCTCGCGCCGTGGCAACCACGAGGTCATGATCCGCGGCACCTTCGCCAACATCCGCCTGCGCAACCAGATCGCGCCGGGCACCGAGGGCGGCTACACCCGCGACTTCACCGTCGAGGGCGCGCCGGTCTCCTTCATCTACGACGCCTCGCGCAACTACATCGACCAGGGCATCCCGCTGGTCGTGCTGGCGGGCAAGGAGTACGGCTCCGGCTCGTCCCGCGACTGGGCCGCCAAGGGCACCGCGCTCCTCGGCGTCAAGGCCGTCATCGCCGAGTCCTACGAGCGCATCCACCGCTCGAACCTCATCGGCATGGGCGTCCTCCCGCTCCAGTTCCCGGAGGGCGCCACCGCGGCCTCCCTCGGCCTGACCGGCGAGGAGACCTTCTCCTTCACCGGCGTCGAGGAGCTGAACAACGGCACCACCCCGCGCACGGTCAAGGTCACCACCGACACCGGCGTGGAGTTCGACGCGGTCGTCCGCATCGACACTCCCGGCGAGGCGGACTACTACCGCAACGGCGGCATCATGCAGTACGTGCTGCGCAGCCTGATCCGCAAGTAGGCAGCAGGGCAACGCAGTCGAGGGCCGCATCCCCGGTGACGGGGGTGCGGCCCTTCGCCGTGCTCGGGGAGGTGAGCGCGGGGGTGCTCCGGGCGGAGCCGGGGGGACGGGGTGCCCGCCCGGAGCTGACAGGGGTCGTGCGCGGTGCGGGTGGCTTGGCCTGCGGTGGGGCGCGACAACGTTGTCTGGTGGGTCCGTCGCTGACTCTACCGGTCCAACGGACAACGATGTCAAGGTACTTGAGCCATTGGAGCGGCCCTCTTCCGTGAGGCCGTGGACACGCGTTACTGTCCCTGCGGCTTGTGCGACCCGTGGTGCGCGACCCGTCCGCAAGGAGGAAGGGCCGCGTGATGCGTTTCAGTCCCATGTCCCTGCTGCTGGCCGCCGCGCTCGCGGTGGGCGGCGCCACCCCCGCCCTCGCGGCGGGCACCGCACCACCCGGCCTGGTGAACGACCCGACGCCGTACGTCGATCCGCTGATCGGCAGCAGCAACGGCGGCGACACCTACCCCGGCGCCGTGGTGCCCTTCGGCATGCTCTCCTGGAGCCCCGAGACCACCAGGGGCGACGCCACCCGCACCACCGCGCCCGGCGGCTACCACTACGACGCCACCCGCACCCGCGGCTTCAGCCTCACCCACATGTCCGGCACCGGCTGCGCGGGCGGCAGCGGGGACATCCCCTTCTTCCCGTACGCCGGTGACGTCGCCTCCTCCCCGGCGAGCGACACCAAGGACGCCGTCTACGCCTCCGACTTCAAGCACACCGACGAGACCGCCGAGCCCGGCCACTACAAGGTGGGCCTGGCCTCCGGAGTCACCGCCGACCTCGCCGCGACCGCCCGCACCGGCTCGGCCCGCTTCTCCTACCCGGCCGGCAAGCCCGCCTCGCTACTGGTGCGCACCGCCAACTCCGAGGTGGGATCGGAGGATTCGACGGTCAGCATCGACCCCGAGAGCCACACGATCACCGGCTCGGTCACCTCCGGCAACTTCTGCGGCTACCTCGACCCCGAGGGCCAACGCTCGTATTACACGCTGTACTTCACCGCCCACTTCGACCGCGCCTTCAAGGCCACCGGCACCTGGCAGGACGACAAGCTCACCCCCGGCTCCACCAGCGCCTCCGGCGGCACCGGCGGCTTCTCCCACGGCGGCCGGCCCGTCGCCGGCAAAGGCGCGGGCGGCTATGTCGAGTTCGCGCCCGGCGAGGGCCCGGTGAACGTCAAGGTCGGTATCTCGTACGTCAGTCAGGACGCCGCCGAGGCCAACCTCCGCGCGGAGAACGGCCCGCACCGCTCCTTCGACGCGGTACGGGGGACGCGGCCCGCGCCGCCTGGCGGGAGCGGCTCGGCGCGATCCGGGTCGGCGGGGGCACCGACGCCGAGCGCACCACCTTCTACACCGCGCTCTACCACGCCCTGTTCCACCCCAACGTGATCAGCGACGCCGACGGCCGCTACCGGGGCAGCGACGGCAAGGTGCACCGGGTGGGCCCCGGCCACCGCGCCCAGTACGGCACCTTCTCCGGCTGGGACGTCTACCGCGACCAGGTCCAGCTGCTCACCCTGCTCGACCCGCGCACCGGCTCGGACGTCGCGCAGTCGCTCTACGAGCTGAGCAAGCAGAACGGCGGCACCTGGGACCGCTGGCTGCACAACGCGGGCGGCACCCACGTCATGAACGGCGACCCCTCGCCCAGCGCCCTCGCCGGCATCCACGCCTTCGGCGGTACCGGGTTCGACCTCAAGGGCGCCCTGAAGTCCCTGGTCAAGGCGGCCACCGTGCCCACCGAGCAGGATCTCTCGGCGGCCGGGAAGCCGGTGCTCTCCGTCGGCCAGCGGCCCTCGCTCGACAAGTACCTGAAGCTGCACTACATGCCCAGCGTCTCCAACGCCTGGGGCGGAGCCGCCGAGACGCTGGAGATGTCCACCGCCGACTTCTCCCTCTCCCAACTCGCTTCGGCCGCGGGGGAGAAGCGGACCGAGAAGCAGTTCGCCGAGCGCGCCCAGTGGTGGCAGAACAACTTCAACATCGCGGCCGACTCCACCGGCGGCTACATCGCCAACCGCAAGGCGGACGGCAGTTGGGTCACCGGCTTCACCCCGGACACCGGCAACGGGTTCGTGGAGGGCAGCGCCGCCCAGTACACCTGGATGGTCCAGCACAACCCGGCCGGGCTGTTCGCCGCGCTGGGCGGCGCCGACAAGGCGCTGGCCCGGCTGGACTCCTTCTTCCACACCGCCGACGGCAAGTGGGCCTTCACCGGCCAGGGCGGCGCCAAGTCCGAGATGGACAACGAGCCCTCGATCAACGTGCCGTACCTGTACGCCTACGCGGGCGCCCCGTACAAGACGCAGGAGACGGTGCGGGCGGCGATGGGGCAGCTCTGGTCCACCGGGCCCGGCGGCATCCCCGGCAACGACGACCTGGGCGCGATGTCGGCCTGGTACGTCTTCTCCGCCATGGGCATGTACCCGCAGGTGCCCTCGCGCTCCGAACTGGTCCTCGCCTCACCGCTGTTCGAGCGGGTGGAGATCAACCGGCCGCAGGGCGACGACATCTCGATCCGCGCGGACGGCGCGGCCACCGACGCGCCCTACGTCCAGTCCCTGAAGGTCAACGGACGCTCCAGTGACCGGGCTTGGCTACCCGCGTCCTTCGTGCGGGACGGCGGCCGGCTCGACTACCGGCTGGGCACCACCCCGAACCGCGCCTGGGGCGCCAAGACCCCGCCGCCCTCCTTCCGGCAGGGCGAGCAGCCGTACCAGATCGGCGTCGGCCCGACCACCGCGACCCTCGCGCCGGGCGACAGCACCGCGATCGACGTACGCGCGCTGTCGCTGAACGGCGGCACCGGTCCCGAGGTCCGCTTCAAGGTCGAGAGCTCCGCCGGAGTGACGGCCACTCCCGCCGAGGGCACGGTCACCGGCGGCGCCCAGCGAATCACCCTGAGCGCGGCCGAGGACGCTACCCAGGGCTTCTACACCGCCAAGGTCACGGTGACCTCGGGCGACACCTCCTACGTGCAGCCCGTCTCCCTGACCGTCGCCGCCCCCGGCACCCTGCTGGCCGCCTACGACAACACCGGCGTCTCCGACGACACCGGCGACCACGACGAGGCGGACTACGACGGCGGCGGCTGGAGCTACTCGAAGCAGGCCCTCGCCGCGGCGGGCCTCACCCCGGGCAAGCAGGCCACCACCGGTGACCTCGCCTTCACCTGGCCCGACTCGCCCGCCGGCCGCCCGGACAACGCCTCCGCCCACGGCCAGACCGTCGAACTGAAGGACGGGACGACCGGGTTGGCCTTCATCGGCAGCGCCGTCAACGGCAACCAGTCCGCCAAGGCGACCGTCACCTACACCGACGGCAGCACCGCCACCACCGACCTCGCCTTCACCGACTGGACCGTCGGCGGCGGGGGCGGCACCGTGCAGTACGGCAACGAGGTCGTGGCCAAGGCCGCTTACCGCAATGTCGCGGGGGCCGACAAGGACCCGGTCGCCACCTATGTGTTCGCCACCAAGCCGTTCGCCGCGCCGGACGGGAAGGAGATCAGGAGCGTGAAGCTGCCGGACGACGGCGACCTGCACGTGTTCGCGCTCGCCGTCAAGTGATCCGGGGCGGTTCCGTCTTCCAGGTGCGATGGGGCGCGGTGCGGCGGCAGTAGCATCGTTGCACGCACCCAAACCGACACCGACAAGGCGGAACCGCCCGATGGCCGACGAGGCTTACCTCTTCCTGCTCCCCGACCGTCACCCGAGCCTCGGCGCGGCCATGGCCGCCGTCGCCCCGCTGGAATGCGACCAGACCCCGGCCGTGCGGGGCTGGATCTCCGCCCACGATGTCGCCCCGTCCTCCGAGCAGTTGAGGATTCTGCCCGCCGGGTCGGAGATCCTCATCCCCGAGGAGGCCGAGCGGCTGCCGATCCCGCTGACGCCGGAGGAGGAGGTCCGGGTCCAGCAGGAGTGCGCGCCCCAGTCGGTCACCGACATGGAGCGGGAGCTGCTGGACTTCCGGGACGCCACCCAGGGCTGGGAGACCCTGGTGCACCGGGCGCTGACCGCCGGGGTCCCGGCCCCGCGCATCGCCCGCCTGACCGGGCTCGACCCGCAGGAGATCGGCCGGCTGACCGGCGTGTGACGCGGCTCAGCGGGGGGTGCTGTCCGGCTCGGGACTCGGGCCGGTCAGCTCGGGCTCCAGGCCCTCCGCGACATGCGTGGGCCGCCGGCCGGTGTCGGACCGCCACGCCTCGAAGGCCCAGGTGGTCAGGACGACGACGGCCAGCCCGAGCAGCCACCCGCCCAGCACGTCGCTGAACCAGTGCACGCCCAGCGCGACCCGGGTGAAGCCGACGCCCAGCACCGACACCACCGCCACCGCCCAGCAGGCGATCCGGGCCCGGCGCGGCACCATCGGCAGCAGCACCAGCAGGAACACCGCGAACGAGGTGGTGGCGGTCATCGCGTGCCCGGACGGGAACGAGTAGCCCGGGGCGTGCGCCACCGGGTCCTGCAGCACCGGCCGCGCCCGTTCGACCAGCGTCTTCACCCCGAGTCCGATCAGGCCCCCGGCCACCGCCGTCACCGCCGCCCACGCGGCCAGCCGCCGGGCACCGCGCCACAGCAGCCAGCCGGTCAGCAGGGCCACGCCCACGCGCAGGGTGAGCGGGTCCCAGACGTAGTTGGACAGCACGCGCAGGGTGCTGGTCCAGGCCGGGTGGTCCACGGCGACGCCGTGCAGCCCGTTCGCCGCGTCGCGGTCGAGGTCGCGCAGCGGGCGCCAGCGGCCCTCCACCAGGACCAGCAGCAGCGCGAACGGCACGGCGGCGGCCGCGGCGACCCCGGCCGCCGCCAGCAGCCGGATGCCGAACCGCCGGTCGGAGGGCCGCAGGGTGGTGGTTTTCATCGGGATCAGACCCCCGGGTCGGGTTGGATCGGTTCGGGCCGCCGCCCGCGCGCCGCCTCCAGCTGGGCCGCGAAGGAGAGCCCGAGGAACAGGGCGAGCGAGGTCAGGTAGGCCCACAGCAGCAGGGACATGAAGGCGCTCAGCGGACCGTAGACGGTGTCGAAGGAGCCGCTCAGGTCCAGGTACAGGGTGAGTACCCAGGTCAGCGTCATCCACAGCACCAGATACACGGCCGCGCCGAAGGCCAGCCAGGTGTAGCCCGGCTGTTTGCGGCGCGGTGAGCGGCGGAAGATCGCGCTGGCGGAGATCAGGGCGAGCAGCAGCCCGAAGGGCCAGCGCAGGATGTTCCACACCATCTGCGCGTTCGCGCCCAGCCCGTAGACCGAGCCCGCGGCGGAGGCGAGGTCGTCACCCGCGACCATCACCACGAAGCCCAGGCCGAGCGGAAAGCCCGCGGAGAGCGCCATGACCAGCCCGCGCGAGTACTTGAGGTGGAAGGGCCGGTCGCGCTCGTTGCCGTAGATGCGGTTGGCGCCGCGCTCTATCTGGCACATCGCCGTGGTGACGTTGACGATCGAGAAGATCGCGCCGAACCAGAGGGCGACCTGGGAGCCGT
The DNA here is from genome assembly GCF_004328625.1 of Streptomyces seoulensis. Classification (NCBI taxonomy): domain Bacteria; kingdom Bacillati; phylum Actinomycetota; class Actinomycetes; order Kitasatosporales; family Streptomycetaceae; genus Streptomyces; species Streptomyces seoulensis. Next base: position 4,969,478 of record NZ_CP032229.1, read on the forward strand.
CGCCCGCCTTGCGGCGGCTGCGGTCGAGCGCGTCGTCGACCACCTCGGCGCTGGGACCCTCGGCGATGCGGTGGATGGTCAGCTCGGCCATCCTGCCGATGTCCTCGGTGTGCAGGCTGGTGGAGAGGCCGACGAAGGCGATGGCCAGCGGTATCACGGAGAGCACGGTCTGCAGGGCGAGCGCGCGGGAGTGGCTGAAGCCGTCGGCGTACCGGAAGCGGAGGAAGGCGTCGCGCAGCAGGGACCAGCCGCCGTAGCGGCGCAGGGTCACCCACGCCTCGTCGGCGGAGAGTTCGTCCCCGGTCATGTCCCGGGTCTCCGGGACCTTGGTCGCGCTGCCCACGTCAGCTCTCCCGGTTCGGGACCAGCACGGTCAGCGCGCCCGGCACGACCTCCACCGAGAGCCGGGTCCCGGTGCCGACCGGGTCGCCGTCGATCTCCCGGGGCTCGGGGGCGTCGAAGGTGAACTCGGCCCGCCGGAAGGTACGGAACTCCGGCTGCCCGTCACCCTGTTCGCCGTCCCCCTTGCGGCGCAGCAGCGCGCTCACCGTGCGCAGCCAGCCGCCGGCGCCCTGCGGGTCGAGGATGAGCAGGTCCAGCGCGCCGTCGTCGGGGCGGGCGTCCGGGATCAGGCGCAGACCGCCCTGGAGTTCGCCGGTGTTGCCGACGAGCACCATGCGGGCCGTACGGCGCAGCGGCCGGCCGCCGTCCAGACGGACGCTCAGGCTCATGCGGGGGCCGCGCATCGCCTTGGGGGCGGCCAGGACGTACGCGGGCCAGCCCAGCATCGCCTTGGCCCGGTCGTGCTCCTCGGCGTACGTCATCATCGCGGCGTCCAGGCCGACGCCGGACATCACCGCGAAGTGGGTGGCGGGGAGGCCGTCGCCCTCGACGCGGGCGAGGTCGATGACACGGGGCGCGCCGCCGAGGGCCGCGTCGAGCGCCTCGGCCGGGGTGAGCGGGAGGCCGAGGTTGCGGGCCAGGAGGTTGCCGGTGCCGAACGGCACGACGGCCAGCGGGACCCCGCTGCCGGCCAGCCGGTCGGCGGCCGCGCGGACCGTGCCGTCGCCGCCGCAGACCACGACCAGCGCGGCACCCTCGTCCAGCGCTTGGGCGGTCTGGCCGCCGCCGGGGTCGGCGGCGGTCGTCTCGATGAACACCGGCTCGTGGTGGTCGTGCTGGGCGAGGACCCGGCGCAGCTCGTCACGGGCGCTCTCGTCGACGGTGGTGGGGTTGACGATCACCGCGACCCGGCCCGGCAGCCGCTCGGCGAGGGCGGCCCTCGGGACCTCGGGCAGGGCGGCGGGCGCCGACACCCGGCCGTCGCGGAGCAGGGCGTGCCCGACGATCAGCAGGGACAGCGCGCCGTTGATCATGCCGCCCGCCACGTCGGTCGGGTGGTGCATGCCCCGGTACAGCCGGGAGAGGGCCACGAGGACCGGCAGCAGGAGCAGCAGCGCGGCGAGCACGCGCCGCCAGGGGCTGCGTACGCGGGACAGCACGAGGACGGCGAGGCCGCCGTAGACCGCGGTGGCCGCGCCGGTGTGGCCGGAGGTGTAGCTGGAGGTCGGCAGGGAGCCGTCGAGCCGGTGCACATCGGGGCGCTGGCGGTCCACCGCGATGGTGATGACCAGGAACACCAGCGACTGGAGCGCGACCCCGAGCGCCAGGAACGACACCTGACGCCACATCGGCAGCCGGGGTATGAAGATCAGCGCCAGGCAGGCCGCCAGCGTCACCCCGATCACGGTGCCCGTGTTGCCCAGCTCGGACCCGATCGAGGACAGCGTGGTCAGGGTGGAGGTACGCAGCCGCTCCAGGCCCCGGTTGACGCCGTCCTCGGCCGTCATCGGCCACACGTGCTTGGCGGGGCCGGTGATCAGGAAGCCGATGCCGATCATCAGGACGGCCTGGCAGACGGCCAGCGCCCCGATGGAGGCGGCCGCCCGTGCCACTCCGCGTGGCAGCGTGCGGGGGCGCCCGGTGGAAGTCGTCCTGACGGGGCGGGTCCCGTCCTCGGGCAGGCCCGCTGATCTCTCCGGTACGGCGGTCGGCATCGGTGCAACTCCTCGGCTGGGTCGGCGGGGCCGGGCCGGACCGCACGGGCCCGACCCACCGGCTAATGCCCCCTGAACGGCCAAGCAGACGGCACCGGCCACCAGGAACACGAGGAAGGGACGGCCCCGGCCCGGGACCGCCCCTCCACCCGTCGATCCGGAGCCGTCAGGCCAGCAGTTCCACCTCCGCCAGCGTCGACTCCCCGTCCAGCACCAACCGGTACTTGGTGTAGGCACCCGGTGCGGTCACGCTGAACGCCCGTGTCTGGCGGTCCCAGGCGAAGGACTCACCGGAGCGCTTGTCCAGCGTCTGCCAGGCCGTCCCGTCGGTGGAGCCCTGGAGGGTCCAGCCGGTGGGCGCCTTCGTACGGTCCGCCGACGAGGTCAGCGTGTACTGCACCGCCTTGGTGGCGTCCCCGTCCGAACCGGTGGGCAGGTCCACCGAGGTGACCGCCGCGCTCGTCGCCGAGGTGTTGTCGAACAGCGCGCCGTCGCCCTTGAGCACGTCCGCGCGCGGGGTCGGCACCTTGTCGTCCTCGGTGACCGACACCGGGGCGGCGTCCTTGCCCGAACCCCACGACGACGGCCTCGGACCCATCGAGAAGTCCAGGACCCCGCCCTTGGAGAGCAGCGAGTGGGGGAGCGAAGTGGAGTTCCAGGAACGGCCGTTGAAGCGGACACCCTGGATGTACACATTGCGGTCGCTGTTGTTCGGTGCCTTGATCACCAGATCCCGCCCGTTCTCCAGGTGGACAGTGGCCTTCTTGAACTGCGGCGAGCCGATGGCGTACTCCCCGCTGCCCATGACCAGCGGGTAGAAGCCGAGCGAGGAGAAGAGGTACCAGGCCGACTGCTCGCCGTTGTCCTCGTCGCCGTGGTAGCCCTGCCCGATCTCGCTGCCCGTGTAGAGGCGGGACAGCACCTCGCGCACGTTCTTCTGCGCCTTCCAGGGCTCGCCGGCCGCGTCGTACATGTAATTCACGTGGTGGGCGACCTGGTTGGAGTGGCCGTACTGGCCCATCCGGACGTCCCGCGCCTCGGTCATCTCGTGGATGACACCGCCGTAGGAGCCGGTGAACTCCGGGGACGCGGTCTCCGGGGTGGCGAAGTACTCGTCCAGCTTGTCGCCGAGGGCCTTGCGGCCGCCGTACAGGTTGGCCAGGCCCCGGCTGTCCTGCGGGGCGGTGAAGGCGTAGCCCCAGCCGTCGGTCTCCGTGTAGTCGTATCCCCAGACGCGGGGGTCGTACTTGGCGGAGTCCAGGCGCCAGTCGCCCTTGGCGTCGCGGCCCTGGAAGAAGCCGGCCTTCGCGTCGAAGAGGTTCACGTAGTCGCGGGCCCGGTTGAGGAAGTAGGCCGACTCCTCCTTGTACCGCTTCTCACCGGTCTTCTTGTAGAGGGCCTCGCCCATCTTGGCGATGCCGTAGTCGTTGACATAGCCCTCCATGGCCCAGGAGAAGCCCTCGCCTGTGTCCGTGCTCGTGTAGCCGAGGAAGGGCGAGGTGGCCATGCCCTTGCGGCCGACGCCCGAACTCGGCGGTACCACGGTCGCGTTCTTCACCGCCGCGTCGTACGCCGCCTTCGCGTCGAACTTCACGCCCTTGACGTAGGCGTCCGCGAACGCCACGTCCGAGGAGGTGCCAGTCATCAGGTCGGCGTAGCCGGGGGAGGACCAGCGGGAGGTCCAGCCGCCGTCCTTGTACTGCTGCACGAACCCGTCGACCATCTCGCCCGCCTGGGACGGCGTCAGGAACGAGTAGGCGGGCCAGGTGGTGCGGTACGTGTCCCAGAAACCGTTGTTGACGTACACCTTGCCGTCGACGATCTTGGCGCCGGTGTGCGTCGGGGTGTCCGGGCTCGGCATCGGGGAGAACGGCGAGGCGTACTGGTCCTTCCCCCCGACCTTCTCGAAGCCCGAGTTCGGGTAGAGGTAGAGCCGGTACATGCTGGAGTACAGCGTGGTGAGCTGCTCCGGGGTGGCGCCCTCCACCTCGACCCTGCCGAGGATCTTGTCCCAGGCACGCTGGGCGCGCGCCTTGACGGTGTCGAAGGAGGTGCCGTCCGGGATCTCCTGGCGCAGGTTGTCCTTCGCCTGGTCCAGGCTGATCAGCGAGGTCGCCAGGCGCAGGGTCACCGTGCGGTCGGCGCCCGCGGCGAACCGCAGATAGCCCTTGACCCCGCTGGAGGAACCCTCGGTCACCGGCTTGTCGAAGGTGCCGTAGACGAACAGCCGGGTCGCGCCCGTGGACAGCCCCGACTTCACGTCGGAGTAGCCGGAGACGATCCCGTGCTCCTTGTCCAGTGTGAGGCCCGCCTGCTCGGTGACGTTGTCGAACAGCACGCTCGCGTCGTCGCCGGGGTAGCTGAAGCGCAGCACGGCCGCGTGGTCGGTCGGGGTCATCTCGGCCTTGAGGCCGTTCTCGAACTTCACCCCGTAGTAGTACGGCCGGGCCGTCTCGTTCTCGTGCCGGAAGGCCAGCTCACGGGCCTCGCGGCCAGTGTCCGGGGTGCCCTTGGCGGCCGACGGCATCAGCTGGAAGGTCTGCCGGTCGCCCATCCACGGACTCGGCTCATGGCTCGCGCTGAACGCCTGCACGGTCGGCAGGTTGTCCTCGTTGTTGGCCCGCGCGTACTCGTACAGCCAGCTCAGCGAGGACGCGTTGGTCACCGGGGTCCAGAAGTTGAACCCGTGCGGCATCGCGGCGGCCGGGAAGTTGTTGCCGCGCGAGAAGCTGCCGCTGGAGTTGGTGCCGCGCGTGGTCAGCGCGTAGTCCGACAGATGCGCCTTGGGCCGCTCGGGCGCCACCCGCTTCAGCGCCACGTCGTCCACCCAGCCGCGGAACTTCGCCGGGCCCTTGGGGGAGTCGTAGGCGACGAGAATCCGGTCGACGGTCTTGCCGGCCGCCACCTCGCCGATCCGGGACGCCACGTCGTTCCACTGGTTGACGTACAGCACCTTGGCGTCGCCCTGGCCGCGCGGGGTCAGCGGGAACCCGTGCTGGTCGCTCGCGCCGAGCTGGCTGAGATAGGTGCCGTCGGTGAAGGCCAGGTCCACGCTGACGTTGGTGGCGTCGTAGTCCCGGTCGCCGTCGGCCATCGACGGGAAGAGGCGGTACGACAGCCGGGTGTCGCGGGCCACCTTCACATCGACGTCGAAGACCTTGTTGTACGAGTAACCCCGGCCGTCGGCGGTGTGCCGTCCGGCGTAGCGCAGGGCGTGGGTGCCGGTGAAGCCCGCCCGCGCCTTGGCGGTGGGGGAGCCGCTGGGGCCCTTGTCGACGAGGCTCAGCATGTCCTGCGGCGCCGGTCCGTCACCGCCGCCGGTGGAGAACTGCACGTCGGCCAGCTGGAGCGCGTCCGAGGCGCCGTTGTTCTTCGTCACCTCCAGGCGGAGGTGCTGATACTCGGCCGGTTCGGTGAGCTGGTACGACTTGGTCCCGAACCGGTCCGGGAAGGTCTCGCCGGTCCGGGTGTCGAGGGTCTTCCAGTCCTTGCCGTCCGTGGAGCCCTGGAGCTGCCAGTCCTTGGGGTCGCGCTCGGCGTGGTCGTTGGCCGAGGTGAGCGCGTAGGCGGCGAGCTTCACCGGCTGGTCCAGGTCGAACTCCACCCAGCCGGTGGGTGCGAACGTCAGCCATTTGCTTCCGGGATCGACATCGGTGAGGTTCTCCTTCACCTCGCCCGCGCCGGTGTTCTCACCGCTCGCCCGCAGATCGGTGACGTGGTCGGTGACATTGCCCGGAATGCCGTTGCTGTAGCCGCCGTCCACGCCCGAGGAGCGCTTGGCGCCGCCCGGCCCGGTCTCGACGGTGTTCAGCCAGTCCGGCGCCGGATCGCCGGACTCGAACGAGGACGCGAACTCCGTGGCGGCGCCAGGAGTCCGGGCCGGCACGGCGACCGCCGCTCCCTGCGCGCCGACGCCCATGACAAAGGCGGTCGTCAGGACGACCGCCGGAGTCCATCTGTGCCGAGATCTCCGCTGCATCTACGGATTCCCCTCCCGCGCTTACTGCCGGACAACGTTGTCAACTTGCTGCGCAGGAACCAGTAGGTGGTCAAGTGGCCGGTGATGTCAAGGGTGTTGGCTGCGGCATTCAGGGGGCTATATCGGTAATTCATCCGGCAGGGTGTGCGGAGCCCGGCGATATTTCCAGCAGGTCTCAACTCGGAAAAGACCGGCGGCCGACCTTGCATTCGATCTTGCCCCCTTGGCGGGAAGTGGACTATACCTGTCGGCGTTTCCTGCACGAGCCAGCACAACCCGACCGCGGTGCCGGGGGGAGATCCGGTTCACCGCCTGAGTCCTGGAGAAGGCGAGGACTTGAGCATGGGTTCCACCGGACAGCATGGCAGCGAGGGCGTCGGCCGTCGTGAACTGATCAAGCGCAGCGCGGCGATCGGCCTGGTGGCCGCCCCCGGAATGGGGCTGCTGTCGGCCTGCGCGAGCAGCGGCGGCGACGGGCAGGACAAGGCGAAGGCGGGCAAGAAGACCGCGAAGAACCCGCTGGGCGTCAACGACACCGCGAAGCTGGACTTCGTCCTCTTCGACGGCGGCTTCGGCAAGGAGTACGCCGAGGACGCGGTGAAGCTGTACGAGAAGGACTTCCCCAAGGCGCAGGTGAAGTTCTCCGCCACCCAGAAGATCCAGTCCACCCTCCAGCCCCGCTTCAACCAGGGCAACCCGCCGGACCTCATCGACAACTCCGGCGCCGAGCAGATGGACATGGGCGTCCTGGTCGGCAAGAAGCAGCTCGCCGACCTCACCCCGCTGCTGGACGCGCCGTCCTACGACGATCCCTCCAAGAAGGTCCGCGACACCCTGCGGCCGGGCATCGTGGAGATGGGCCAGTTCGACGGCGACCCGGTGTGGATCCTCAACTACGCCTACACCGTGTACGGCGTCTGGTACTCCCAGAAGGCCCTGGACGGGCTCGACGAGAAGTACCCGGAGACCTGGGACGACATGCTCAAGGTCTGCGCCAAGGCCAAGAAGAAGGGCATCGCGGGCTGGACCTACGCGGGCAAGTACCCGTACTACCTGCCCTTCTCGCTCTACCCGATGATCGCCAAGGTCGGCGGCCGCGAGGTGCTGGACGCGATCGACAACCTGGAGCCCAACGCCTGGAAGCACCCGGCCGTCAAGGCGTGTTTCGAGGCGTACTACGAGCTGTTCCAGAAGGGCTACATCCTGCGCGGCACGCCCGGCCTCGACCACATCCAGTCGCAGACCGCCTGGGCCAAGGGCAAGGCGCTGTTCATCCCCAACGGCTCCTGGGTGGAGAACGAGTCGGCCAACGTGATCCCGGCCGACTTCGACCTGGCGGTGTCCGCGCCGACCGGCATCGACAGCTCCGACAAGATGCCCTTCGGTACCATCTGGGCCTCCGGCGGCGAGCCCTTCGTCGTCCCGGCCAAGGCGGCCAACCCCGAGGGCGGCATGGAGCAGCTGCGCGTCATGCTCTCCGAGGCGTCCTCGCGGAACTTCACCTCCAAGGTGAAGTCGCTCTCCGCGCTGAACGGCGGCATCGACGGCATCGAGCTGACCCCCGGTCTGAAGTCGGGCGTGGCGGCGCTGGACAAGGCCGGGGACAACGTGGTGAACCCGCGCATCCCGGACTGGTACGTCCAGCTGGAGAAGGAGAAGATCGGCGTCGGCGGCCTGGGCGAGATGATGGCCGGCCGGCTCACCCCGGCCGAGACGGTCAAGAAGATCCAGGGCTTCGCCGACGAGGCCGCCAAGGACACCTCCATCAAGCACTACAAGCACAAGTAACACCCCCTCACGGGTTCGTCACCAGCGGCAGCACATGTCCCAGTACGTGTCCAGGAACGGGGTCGTCCGGCAATGCAGCACGGCAAGTACGGGTTCATCACGGGGTTCCTCGCGGCCCCGCTCGGGCTCTACGCACTCTTTGTGATCTGGCCGTTCATCCAGTCCATCTACTACTCGTTCACGGACTGGACCGGCCTGAGCCCCGAATTCAGCATGGTCGGTGTCGACAACTACACCCGGATGCTGCACGACGACATCTTCTGGAAGTCGTTGACGCACAGCCTGCTCTTCGCCCTGCTTCTGCCGCTGGTGACACTCGGCATGGCCCTGTTCTTCGCTTTCATGATCAATGTGGGCGGCCGGCACCGAAAAGGCGGTCCGGTGGTCACCGGAGTGCGCGGTTCCGGCTTCTACAAGATCGTCTATTTCTTTCCGCAGGTGCTCTCGATCGCCATCGTGGCCCTGCTGTTCGCCTTCGCCTACAACCCGGACAGCGGCGCGATCAACTCGTTCCTGCGCGGTATCGGCCTCGACTCGCTCCAGCCGCTCTGGCTCGGTGATCCGAGTCTTGCCCTGTGGTGCGTGATGGCGGTGCTGGTCTGGTCCACCACCGGCTTCTTCGTGGTGCTGTTCAGCGCCGGCATGGCCTCGATCCCGGCCGAGCTGTACGAGGCGGCGCTGCTGGACGGAGCCGGCCGCGCGACCACCTTCTTCCGGGTCACCCTGCCGCTGCTGTGGGACACCGTGCAGTCCGGCTGGGTCTACATGGGCATCCTCGCGCTCGGCGCCGAGTCGTTCGCGGTCGTGCAGATCATGACGACCGGCCCCGGCGGCCCCGACTACTCGACCACGGTGCTGGTCCTGTACGTGTACCAGAAGGCGTTCCGGGACGGTCAGGCCGCCTACGCCACCACCATCGGCGTCGCCCTGCTGGTCGTCACGCTCGCGTTCGCCGCGATCGTGATGCGGCTGGGCCGCCGCGAGCGGCTGGAGTACTGAGCCCATGACAACCACCGACGCTCCCGTCCCGCCCCCCGCGCCCGTCGTCAAGACCGGCCCGGCCGTCCCGCCCGGCTCCGGCGCCCGCCGCCGCTCCGACGGCTCCGTCCTGAACGTCTTCTCGCACGGCGTGCTGGTCATCTGGGCGGTGATGGTCGTCCTGCCGCTGGTGTGGGCGGTGATGACCTCGTTCAAGGACGACAGCTCCATCTTCGGCTCGCCCTGGGCGCTGCCGGACAGGCTGCACTTCGACAACTGGTCCCGCGCCTGGTCCCAGGCCCATATGAGCGACTACTTCCTCAACACCGTTCTGGTGGTGGGGGGTTCGCTGATCGGCACCCTGGTGCTCGGCTCGATGGCGGCCTATGTGCTGGCCCGCTTCGACTTCCCGGGCAACCGCTTCATCTACTACCTGTTCGTCGGCGGCATGAGCTTCCCGATCATGCTCGCGCTGGTCCCGTTGTTCTACGTCGTGAACAACATGGGGATGCTGAACACGATCCACGGACTGATCCTGGTCTACATCGCCTACTCGCTGCCGTTCACGGTCTTCTTCCTGACCGCTTTCTTCCGCACTCTGCCCACCTCGGTGGCGGAAGCGGCCTTCGTGGACGGCGCCTCGCACACCCGGACCTTCTTCCAGATCATGCTGCCGATGGCCAAGCCCGGCCTGATCAGCGTGGGCATCTTCAACTTCCTCGGCCAGTGGAACCAGTACATGCTGCCGACGGTGCTCAACACCGACCCGGACAAGAAGGTGCTCACCCAGGGACTCGTCCAACTCGCCGTCAGCCAGGGCTACAAGGGCGACTGGTCCGGCCTCTTCGCGGGGCTGGTGATGGCGATGCTGCCGGTGCTGGCCGCGTACATCGTCTTCCAGCGGCAGGTGGTCGCGGGGCTGACCGCGGGCGCGCTGAAGTAACCCGTACCGCTTCCAACCGGCCCCGGTGCGTCCCACCGGGGCCGGCGCACGTCCGGACACCTGCGGTCACTTTGCGATCGTTACCGGTCACCCCGCGCGAACCCCGCCGTCAGCCCCTGAAGCCACTCCTGGTCACAGCCTCGTCACGCGTTGAAACCCACTCGGAGGAGGGACGGCGGATCGGGGCGGGAGCCAGCTATTTCCGTCAAGGACTTGACTGCGGTTACCCCTTCAGCAGAGCTTGGAGTTCATAACTTGTAAGTGGCCCGGTTCCGCAGATGTGACCTGGGCCACGGGCGGCGATGGGGCCGCCCGCCGATGTCGGGAGTGGATGGGTCGATGGAGACTCCGGGGTCGCAGTCGTCGCTGCACCGAGCCAACCTGGAACGAGTCGTACGGGCGGTGCGGCTGGCCGGGTCGCTCACGCAGGCGGAGATCGCCCGTACGACCGGCCTGTCCGCCGCGACGGTCTCCAACATCGTGCGCGAGCTGAAGGACGGCGGGACCGTCGAGGTCACGCCCACCTCGGCGGGCGGCCGCCGGGCCCGCAGCGTCTCGCTCAGCGGGGACGCCGGGATAGTGATCGGCGTCGACTTCGGCCACACCCACCTGCGTGTGGCCATCGGCAACCTGGCCCACCAGGTGCTCGCCGAGGAGTCCGAGCCGCTGGACGTGGACGCCTCCTCGACGCAGGGCTTCGACCGCGCCGAGGAGCTGATCGACCGGCTGATCGAGGCCACCGGCGTGGACCGGGGCAAGGTGGCCGGGGTCGGCCTCGGCGTACCGGGCCCCATCGACGTGGAGTCGGGCACCCTGGGCTCCACCTCGATCCTGCCCGGCTGGGGCGGCACCCGGCCCGCCGAGGAGCTGCGCGAACGGCTCGGCGTGCCCGTGCACGTGGACAACGACGCCAACCTGGGCGCCCTCGGCGAGCTGGTCTGGGGCAGCGGCAAGGGCGTGCGCGACCTGGCCTACATCAAGGTGGCCAGCGGGGTCGGGGCGGGCCTGGTGATCAACGGCCAGATCTACCGGGGGCCCGGCGGGACGGCCGGGGAGATCGGGCACATCACCCTGGACGAGGGGGGCCCGGTGTGCCGCTGCGGCAACCGCGGCTGCCTGGAGACCTTCACCGCCGCGCGGTACGTCCTGCCACTGCTCCAGCCGAGCCACGGCAGCGCCCTGACCATGGAGGGCGTGGTCCGGCTGGCCCGGGACGGGGACCCCGGCTGCCGTCGCGTCATCGCCGACGTGGGCCGGCACATCGGCAGCGGCGTGGCCAACCTGTGCAACCTGCTGAACCCCAGCCGGGTCGTCCTGGGCGGCGATCTCGCCGAGGCCGGGGAACTGGTGCTGGCCCCCATCCGGGAGTCCGTGGGACGCTATGCGATCCCCAGTGCGGGGCGTCAACTGTCCGTGCTTCCAGGGGCACTTGGTGGCCGTGCCGAGGTGCTCGGGGCACTCGCGCTGGCACTGAGCGAAATGGGCGATTCGACCCTGCTCGACGGCTCCGCCACGGCCTCGCTGCCCGTGGTCGCTCCTGCCTTCACTTAGATAACGGATGGCACCGTTGCCATCTCGTTAAGGATTTACTTCTTGACGCCGAACGCGTGGCCGAGTTGACTTCCAGCCACCTCGGCCGCAACGACGCGGCCTCGTCAGGGAGGTTTCTGAAGTGAACACGCGTATGCGTCGTGCGGCCTTCGCCGTTGCTGCTGGTGCCATGGCCGTTTCGCTGGCCGCCTGTGGCAGTGCCAAGGAGTCCAGTGGCGGTGCCGACAAGTCCGCCGACAGCAAGAAGAAGGGCGACGCGATCACGGTCGGCCTGCTCCTTCCGGAGAACCAGACCGCGCGTTACGAGAAGTTCGACCGTCCGCTCATCGAGAAGAAGGTCTCGGAGCTGACGAACGGCAAGGGCAAGGTCGTCTACGCCAACGCCAAGCAGGATGCGACCCAGCAGAACCAGCAGGTCGACACCATGATCACCAACAAGGTGGACGTCCTGATCATCGACGCGGTGGACGCCGCTGCGATCAAGAACTCGGTGCAGAAGGCCAAGGACGCCGGCATCCCGGTCGTCGCCTACGACCGCCTGGCGCAGGGCCCGATCGACGCCTACACCTCGTTCGACAACGAGACCGTCGGCAAGACGCAGGGCGAGGCCCTCCTGAAGGCCCTGGGCTCCAAGGCCAAGTCCGGCAAGATCGTCATGATGAACGGCTCCTCCACGGACCCGAACGCCGCGCAGTTCAAGAAGGGCGCGCACGACGTCCTCGACGGCAAGGTGAACGTCGGCAAGGAGTACGACACCAAGGAGTGGAAGCCGGAGAACGCCAACTCCAACATGGAGGGCGCCATCTCGGCCCTGGGCAAGAAGAACATCGTCGGCGTCTACTCCGCCAACGACGGCATGGCCGGCGGTATCATCACCGCCCTCAAGTCCGCGGGCATCGCCAACGTCCCGGTCACCGGCCAGGACGCCGAGCTCGCCGGTGTGCAGCGCATCGTCTCCGGTGCCCAGTACATGAGCGTCTACAAGCCGTACGCCCCGGAGGCCGACGCCGCCGCGGAGATGGCCGTCAACCTGGCGCAGGGCAAGTCGCTCGACTCCGTCGCCAAGGACAAGGTCGACAGCCCCACCACCAAGGGTGTTCCGTCCATCCTGGTCGCCGTCACCTCGCTGACCAAGGACAACATCAAGGACACCGTCATCAAGGACGGCGTCTACACGGTGTCGGACATCTGCACCGCCCAGTACAAGGCCGCCTGCGACAAGGCCGGCCTGAAGTAACCGACGGACCCCTTCCCCCGCCGGCCGGATACCCGCCGGCGGGGCGGCAAGGGCCGCTCAAGGCTCCTCCGGCGCCCCGCGCACTACACAGCCCCGCAAGCTCGGCGCGGGGCGCCGGACGGAATTCCCCCAAACTTCTGCACAACCTCCCGCCGGGTCAGGCGGCGAAGGAGATGGTTCACGTGTCCGCTACGCCCGTGCTGGCGTTGCGCGGAGTCTCCAAGCGATTCGGTGCCGTCCAGGCGCTCACCGATGTCACGCTGGAGGTCCACGCCGGTGAGGTGGTCGCCCTGGTGGGCGACAACGGTGCCGGAAAGTCCACGCTGGTCAAGACGATCGCCGGCGTGCACCCCATCGATGAGGGTGTCATCGAATGGGACGGCAAATCCGTCCAGGTCAACAAGCCGCACGACGCCCAGAACCTGGGCATCGCGACGGTGTACCAGGACCTCGCGCTGTGCGACAACATCGATGTCGTCGGCAACCTCTACCTGGGCCGGGAGATCCGCCGCGCGGGCGTCCTGGACGAGGTCGAGATGGAGCGGCGCTCGCGTGAGCTGCTGGACCAGCTCTCGATCCGCATCCCCAGCGTCCGTATCCCGATCGCCTCGCTCTCCGGCGGTCAGCGCCAGGTCGTGGCCATCGCCCGCTCCATGCTCGGCGAGCCCAAGCTGGTGATCCTCGACGAGCCGACCGCCGCGCTCGGCGTCGAGCAGACCGCCCAGGTCCTCGACCTGGTCGAGCGGCTGCGGGAGCGCGGCCACGCCGTGATCCTGATCAGCCACAACATGGCCGACGTCAAGGCGGTCGCCGACAAGGTGGCCGTGCTGCGCCTGGGCCGCAACAACGGCGTCTTCGAGGTCAAGTCGACCTCGCAGGAAGAGATCATCTCCGCCATCACCGGCGCCTCGGACAATGCCGTCACCCGTCGTGCGGCGCGCACCAATGGGGAGATCAAGAAGTGAGCATCGAGAAGACCTCCACCCCCGCGGGTGACGCCGCCGCGGTGAACCCGGAGGCCGCCCCCGGCGCCGGTGTCGCCGTCGACCCCCGGCTGCTCGTCCGCGAGCAGGGACTCGCGGGCTACGTGGGCGAGTTCAAGCGCAAGATGAAGGCCGGCGACCTGGGCTCGATGCCCGTCGTGGTCGGACTCATCGTCATCTGGATCATCTTCCAGAGCCTGAACTCCAACTTCCTCACCGCGGGCAACCTCTCCGACATCTCCGTCGCCATGGTCGGCACGGGCATGATCGCCGTCGGTATCGTGTTCGTCCTGCTGCTCGGCGAGATCGACCTCTCGGTCGGCTCCCTCTCCGGTGTCGCGGGCGCGACCTTCGCGGTCCTGAACATCACCCACGGCATGAACGAGGTGCTGGCCTTCGTGCTGGCGATCCTCACGGGCACCGTCGCCGGCGCCATCCAGGGCTTCTTCTTCGCCAAGATCGGTGTGCCGGCCTTCGCCGTCACCCTGGCGGGACTGCTGTTCTGGAACGGCCTGATGCTCAAGGTGCTGGGCGACAACGGCACGATCAACCTGAACAGCGACGGCCTGGTCGCCAACCTGACCAGCTACTACTTCTCCGACGTGGCCGCCGCCTACGGCCTGGCCGCCGTGGTGACGGTGCTGTTCTTCGTCAGCTCCTTCCTCGGCAACAAGCGCCGTGACGCCGCCGGGGTGCCGTCGAAGCCGCTGAGCGAGATCATCCTGCGCACGGTCCTGCTGGGCCTGGTCTCCTTCGCCGTGGCGATCGTGTTCAACCAGTACAAGGGTCTGCCGCTGGCGGTCGTGATCTTCGTCGCGGTCCTCTTCGTCACCGACTTCGTGCTGCGCCGCACGGCCTACGGCCGCAAGGTGTTCGCGCTCGGCGGCAGCGTCGAGGCGTCCCGCCGTGCCGGTATCAACGTGGACCTGGTCCGCATCTCGGTGTTCGCCATCTCCGGCACCTTCGCGGCGCTGGGCGGTCTGTTCATCGCCTCCAAGATCGCCTCCGCCAACCAGGGCGCGGGCGGCGGTGACCTCCTGATGAACGCCATCGCGGCGGCCGTCATCGGCGGTACCTCCCTCTTCGGCGGCCGCGGCCGCACCTGGAACGCGCTCCTCGGTGTGCTGGTCATCGTCTCGATCCAGTACGGCCTGGCCCTCCAGGGCATCCCCTCCCCGGTGCAGTACATGATCACCGGTGGCGTCCTGCTGGCGACCGTCGTCATCGACGCGGTGACCCGCAAGACCCAGAAGTCGGCCGGTCGCGCGTAAGCTCGGCAGGCTTCGCGGAGCCCGGCGCGATGGAGCGCCGGGCTCCTGCGTTTTCCCTGGTCGCATCCCCGCTCGTGGGGGGTGCGGCCGTTCGTATGACCCGTGGGAGAACCCAGGGGGCACCGCCCGGCCGTCGGCCGCCGGGGCGGAACATTAGACTCATCAAGCCCGGCAACAGCTCGATCAGCTCATACTTGCAAGGAGGCACGGGTGCCGCTGCTGACCCGCATCACGGGACCGCGCGATCTGGACCGGCTCAGCCTGGAGGAGCTGAACCAGCTTGCTGAGGAGATCCGGACCTTCCTCGTGGAGGCCGTGTCCAAGACCGGCGGTCACCTCGGCCCGAACCTCGGTGTGGTGGAGCTGACCCTCGCCCTGCACCGGGTCTTCCACTCGCCCGCCGACAAGGTGCTGTGGGACACCGGCCACCAGTCCTACGTCCACAAGCTCCTCACCGGGCGCCAGGACTTCTCCCGCCTGAAGATGAAGGGCGGCCTCTCCGGCTACCCGGCGCAGAGCGAGTCCGAGCACGACGTCATCGAGAACAGCCACGCCTCCACGGTGCTGGGCTGGGCCGACGGCATCGCCAAGGCCAACGAGCTGAAGAAGTCCGACGACCGCGTGGTCGCGGTCATCGGCGACGGCGCGCTGACCGGCGGCATGGCCTGGGAGGCACTGAACAACATCGCCGAGGCCAAGGACCGCCCGCTCGTCATCGTCGTCAACGACAACGAGCGCTCCTACGCGCCCACCATCGGCGGCATGGCCAACCACCTGGCCACCCTGCGCACCAGCGACGGCTACGAGCGCTTCCTCGCCCGTACCAAGGACCTGCTGGACCGCACCCCGGTCGTCGGCCGCCCGCTCTACGACACCCTGCACGGCGCCAAGAAGGGCCTGAAGGACTTCATCGCCCCGCAGGGCATGTTCGAGGACCTCGGCCTGAAGTACGTCGGCCCGATCGACGGCCACGACATCGAGGCGCTGGAGTCGGCGCTGGCGCGCGCCAAGCGGTTCGGCGGCCCGGTCATCGTGCACTGCCTCACCGAGAAGGGCCGCGGTTACCAGCCCGCCCTCCAGGACGAGGCCGACCGCTTCCACGCGGTGGGCAAGATCCACCCCGACACCGGCCTGCCCATCGCCTCCTCCGGCGCCGACTGGACCTCCGTCTTCGGCGAGGAGATGGTGAAGCTCGGCGAGGAGCGCGAGGACATCGTCGCGATCACCGCGGCCATGCTCCAGCCGGTCGGCCTGGACAAGTTCGCCAAGCGCTTCCCCGAGCGCGTCTACGACGTCGGCATCGCCGAGCAGCACGGCGCGGTCTCCGCGGCCGGCCTCGCGCACGGCGGGGTGCACCCGGTCTTCGCGGTGTACGCCACCTTCCTCAACCGCGCCTTCGACCAGGTCCTGATGGACGTCGCCCTGCACAAGTGCGGCGTGACCTTCGTGCTGGACCGCGCCGGTGTCACCGGCACCGACGGCGCCTCCCACAACGGCATGTGGGACATGTCGATCCTCCAGGTCGTGCCCGGCCTCCGGCTCGCCGCCCCGCGCGACGCCGACCAGGTCCGCGCCCAGCTGCGCGAGGCCGTCGCCGTCGAGGACGCGCCGACCGTGGTCCGCTTCTCCAAGGGCGCCGTCGGCCCCGCCGTACCGGCCGTGCGCCGGGTGGGCGGCATGGACGTGCTGCGCGAGCCGGGCACCGAGCGCCCGGACGTGCTGCTGGTGTCGGTCGGCGCGCTCGCCCCGATGTGCCTGGAGATCGCCGGCCTGCTCGACAAGCAGGGCATCTCCACCACCGTGGTCGACCCCCGCTGGGTCAAGCCGGTGGACGAGGCGATGGCCCCGCTGGCCGAACGGCACCGGGTCGTCGTCACCGTCGAGGACAACAGCCGCGTCGGCGGTGTCGGCTCCGCGATCGCCCAGGCGCTGCGCGACGCGGGCGTGGACATGCCGCTGCGCGACTTCGGCATCCCGCCCCGCTTCCTCGACCACGCCTCGCGCGCCGAGGTCATGGCCGAGATCGGGCTCACCGCCCCCGACATCGCCCGCCAGGTCACCGGTCTGGTCGCGAAGATCGACGGCCGCTTCGGGCAGGACACGGACGCCACGGACGCCATGGACTCGGTGGAGTCCGCGCGCGAGTAGTACCCGAACGCCACGCTCCCGGGCCGGTTCTGCTGCCTTCTCAGGTGGCGGAACCGGCCCGGTTGCGTGAACCTGCCATTGCCGGGGCACACGCACCCCGACCCTCTCGATCATGTCGAGGACGACAAGCGTGGGAGGTAGGTACGTGAGTACGCTCTTCCGTACGAAGAACGTCGAGCAGTCCATCCGGGACACCGAGGAACCGGAGCATTCGCTCAAGAAGTCCCTCTCCGCCCTCGACCTGACCGTGTTCGGTGTCGGTGTCATCATCGGCACCGGCATTTTCGTGCTGACCGGCCAGGTGGCCAAGAACAGCGCGGGCCCGGCGGTGGCCATCTCCTTCGTCGTCGCCGGTGTGGTCTGCGGCCTGGCGGCGCTCTGCTACGCAGAGTTCGCCTCGACGGTCCCGGTCGCGGGGTCGGCGTACACCTTCTCGTACGCCTCGCTCGGTGAACTGCCCGCCTGGACCATCGGGTGGGACCTGGTGCTGGAGTTCGCGCTCGGCACGGCGGTGGTGGCGGTCGGCTGGTCCGGGTACATCCGGTCGCTGTTCGACAGCTGGGGCTGGCACCTGCCGGCGTACCTGTCCGGGCGGGACGGCGCGAGCGGGTTCGGCTTCGACATCCTGGCGGCGGCCCTGGTGCTGCTGCTCACCTGCGTGCTGGTCGTCGGCATGAAGCTGTCCGCGCGGATCACCTCGGCGGTCGTCGCGATCAAGGTGATCGTCGTCCTCATCGTGATCGTGGCGGGCGCGTTCTTCGTGACCGGCGACAACTACAAGCCGTTCATCCCGCCGTCCCAGCCGCAGGAGGCGGGCGGCGACCTCAAGGCGCCGCTGATCCAGCTGATGTTCGGCTGGGCCCCGGCCAACTTCGGTGTGCTGGGCATCTTCACCGCCGCCTCGGTGGTGTTCTTCGCGTTCATCGGCTTCGACATCGTCGCCACCGCCGCCGAGGAGACCCGCAACCCGCAGCGGGACATGCCGCGCGGCATCCTGGGCTCGCTGTTCATCTGCACGGTGCTGTACGTGGCGGTGTCCCTGGTCGTCACCGGCATGCAGAAGTACACCAAGCTGTCGGTGGAGGCGCCGCTCGCGGACGCCTTCAAATCGCTCGGGCATCCCTGGTTCGCGGGCATCATCAGCTTCGGCGCCGCCGTCGGCCTGACCACGGTGTGCATGATCCTGCTGCTCGGCCAGACCCGGGTGTTCTTCGCCATGAGCCGCGACGGACTGCTGCCCCGCTTCTTCTCCCGCGTCCACCCGCGCTTCCGCACCCCGCACCGGCCGACCATCCTGCTGGGCGTGATCATCGCGATCATCGCGGGCTTCACCAGCCTCAGCGAACTGGCCGAACTGGTGAACATCGGCACCCTGTTCGCGTTCATCGTGGTGGCGATCAGCGTGATCATCCTGCGCCGGACCCGCCCCGACCTGCCGCGCGCCTTCCGCACCCCGCTGGTTCCGGCGCTGCCGATCGTGTCGGTGTGCGCCTCGCTGTGGCTGATGCTGAACCTGCCCGCCGAGACCTGGCTGCGGTTCGCCATCTGGATGCTGATCGGCTTCGTCGTGTACTTCCTCTACGGCCGTACGCACAGCCGCCTGGCCCGCGGGGAGGACCAGCCGGCCGAGACCCCGAAGGCGACCTGAGCCACGCGCCGGTCCGCGCTGCGGGACCCTCAGCCGAGGGCCGTACGCGGGCCGGCGACGTCGGCGCCCAGCGCGCCCACCCGGCGCCGCAGCTCACGGTCGGCGGTCACCACGAGGCGGTCCCGGTCGGCGGACCCGGCGACCAGCTCCACGATCCAGTCGTCGCCGCTGCCCGGCGCGGACTCCACCCGCACCCCCGGCACCGACTCCACCCCGCGCGCCGCGCCCTCCACCACCAGCACGATCTCCGCCGGGTCGGTCCGCCCCGGCAGCCCGTCACTGGCGAGCCGGTCCCGCAGCCGCTCCGCGGCCCCCTTGCGGTCCTTCCACCAGCCGTCCGGCCGCGAGCCCATCACATTGGCACAGTCCACGATCGCCAGCAGAGGATCGTCCTGACCCGGAACACCGTGTACGTCGTCCATGGGGCCAGGGTCCCACGGGAGCCGCCCGGGGGCGCGGTCCGGAGCCCGGAGCAGGCAGCTTATGGTGATGCGGTGAACGGCGACTGGCTCATACGCGGCCGCGACGGCCGGCTCGGTGTCTACCACCCCACGGACGACGGAGTCCTCTCGCGGGCGGAACACCGGCCGGGCGGCGGCTGGACCGCCCCGCGCAGGGTGGGCGGCGAACAGAAACTCCGTCCCGGCCTCGGTGTGGGCCAGGGCGCCGACGGCTATGCCCACCTCGTGTCCTGGCACCCGGCGGCGGGCGGTGAGGCGGTCCTGACGCACTCCACGCACTACCGCCCCGACCTCACCGCCATGGACTGGACCCCGCTCGGCCACCCCAACCGCACGGGGCCCGCCACCTCCGACCCGGCGGTGGCGGTGGACCACCAGGGCCGGGCCCATGTCTTCGTGGTCAACGGCGGCCAGGGCCTGAGCATGGTCGCCCAGCGGGAGAAGGGCGGCTGGGCCCCCTGGCGCGATCTGAACGGCTCACGCGTCCAGAACGGCCTGGCCGCGGTGACGGGGGAGACCGGCCTGGTCGGGGTCTACGGGGCGGTGCCCGGCGGCATCGTGCACTGGACCCAGGAGAAGCCGGGCAAGCAGATCACCATCACCGAGTCGCTGGAGGCGCGGGTCCGCCCCGGCACCCTGGCCGCGCTCGCCACCTCCGAGCAGAGCACGACCGTGTTCTGGACCGACACCGAGGGCATGCTCTGCGCCTGGCGTCCCGGCCGGCCGCCCGTGGCGCTGCTGCCCGCGGCCGGACCCGGCCCGGTGAGCGCGGTGCGCTGCCGGCTCGACGGCCACGACTGCACCGTGCTGGCGCAGCGCGCGGCGAGCGGCCGGGTGGCCGTCGCCGCGTATCCCACGGAGGCGGAGTCGGCGGGCGCCTGGTGGGCCGAGTCCGGCCCGGTGCTGCCCGAGGACGCGCGGGTGTTCCTCGCGGGCGGCGCGGACTCCGGCCGGCTGACCGCGGCCGCGCTCTCCCCGTCGACCGGGCGGCTCGTCCTCACCCACCGCAAGGACGAGCCGGGGCTCGCGCTGGAGCCGTGGCGGGACGTCTGATCCCCGCCCCGCCCCGGTTGGGGTCCTGGGTGTCGTACACGGGGCGGTGACCGCGCCTGGGAAGGCCAGGTGAAGGGTCCGTGGGGAACTGGTGAGCGAGCGGCCTATGATGTTGCGGGTTTTCCATCGGGATGTCCGTATCGGCGATACGGCACGCTGCGGGAGGGTGCACACGCCATGCGGAGAAGGCCGGCGGGTACCGCCGCTCGCGGCACCCTCACGGGCGGGTCGGGGCGGACCGCGACCGGTGCGGCCAGGGGGCGCTGGCTCACCCTCGGCCGGGACGGGAGGCTCAGCCTCTACGCACCGGCCCGCGACGGTCTCCTGCGCTGGACGGAGACGACGCCCGGCGGCCCCGGCTGGTCCGGGCCGCACCACGCGGCCGTCGCCGGGCTGACCCACCTGTCGGTCACGCAGGGCGCCAACGGCTATGTGCACTTCCTCGGCCGTCGGGAGCGGGCCGCCGCCGACGGCGCGCGGAACGTCGACATCGTGCACGCCACCCAGTACCAGACGGGCCTCGCGGTCACCGACTGGCGCTCGCTGGGCAGCCCGCACCCGGACCGGGCGGAGAGCGCGCGGCTCGGGCCGCCGTGCGGCGCGGTCGCCTCCGACGGCACCGTCCACGTCTTCGTACGCGGGGCGCGCGGCGGGCTGCTGCTGCGACGCGAGGACTCGAAGGGCCAATGGCGCGGCTGGGAGGACCTGGGCGGCGCCGGAGTCGACGCCCTGCCCGCCACGGTGGCGTTGAGCGGGGGCCGGATCGAGGTGTGCGCCGCGGCGGAGACCGGGGCGTTCGTCTGGCTCCAGTCGCGTCCCGGCGGTGACTTCTCCGCGCCACGCGGGTTCTCGCTCCGCCCGCGCCCGGGCACCGTGTCGGCGCTGGAGACGTCGCCGGACCGCGCCGCGTTCCTCTGGACGGACGCGGAGAGCGGCGAGGCGCATGCCTGGCGGCCGGGCGGCTCACCTGTGGGGCTCGGCGGCGCGGGGGCGGACCAGCCGTACGCGGCGGTCCGCACCTCGCTGGACGGGGGTGACTGGACGGTGCTGGCCACCCGCGACGCCACGGGGTCGGCGGTGCTCGGCATGGGGATGACCGGGCAGGAGGCAGACGGCTTCTGGTGGCACGCTCTGGCCGCCTCCTGCCAGGGCGCGCCCACGCTGGCGCTGGACGGCCGGGGCCGGGTGGCCGTGGCGCTGGTCGGCGCCGACGGGGTGCCGATGGTGGCCCGTCAGGAGGACGGCCGGGCCGGGCTCGTCCTCACCGACTGGCAACGGCTGTGAGTACCCGCGTGCCGGCTCAGCCGCCGGTGGCAGGGGACTTCTTGGCCGACTCCGGGATCTCGGAGTCGCTCCGTATCGCCTTCCACAGCTCGCCCGCCTGAGGCATCGCGGCCACCACTCGGTTGGGGTCGATCCGGTCGTAGGCGACCGGCAGCATGATGGTCTCCATGTTCGCCGGGTCGACACCGTTGAGGCTGCGGCCGAACTCCGCCAGCTTGGTCAGCGACGCCAGCTGGGAGTCGGTGGTGAGCGCGGCGGTCAGCTTGTCGGCGATCGTGTACGCCTTCGTGGGGCTGCCCATCAGGTCCTGCTTCTTCACCTCGCTGAGCAGGGCGAGCATGAACTGCTGCTGGAGGCCGATGCGTCCGAGGTCGCTGCCGTCGCCTATGCCGTGCCGGGTGCGGACGAACTGGAGGGACTGGGTGCCGTCGAGGCGGTGGGTGCCCGCCGTCAGGTTCAGGCCGCTGGAGGAGTCGTGGATGTCCTGCGGGACGGTCACCGTGACTCCGCCGATCGCGTCGACCAGGCCCTTGAAGCCGGCGAAGTCGATCTCCATGTAGTGGTCCATGCGGACGCCGGACATCTGCTCGACGGTCTTCACCACACAGGCCGGACCGACCTGCGAGTAGATGGAGTTGAACATCACGCGGTTCGCGCCGGGCACCTTCCCGCCGTCGGCCTTCGTGCACTCGGGCCGGGTCACCAGCGTGTCGCGGGGGATGCTCACCGCGACGGCCCTGGTGCGGCCCTCCGGTATGTGCATCACCAGCGCGGTGTCGGAACGGGCACCGGACACATGGCCGGTGTGGAGCGCGGCGTTGGCGCCGTCCCGTGAGTCGGAACCCAGTATCAGGAGGTTTTGCCCCGAGGTGGGCAGCTTCTGAGGCCGGTCGTCACCGATGGCCTTGTCGAGGTCGACGCCCTTGATGTTGCGGTCCAGGCCGCTGTAGAGCCAATAGCCGGTGCCGCCCGCGGCGAGCAGCAGGACCAGCAGGATCAGCAGTACGACGCGTCCGCGGCGCTTTCTGGGCCTGGGTGACGTGCTGTCACCCGGTGGCGTCTGGGCAGGGCGGGGCTCGGTGGCATACGTCATCGGTGTGTCGGGTCCTCTCCGGACAGGCTCCGCGAGTGCGGAGTCGTAGGGCCCGGTGGGGGGAGGCCGGCCCAGCGATCTTTGTGAAGCGGTATGTGAAGCGGTAGGGGAGAACTATAAGCAACTCCTGTCGGTCATTTGAGGGCAGAGAGCGTCCGCGACCAGGCAAGGATGACGTAAGGCTCGTCTTGACCTTGGTTAAGATTCACATAAGATGTGTTGAAACTGTGAGCGGCGACGGCCAAAAGTTCGCCTCATGTTCGCAGATCCGTGTGACGCCCAGGGTGCCTGGGGCTGTCCGGGCGTGCCGATAGACGGGGTGGACGTCCAACGTGGCGGGGCACGCCCTTCGTTGGACGGCATGTGCGGGTAGGAGCATGAGTTGGCGGATCGTCCGCGTCTGAGCATCGTGGTTCCCTTTCAGGACGTGGAGGTCTACCTCACCGAGTGCCTGGAGTCGATCGCGCGCCAGTCGTTCCGTGACTTCGAGGTGATCCTCGTCGACGACGGCTCCTCCGACCGCTCGGCGTGGATCGCCGCCGGCTTCTGCGCGGCCGATCCCCGCTTCCGCCTCGTCCGCCAGCACTCGCACGGCCCGGGTCACGCGCGCAACACCGGCCTTCGCGCGATGCATCCGCGCGGTGAGTTCCTGGCCTTCGTCGACGGCGACGACGTGATACCCGAGTACGCCTACGAACTGCTGGTGCGCACGCTGGAGGAGTCCGGTTCGGACTTCGTCTCGGGCAACGTGCAGATGATGAACTCCACCAAGAAGTGGCAGTCCCCGCTGCACCGTTCTCCCATGCAGAAGTCCCGGCGCGGCACCCACATCACGAAGTTCGACGCGCTCATCTACGACCGCACCGTGTGGAACAAGGTGTTCCGCCGCGGCTTCTGGGACGACCAGCGCATCACGTTCCCCGAGGGCGTCATGTACGAGGACTCCTGGGTCAACATGTACGCGCACTTCCGCGCGGCCAAGGTCGACGTCCTCACCGACATCGTCTACTTCTGGCGTCGCCGCGACGGCGGTGCGGCCCCGTCCATCACGCAGCGGTACACCGAACTCTCCAACCTGCACGACCGGGTGACCGCCGTGATGGCGGTCAGCCGTTTCCTCACCGACGAGCGGTCCAACGCCGGCAAGGACAGCAAGCGCAAGTACGACACCGCCTGCCTGAAGTCCGACCTGATGCTGCATCTGAAGATGCTTCCGGACGCGGACGAGGAGTATCAGCAGGCGTTCATGACGTGGGCCAACTGGTTCCTCGACCAGGCCGACCCCACCATCATCGACGAACTGCCCGCCGAGGCACGGGTGAAGTGGCTCCTGGTCCGCGACTGGCGGCTGTCCGAACTGCTCGAAGTGGTCCAGTTCGAACGCAAGGGCGGCCCCATCCCCGTCCAGCGCCGCTTCCGCCGCTATCTGAAGTACCCCTTCCTCGGCGACCGGGGAGTCGGCCTCGACAGGAAGGCGTACCGGCTCGACCAGGAGTTCTCCCTCGCCGGGACACTCAGCGCGGCGCGGTGGAGCCCGGACGGCGACGAACTGAACCTCACCGGCACCGCGTACGTCCGTTTCCTCAACGTCCACAAGAAGCACATGTCGGTCAAGGCCATCGCGCTGCGCAACAAGAAGCAGGGCCGCATGGTCGTCACTCCGGCGCGCACGACCTACGCCCCGCAGGCCACCGAACACTCCAAGCAGAATCGTTACTGCTACGACTGGGCGGGTTTTGAGACCCGTATCGACACCTCCCGGCTGAAGAGCAAGGGGGAGTGGGTGGAAGGCACCTGGGACGTGGCCGCCGGTGTCCTCAGCCGGGGGCTGTTCCGCTACCGGGGCATCAGCCGCGGAAGCGTGGGCACGGGCGCCAACCCGCCCCACCGGTACGTCGACAAGAACACGCGGGTGCTGCCCGTCTTCCTCCAGGGCAAGCTCAAGCTGCGCGTGGAAGTCGTGCGCTGCCGCATCACCAGCCACCGGATAGCGGGCGACCAGCTCGAACTGCGCGGTGTCTATCTCGGTCCGACGGTGCCGGAGTGGGGAAAGCTCCGGGTCGCCAGCATGAACGGCGCCGGGCGCCACGACGCGTGGGCCCACTTCACCCCCGGCGGCGAGGGCTGGAGCGGCTTCACCGTCCGCATACCGCTGCGGGTGCTGGTGCCCGGCTCTCGCGCCGACGTGGCGGCCGGTCAGGAAGCGCCCCAGTCCTGGAACATGGGCAGCAACGGCTGGAAGACCACCTTCCACGTCGAGGGCCGCAAGATGACCATCTATCCGGTGATGGCCGACGACACCGCCGACGGCCACTACCGCATGCCCGCCGCGCTTCAGACTCCGGAGGGCGACCGGGAGATCGTCGTCCACCGCAACGGCTCCGGGTACCTCGTCCTCTTCGAGCGCGCCACGCTGCCCACCGTCACTCACGCCGCCTGGCGCCCCGACGGCGCACTGGAGATCGCCGGCCGGTACGGTGCCGCCGACCGGCTCTCGGCCCAGGAGTACCGCGACGCCCACCTGGTGGTGCGCTCCCGTGCCCACGGGGCCGAACGCGCGGTCCCGCTGACCTGGGACGGCAAGCGCTTCAGCTCCGTCCTCACCCCCGCCGCGATGCGGACCCTGGCCGGCGACATCCCCCTCGCCGCCGGGCGCTGGGACTTCTTCCTGCGCCGTCAGGACCCCTCGACCGTCTCCCGCGAGGACCGGCTCGAAGACCTGATGTGCAAGATCGAGCAGAGTCTCATCGACGACTTCCCGCAGGACCGCGAGGAGAACGAGCGCCGCTACGAGCTGCAGGCCGAGGCGTACGACCGCCTCTCCCTGCTGGTGCACTCCGCGATGCCCGACCATGCCCGCGGCCCCTACCGGCAGAAGCTGCTGCGTACCCATGCGTATCCCGAGGCCCGCCGGAAGCCGGTGCGCCCCGCGATCCTCTTCGACGCGTTCAAGGGCACCCAGTACTCCGACAGTCCGCGTGCCCTGCACGAGGAACTGGTACGTCGTCACTCCGACCTGGAGCACCTCTTCGTCGTCCGGGACGATCAGGTCCAGGTGCCGCCCACGGCCACTCCGGTCCGCATGTGGTCGCCGGAGTGGTACGAGGCCCTGGCCACCAGCCGCTACGTCGTGGCCAACAACCACCTGCCCGACTGGTTCCAGAAGCGGGAAGGCCAGGTCGTCGTACAGACCTGGCACGGCACACCGCTGAAGAAGATCGGCCATGACATCGAGGCCATCCACTTCGCCGACCAGAGTTACCTGGAGCGCGTGGCGAAGGAGGTGCTGAACTGGGACATGCTGGTCTCGCCCAACACCTTCTCCACCCCGATCCTCCAGCGCGCCTTCGGATTCGAGGGCGAGATGGTCGAGTGCGGTTACCCCCGCAACGACGTGCTGCGCCGGTCCGGCACCGAGGGCCGGCGGGAGGAGATCCGCCGCAGGATCGGCCTGCCCGGGGGCAAGCGGGTCGTCATGTACGCCCCGACCTGGCGCGACGACCAGTTCTACGCACCCGGCAAGTACAAGCTCGACTTCCGGATCGATCTCGCGGACGCCCGCGCGCGGCTCGGCGAGGACCACGTGCTCCTTGTCCGTCGCCACCCCAATGTGGTGGACCCCGTGCCGAGCGCCGGGGACGGTTTCGTCTTCGACGTCTCCGACTACCCGGACATGGCCGACCTGTCGCTGATCACCGACGTGATGATCACCGACTACTCGTCCCTGATGTTCGACTACGTCAACACGGGCCGCCCCATCCTGTTCTTCACCTACGACCTGGACCACTACCGGGACACCCTGCGCGGCTTCTACTTCGACTTCGAGCAGAGCGCCCCCGGCCCGCTGCTGCGCTCCTCGGAGGAACTGGTCGGCGCCATCCGGGAGATCGACCACATCCAGGAGAGCTACGCCGACCGGTACCGCCGCTTCCGGCGCGACTTCTGCGATCTGGACGACGGCTACGCGGCGGCCCGCCTCGCCGACCGCATGCTCATCGCGGGCGGCGACCTGGCGCCCGCGCAGGCATGGGCCCCGGCGGTGGGCACGTCGGCCGCGCGGCCTCTCGCGTCCTTCGGGGCCGGGCAGGTGACGGAGAACCTGGTGAACGCGATACCGGCTCCCGCTCCCGCCGCGTTCGGCGGCCGCGTCGACGTGTCGGCGATGCTTCCGGGGCAGAGCCGGGTGACCGAGAACGTGGTTGTGTGAACACGTCGCCGCCGTCCACGGCCGCATCGGCGCGCCCTCGCCGAGTCCGTCCGGTGCGGGTTCCTCAGCCGGTGCGTACGCGCATCACCAACGCGTAATGGTCCGAGGCGTTCAGGTCCCGGACCGTGCACCGCGACCGCTCCAGCCCGGTGAACAGATAGTCCAGCTTGTGCCCCGAGGCATGGGTGGGCCGCGCGGCCCGCGAGGTGGCCGACGTCTGGGCGCACTCTCGCTGGACGGTGTACGGCCCGGCCGGCCAGACCCAGGAGGCGGGGCTGCGGGGGCCCGGCGGATTAACGTTCAGATCACCCCCGTACACCGTGCGACGCGAGGGCACGGCCGCGGCCAGCGCCTTCAGCTGGTCGTCCCGGAATTCCCAGCCGGGGTGCGCCGCGTCGCTGTGCGCGGGACTCAGATGGGCGTCGCACACCCGTATGCCGGGCGTCTTCACCGTGGCGCAGAGGATGCCCCGCGTCACGCCCACCGTGGGCTGCTGCGCGGGCACCGAGGCGACGGAGACCAGCGGATACCCGGCGAGTATCGCGTAACCGGCCTCACCCTGTGCCGCCCCGGCGCAGCGCACGGGTGCGGTGCGGCCGACGGCGTCACGCGAGAGATACGGCCGGAACGCCGTGTGCCAGGAAGTGCCCAGGGTCCGGCGGACGGCGGCCACGTCGCCGGCGCACGCCTCCTGCAGCAGGACCACGCGGGCCCCGTCGTCCGTGACGAGTCCGGTCAGCGCTCGCCGCTTCCGTTCCGGGCTTCCCGTGGCGGCGCAGTGCCACTGCCGGATCCCGCACATGTTCCAGGTCGCCACGGTGAGTGTCCCGGGAGCAGGGGAGTGCGGGGACCGCAGCGTCAGGGCCGCCGTCACGCCGGCGGCGAGGGCGGCCACGATCGCCGTCGCCGCCAGGGCGCGCCGTCTGCCGTGCCGTTGCCGAAGGAGCCGTGGCCGGGCCGGGAGCGAGAACACCCCGGCATCATCACCGGCCGCCCCGCAGAACGCCAAAACCTTGCCCCGCGCACAGCCAGCCATCCGATCGAAGTGGAACCGCACCATGTCTGAAGCCCCGGCCAAGCGCCGCCAGGTGATCAAGGGGATCGACGCGTCCGGCCCCTACCCGGTCGAGTACCGGTTCGCGCACGCCCCGGACGCCGAACGCCATCTGATGGTCGTACTCGCCGGTCTGGACGACCCGGACGGATACGGCTGGGCGACCGGCCAACTGGACGACCTGCCGGTGAACGTCCTGTGGATCCGGGACCGGTTCGACGGCGGCAGCACCTCCTACCTGTGCCGGGAGATGGACTTCGGGGTCGAGAAGTCCGTGGCCGGCGTCGTCGCGCGGGTGACGGAATCGCTCGGGCTGCACCGCTTTGAGGTCACGCTCTGGGGCAGCGCCCGTGGCGGCAGCGCGGCACTCCACCTCGGGCTGAAGCACGGATACGGCAACATCGTCGCCGTCGGCCCGGAGTTCGCGCTCGGCTCGACCGTGCGCGAGCGGCGCCCGGCCGTGGCCCGGCACCAGCTGGGTGAGCCGACGACCGACGACGACGCCCGTACCCTCGACTCCCTCCTGCCCGACCTGCTGGCCTCCGGCGTGAATCCGCAGGCGAACATCTATGTGGTGGTCCCGACGGACGGCCAGCCGGACGCCGAGCGCGAGCTGTGCCTCGGACTGCTGCGCCGGTACCGGAACGCCGACCTCGTCCAGAAGACGTTCCCCCTGCTGAGCCTCGCCCAGATGCTCGTCGCGGGCCTCGTCCCGCGCCTGACCGTGGCTCCCCTGGCCCAGCAGCCGCCCCGCTCCGGCCCGCGCGGCATCGGCAGCTACCTCAAGTCCACTTCCGTGGTGCAGAGTTCGTTCGCCGCGCCGGTCGTGCTCTCACCCGGCCCGGACGACCTGCTGGCGGCCACCGGCGTGCGCCTCGTCGGCCGGGCGCCCGGAGCGGTCCGGGTCAGCCTGTGGGAGAACGGCACGTACCTGGCGTCGGCGCCCGTGACGGTGGACGGCGACTGGAGCTGGGCCCGGCGGACCTGGACACCGGGCGAGCACAACGTGCGCCTCTTCGCCGTCGACGCACACGGCTATCAGTCCCCGCGCACCGAAGCGCAGTTCACGGTGTCCGACCACCTCACGCCGGGAGTCGTTCCCGCCGGGCCCGGCGTGGCCGCCCCGCCGGTCGTGCAGCGCCCGGAGCCCTATCTCCAGGTGCCCGCCGCCCGCGTCGGGTTCACCGGGTTCGCCACCGGCGCGGGCCGGGTCGGTTTCCGGGAGAACGGAGCCGTCCTCGGGGAGTGCGCGGTCGCTGCCGACGGAGCCTGGTCCTGGGTACCGGAAGGCCCCTGGACCGAGGGACCGCACACCGTCGAAGTCTTCTCCATCGGCGCCGCTGGCACCGAGTCCCGGCCCGCCGCCGTCACCTTCGCCGCCACCGAGTCCTGAGCCCCGACCGCAGCACACCACAGAGCGGAACCCTCCCCATGTCCCCAGCAGCACCCGCCGGGCGCAAGCAGTACACCGGCATCGAGTCCTCCGGGACCTTTCCGGTCGAATACCGGTTCACGCCCGCCGCCAAGGGCAATCGGCACCTCGTCGTCGTCTTCGCCAACTTCGCCGCGCCCCAGGACTACGGCTGGTCCAACGGGGTCTTCGACAAGCTGCGCGCCAACGTCCTCTGGATTCGTGACAAGTTCGACGACCACCGCAGCTACTACCTGTGCAGGGACATGGACTTCTCGCTGGAGCGGTCCGTCCTCGCGCTGATCTCCAACGTCATGCGCGCCCTCGAACTCACCCCCGACTCCGTGACTCTGTGGGGGAGTTCCAAGGGCGGCAGCGCCGCACTGCACTTCGGTCTGAAGTACGGCTTCCGCAACATCGTGGCCATCGCCCCCCAGTTCGCCATCGGCACCTACGTCCGGGACGTCCACCCCGGTGTCGCCCGGTTCATGCTCGGTGAGAGCGTGCCGGAGGAGAACGTGCGCGCCCTGGACGCGCTGATCCCCGACCTGCTGCGCGCCGGCGCGAACCACACGGCCAACATCTACGTCGTGTCCGCCGCCCAGGACGACCAGTACCCCACCCAGATCGAGCCCTACCTGGGCCTGCTCCGGAACTACGCCAACTTCAACCTGGTCTTCAGCGACTCTCCCCACATCGCTGACCACACCCAGGTCGCGGGGCGCAACGTCCCGCTCCTGATGGGCCTCGTCAACTTCCTGATCGACGGCATCGCCCCGCGCCTGGGCCTCGTGCGCAACGGTTTCGAGGAACCCGACCGCGACACCTCGGTGCTCTCCTCCTATCTCTCCGCCACCGCCATGGTGCGCGGCGCGGAGTTCCCGCCACCCGTCGTGCTCGCCCCCTCCCCGGACGAGCAACTGCACCAGGAAGCCGTCCACTTCAGTGGTCACGCCCCCGGTGCGGCACGGGTGAGCGTCTGGGAGCACGGCAAGTACATCGGCCAGTGCGACGTCGGGCCCGACGGAAGCTGGTCCTGGGAACTGGGACGTGCCTGGAGCCTGGGCAAGCACCCGGTGAAGCTCTACGCGGTCGACGCCTACGGCTACCAGTCGAAGCGGATCGAGCTGACGTTCACCGCGGTCGGCGGCCCCGCCGCTGCGCGTCCCGCCCAGCCTGCGGCGGCGAGCGGACCCCCACTGGCGACGACAGGACCGGGGGCGGCCGCGCCGATGGTGCTTGAGCCCATCGCACACGAGCAGGTCATGGACGCCCAGGTGGTCTTCACCGGCCTGGCGACCGGTGCGGCGCGCGTCGGGTTCCGTCTGAACGGCATGCCGCTGGGCGTCACGGAGGTGGCCCAGGACGGTGGCTGGACCTGGGACGCGGGCTGGGCGTGGGACGCGGGCACCCATGTCGTCGATGTCGTCGCCATGAACCAGGCCGGCGTCGAGTCCCCGGCGACCACGGTCCCCTTCACCGTCATGCCCGTCCCGGCCCCCGCCGCCTACTACGGCGGGACCTACTGACCCCCTGCGCGCGAAGGGGCAGGAAGGCGGCACGCGAAGAGGGCCCCCGCGCCATGGCGCCGGGGCCCTCCTGTCGTACCGCGCAAGGGTGTTACGCGGGCACGCTCGCCACGCCCTGCTCCAGGAACGGCTTGCCGTTCACCCGCTCGGAGACGCCCTCACGGTCCAGGTACGGCGTGATGCCGCCCAGGTGGAAGGGCCAGCCGGCGCCGGTGATGAGGCAGAGGTCGATGTCCTGGGCCTCGGCGACGACGCCCTCGTCCAGCATGAGGCCGATCTCCTGGGCCACGGCGTCCAGGACGCGTTCGCGGACCTGCTCCTCGGTCAGGACGGAGTCGCCCTGCTTGAGCAGCGCGGCGACCTCGGGGTCCAGCTCCGGCTTGCCGCTGTCGTAGACGTAGAAGCCGCGCTTGCCGGCCTCGACGACCGCCTTCAGGTTCGGGGAGACCGTGAAGCGGTCCGGGAAGGCCCGGTTGAGGGTCTCCGAGACGTGCAGGCCGATCGCCGGGCCGACCAGCTCCAGCAGCACCAGCGGGGACATCGGCAGGCCGAGCGGCTCGATGGCCTTCTCCGCGACCTCGACCGGGGTGCCCTCGTCGATGACGTTCTGGATCTCGCCCATGAAGCGGGTCAGGATGCGGTTGACGACGAACGCCGGGGCGTCCTTCACCAGCACCGCGGTCTTCTTCAGCTTCTTGGCCACGCCGAACGCCGTCGCCAGCGAGGCGTCGTCGGTCTGCTCGCCGCGCACGATCTCCAGCAGCGGCAGGATCGCGACCGGGTTGAAGAAGTGGAAGCCGACGACCCGCTCGGGGTGCTTCAGCTTGGACGCCATCTCCGACACCGACAGCGAGGAGGTGTTGGTGGCGAGGATCGCGTGCGCCGGGGCGACCGCCTCGACCTCCGCGAACACCTTCTGCTTGACGCCCATCTCCTCGAAGACGGCCTCGATGACGAAGTCGGCGTCCGCGAAGCCCTCGGCCTTGTCCAGGACACCGGTGACCAGCGCCTTGAGGCGGTTGGCCTTGTCCTGGTTGATCCGGCCCTTGCCGAGCAGCTTGTCGATCTCGGCGTGGACGTAGCCCACACCCTTGTCGACGCGCTCCTGGTCGATGTCGGTCAGCACGACCGGCACCTCAAGGCGGCGCAGGAAGAGCAGCGCGAGCTGGGAGGCCATCAGACCGGCGCCGACGACGCCGACCTTGGTGACCGGACGCGCCAGCGACTTGTCGGGGGCGCCCGCGGGACGCTTGCCGCGCTTCTGCACCAGGTTGAACGCGTAGATGCCGGACCGCAGTTCGCCGCCCATGATCAGGTCGGCGAGCGCCTGGTCCTCGGCGTCGAAGCCCTTCTGCAGGTCGCCGTCCTTGGCGCCCTCGATGATCTCCAGCGCGCGGTAGGCGGCCGGGGCCGCGCCGTGCACCTTGGAGTCCGCGACGAAGCGGCCCTTCGCGACGGCCTGGTCCCACGCCTCGCCCCGGTCGATCGCCGGACGCTCGACGGTGACGTCGCCCTTGAGGACCTGAGCGGTCCACAGCAGCGACTGCTCCAGGAAGTCGGCACCCTCGAACAGCGCGTCGGCGATGCCGAGTTCGAAGACCTGCTTGCCCTTGAGCTGGCGGTTCTGGTTGAGGCTGTTCTCGATGATGACCTGGACGGCCTTCTCGGCGCCGATCAGGTTCGGCAGCAGGGCGCAGCCGCCCCAGCCGGGCACCAGGCCGAGGAAGACCTCGGGCAGCGAGAACGCCGGGATCGCCTTGGAGACGGTCCGGTAGGAGCAGTGCAGGCCGACCTCGACGCCGCCGCCCATCGCCGCGCCGTTGTAGTAGGCGAAGGTCGGGACCGCGAGGCCGGAGAGGCGCTTGAAGACCTCGTGGCCGCCCTTGCCGATGGCGAGCGCGTCCTCGTGCCGCTTCAGCAGCTCGACGCCCTTGAGGTCGGCGCCGACCGCGAAGATGAACGGTTTGCCGGTGATGCCGACACCGACGATGTCACCGGCGGCGGCCTCCTTCTCGACCTGGTCGATCGCGGCGTTCAGGTTCGCCAGCGAGGCCGGGCCGAAGGTGGTCGGCTTGGTGTGGTCGAAGCCGTTGTCCAACGTGATCAGCGCGAACTTGCCCGCGTTGAAAGGCAGTTCGAAGTGCCGTACGTGGGCCTGGGTGACGACCTCGCCGGGGAACAGCTCGGCGGCACCCTTCAGCAGCTCGGTGGTGTCGCTCACTTGTCCCCCTCGAAGTTCGGGTTCTCCCAGATGACCGTCGCGCCCATGCCGAAGCCGACGCACATGGTGGTCAGGCCGTAGCGGACGTCCGGGTTCTCCTCGAACTGGCGGGCGAGCTGGGTCATCAGCCGCACACCGGAGGAGGCCAGCGGGTGGCCGAACGCGATCGCGCCGCCGTACTGGTTGACGCGGTTGTCGTCGTCGGCGATGCCGTAGTGCTCCAGGAACGCGAGGACCTGGACGGCGAACGCCTCGTTGATCTCGAACAGGCCGATGTCGGAGATCGACAGGCCGGCCTTGGCGAGGGCCTTCTCGGTGGCCGGGATCGGGCCGTAGCCCATCACCTCGGGCTCGACGCCGGCGAAGGCGTAGGAGACCAGGCGCATCTTGACCGGCAGGCCGTTCTCGCGCGCGAACTCCTCGGACGCGATGAGGGAGGCGGTGGCGCCGTCGTTCAGACCGGCCGCGTTGCCCGCGGTGACCCGGCCGTGCACGCGGAACGGCGTCTTGAGGCCGCTCAGGTTCTCCAGCGTGGTGCCGGGGCGCATCGGCTCGTCGGCGGTGACCAGGCCCCAGCCCGTCTCACCGGCCTCCTCGTTGGTGCGGCGCACCGAGATCGGCACCAGGTCCTGCTGGATCTGGCCGTTGGCGTACGCCTTGGCGGCCTTCTCCTGCGAGCGGACCGCGTACTCGTCGGCGCGCTGCTTGGTGATGGTCGGGTAGCGGTCGTGCAGGTTCTCGGCGGTCATGCCCATGAACAGCGCCGACTCGTCGACCAGCTTCTCGGAGACGAAGCGCGGGTTGGGGTCCACGCCCTCGCCCATGGGGTGGCGGCCCATGTGCTCGACACCGCCCGCGATGGCGATGTCGTACGCGCCGAAGGCGACCGAGCCGGAGACGGCGGTCACGGCGGTCAGCGCGCCCGCGCACATGCGGTCGATGGAGTAGCCGGGCACCGACTGCGGCAGGCCCGCGAGGATGCCCGCGGTACGGCCGAGGGTCAGGCCCTGGTCACCGATCTGGGTGGTCGCGGCGATGGCGACCTCGTCGATCTTCTTCGGGTCCAGACCGGGGTTGCGGCGCAGCAGCTCCCGGATCGCCTTCACGACGAGGTCGTCGGCGCGAGTCTCGTGATAGATGCCCTTCGGGCCCGCCTTGCCGAACGGGGTGCGGACGCCGTCGACGAAGACGACGTCCCTGACGGTACGAGGCACGATGGCTCTCCTCCAGGGTGCGGGACGCTGAGCGCTTGCTCAACCCCATGCTACTTATGAGTAACGTAGCTGCACAGTCCCACCCCGGCTAGCGGTGAACGTCACACCGTGACCCCGCCCGACCGGACGGATTGTGGCCTGAAATCGACTGCTCCGGGTCCTATTCGGGAGCGGCCGTCAGCACCGCGACCAGTACCGGGGTCACCTGCTCCACCTGCCAGGCCCGCGCGCCGTGGCCGGTGAGCGCGGCGGCGACGGTCCGCTCGTCGGCCGGCACCGGGGGCTCCCAGCAGATCCGGCGCACGGTGTCGGGGGAGATCAGGTTCTCCTGCGGCATCTCCAGCCGCTCGGCCAGCGCCGACACCCCGGCACGGGCGGCCGACAGCCGGGCCGCGGCCACCGGGTCCTTGTCCGACCAGGCGCGCGGCGGCGGCGGACCGGTCAGCTGCTGGCCCTGCTGCGGCAGCGCGGACTCCGGCAGCGCCTTGGCCCGGTCGACGGCGGCCTGCCACTGTTCGAGCTGACGGCGGCCCACACGATGGCCGAAACCGTTCAGCGCGGCCAGCGCGTGCACATTGGCCGGCACCGCGAGCGCGGCCTCCACGATCGCCGCGTCACCGAGCACCTTGCCGGGCGAGACGTCCCGGCGCCGCGCGATCCGGTCCCGCGTCTCCCACAGCTCCTTGACCACGGCGAGCTGCCGCCGCCTGCGCACCTTGTGCATCCCGGAGGTGCGGCGCCAGGGGTCCTTGCGGGGCTCGGCGGGCGGGGCCGCCGCGATGGCGGCGAACTCCTCCAGCGCCCACTCCAGCTTGCCCTGCCGCTCGAGCTCCTTCTCCAGGGCGTCGCGCAGGTCGACCAGCAGCTCCACGTCGAGCGCCGCGTAGCGCAGCCAGGGCTCGGGCAGCGGGCGGGTCGACCAGTCGACGGCGGAGTGGCCCTTCTCCAGCACGAAGCCGAGCACGTTCTCCACCATCGCGCCGAGTCCGACGCGGGGGAATCCGGCGAGCCGCCCGGCCAGCTCGGTGTCGAACAGGCTGGTGGGCACCATGCCTATCTCGCGCAGGCACGGAAGGTCCTGGGTGGCGGCGTGCAGCACCCATTCGACGCCGGACAGCGCCTCGCCCAGGCCGGAGAGGTCGGGGCAGGCGACGGGGTCGATCAGCGCGGAGCCCGCGCCCTCGCGGCGCAGCTGCACCAGGTAGGCCCGCTGGCCGTACCGGTAGCCGGACGCGCGCTCGGCGTCCACGGCCACCGGGCCGGTGCCGGCCGCGAACGCGGCGACGACCTCGGCGAGCGCGGCGGCGTCCGCGACGACCGGCGGAATCCCCTCGCGGGGTTCGAGCAGGGGGGTGGGCGCCGCCGCCTCAGCAGGCCCCGCGTCGGGGGGCGTGCCCCCGTTGATGCGCCGGGAACTGTCTGCTGCGGTCTCTTGGGCGTCCGTCACATGCCAAGGGTATCCGCATGCCCGCGCCGCTGGCCTGCACGTTCGACCGACATCCCCGCTGACCGGCCAAAACGCGCCGCGCGCGGGCGTACACCGCCCGCCGTACGGCGCACACCACCCCGCGCGCACGCCGGTGCCCGCCGACGGAACGTTCCGCCGACGGGCACCGGGGGTCAGGAGGGCGTGGGGTGGGGGGCGGAAAAGGGCGAAAAGGGGGCTAGTGGATGATCCCGGTGCGCAGGGCCACCGCGACCATGCCGGCGCGGTCGCCCGTGCCGAGCTTGCGCGCGATGCGGGCCAGGTGGCTCTTGACGGTCAGCGCGGACAGGCCCATGGAGACGCCGATCGCCTTGTTCGACTGGCCCTCCGCGACGAGGCGGAGCACCTCGACCTCACGGCCGGACAGTTCGCGGTAGCCGCCGGGGTGGCTGGGGGCGCCCGGCGGACGCCGGTGCCCCATTCTGGCCGCGGCGGAGCCGATGGGGGCGGCGCCGGGGCGGGTGGGCAGGCCGATGTTGGTACGGGTGCCGGTGACGACGTAGCCCTTCACGCCCCCGGCGAGGGCGTTGCGGACGGCGCCGATGTCGTCGGCGGCGGACAGGGCGAGGCCGTTGGGCCAGCCCGCGGCGCGGGTCTCGGACAGCAGGGTGAGCCCGGAGCCGTCGGGCAGGTGGACGTCTGCGACACAGATGTCGCGGGGGTTGCCGATGCGGGGACGAGCCTCCGCGACGGACGAGGCCTCGATCACGTCG
Source organism: Streptomyces seoulensis (assembly GCF_004328625.1). NCBI lineage: Bacteria > Bacillati > Actinomycetota > Actinomycetes > Kitasatosporales > Streptomycetaceae > Streptomyces > Streptomyces seoulensis. Next base: position 5,005,787 of record NZ_CP032229.1, read on the forward strand.
CGCACACCGAGGGCCCACAGATGGCGGGTGACGGTGGAACGGACGCGGGGGTCGGCCACGACCACCATGGCGGTCGGCTTGTTCGGGCGGTAGGCGACCAGGCTTGCGGGCTGCTCGAGGAGAACGGACACCAGGCCTCCTGGGTGGGGGGACGGGGCCGGCTTGTGGGGAAGAAGCCGGGAGGAACCGTGCTTTCAAGGTCACAGTCGTCTTCGGCAGCAAACCCGTCCGCCTTTAGAGAATGATCACGATCTAGTGAGTCACAATCTGTGCAATTCGGACACGCGATCGATCATCCGAAGATCGAATCGGCTTCAGGGTGAGGCGATTCGAGTACGGAAAGTGGCCGTATCGACAAAGTGATGGTTCGGGAAGTGATCACAAAGCAGCGCCCCGCCGATCTTGGCGGGGCGCTGAGCGGATGATCGGCCCGGAAGGGCTAGCGGGACTGCGGACCCCTGCGCTGCGGCAGGGTCACCACCGAGCCGTCGCCCGGCGCGGCCGGGGGCAGCCCGCCGACCTGGGCCAGCAGATCGCACCACGAGGCGAGGTGCGCGGCGGTGTCCGGAACGCCGCCCAGCCCTTCGAGCGGCGTCCAGGAGGCGCGGATCTCGATCTGTGAGGCGGCCGGCCGCTCCGACAGCCCGCCGAAGTAGTGGGAGCCGGCCCGGGTGACGGTGCCGCTCGGCTCGCCGTAGGTCAGCCCGCGCGACTGGAGCGCGCCGGTCAGCCAGGACCAGCACACCTCCGGCAGCAGCGGGTCGGCCGCCATCTCGGGCTCCAGCTCCGCCCGTACCAGCGTCACCAGGCGGAAGGTGCCGTGCCAGGCGTCGTGCCCGGCCGGGTCGTGCAGCAGCACCAGCCGGCCGTCGGCCAGCTCCTGCTCGCCGTCGAGCACGACGGCCTCCAGCGCGTACGCGTACGGCGCCAGCCGCTGCGGGGCGGGTGTCGGCTCCACCTCCACCTGCGGCCGCAGCCGCGCGTTCCGCAGCGCCTCCACCGCGCTGCCGAAGGCAGGGGGGACCTCTGGCACCCCGGCTCCTCTCTCCTTCGCCTGCGTGTCCTTCACGTCGTCCATTCCGCCGGTGCCGTCCGACGATCGTCCCTGAGCCGCAGCCATGCGGGGAAGAGTAAGGGGAAGCGGGCCTTCGTGCAGGGCATGACACCCCCCGAGGGCGGCGGCACTTCTGTCATCCGGACCGTGCGAGACTTGCCGACGTGAGTGCCAACGCGATCCCCACGGGCCAGCAGCCGACAGCGACGTACGACAGCGCCTTCCTCAAGGCGTGCAGGCGTGAGCCCGTGCCGCATACCCCGGTGTGGTTCATGCGCCAGGCCGGCCGGTCCCTGCCGGAGTACCGCAAGGTGCGCGAGGGCATCCCGATGCTGGAGTCCTGCACGCGTCCCGAGCTGGTCACCGAGATCACCCTCCAGCCGGTGCGCCGGCACGACGTGGACGCGGCGGTCTTCTACAGCGACATCGTCGTCCCGCTCAAGGCCATCGGCATCGACCTGGACATCAAGCCCGGTGTCGGCCCGGTCGTCGCCGAGCCGGTGCGCACCCGCGCCGACCTCGCCCGGCTGCGCGACCTCACCCCGGAGGACGTCTCCTACGTCACCGAGGCGGTCCGCATGCTCACCGGTGAGCTGGGGTCCACCCCGCTGATCGGTTTCGCCGGCGCTCCCTTCACCCTCGCCAGCTACCTCGTCGAGGGCGGCCCCTCGCGCACGTACGAGAACGCCAAGGCGATGATGTACGGCGACCCCGAGCTGTGGGCCGACCTGCTGGACCGCCTCGCGGACATCACGGCCGCGTTCCTGAAGGTGCAGATCGAGGCCGGTGCCTCGGCGGTGCAGCTCTTCGACTCCTGGGCGGGCGCGCTGGCCCCCGCCGACTACCGCGCCTCGGTGATGCCGGCCTCCGCGAAGGTCTTCGACGCCGTCGCGGGCTACGGCGTGCCGCGCATCCACTTCGGTGTCGGCACCGGTGAGCTGCTGAAGCTCATGGGCGACGCGGGCGCGGACGTCGTCGGCGTCGACTGGCGGGTCCCGCTGGACGAGGCCGCGCGCCGGGTCGGCCCCGGCAAGGCGCTCCAGGGCAACCTCGACCCGACGGTGCTGTTCACCGACCGCAAGACGGTGGAGGCCAAGGCGCAGGAGGTGCTGGACGCGGCCGCCGACCTGGAGGGGCACGTCTTCAACCTCGGCCACGGCGTCATGCCGAACATCGAGCCGGACGCGCTGACCCACCTGGTCGACTACGTCCACTCCGCGAGCGCCCGCTGACCCGCTCTCACCACGCCTGACGGTGCCGCGCCCGCCTGCCGAACAGCAGGCGGCCCGGCTCCGGCGGGGGCGGGGTGCCGGCCTTCAGCGGCCAGGCGAGCAGCATCCCGGCCACGAAGCCGACGACATGCGCCGCGTACGCCACCGTGCCGGAGCCGGCCTCGACGCCGCGCCCCGAGGAGTACACGGCCTGGAGGCCGAACCAGAAGCCCAGCACGATCCACGCGGGCAGCCGGAGCGGCAGGAAGATCAGGAACGGGACCAGCACCCACACCCTGGCCTTCGGATACAGCACCAGATAGGCGCCGAGCACCCCCGCGATCGCGCCGGACGCCCCGATCAGCGGGTCACCGGAGTCGGCGTTCAGCAGGGCGAAGCCGTAGCTCGCCGCGTAGCCGCAGACGAGGTAGAACAGCGCGAAGCGGACGTGGCCCATGCGGTCCTCGACGTTGTTGCCGAAGATCAGCAGGAACAGCATGTTCCCCAGCAGGTGCAGCCAGCCCCCGTGCAGGAACATCGCCGTGACGACCGACAGCGCCGGCGACTTGTCGTACCCCGGCACCCCCATCACACACCCTGGCCCGGCCACCCCCGTTCCCACCTGCCCGGTCGGCACCAGCCTCGGCAGCTGATGATGGATCATCTCCCGCGGAATCGCCGCGTAATGATCCATGAACGCGTGCAGCTGACACAGCTGCGCCACATGACTCTCCCCACCGGCCGCCCCCTCCGCCCCGGGCGTCAGCAGAAACACCAGCACACTGGCGGCGATGAGCGCATACGTCACATATGGCGTACGACGCGCGGGATTGACGTCATGGACAGGTATGACCACACAGGATTAGTGCCCCGGCAACCGCATAAGAATCCGTGAACGCCGCCGGGCGGTACCTTGCCGCCATGTGCATCTCGACCGGCGCCGCCGACTTCTCCGGGACGATCGTGTACTGCGGGCGGCGGGACCACCCCGAACACGGTCTGATCCATGTGCTCGGCTACCAGAACACCGCCGTGAACCTGGCGGAGGGGCCGAACGCCATGGTGCTGCACCTGCCCGCCGCCGGGCGGCTCACGGAGCGGCACTTCCTCTCCGCCGGACGCAGCGCGGACGTGCTGCGACGGATGGTCGACGCGGTCGAGTCCGCCGCCGTCCGGGACGAGGGGATCGCGTGGATGGGTGCGGAGACCGCGCCCGTCCAGGTCTTCGAGCACGACGTGTACACGGTCCTGCTCGCGGACGACCCGACCGCCCTACCGGCCGCGCTGGACCGGGTGCCCGCACATCGACGGCCCCGGCTCGACCCGGAGTTGCCGCGGTTCTACGCCGAGCACTTTCCCGGCCACACCTTCGCCGTGTGCTGCTTCGACAACGCCGACGCCCGGCGGGCCAAGCCGCTGCTGCTCTGGTACCCGCCGCTCGACCCGGACCGGCTGACCGTGCCCGCGCTGGACTGTCACACCGGCGGGGCGCCGGATCTGGACGCGGTCGTGCCGGTGGACCACTGGGTGCTGTTCTCCAGTGATCAGGCACCCGACGGCTGGGGTGTGCCCGTCGGGTACCCGGCGGACATGCGGCACCGGCTGCGGGCGTTCCTGCCCGGCGCCGTGATGGGACGGGGGTACGGCGACGGGCCGGCGTTGCGCAACGGGGACTTCTCCATCGGGCACCGAGAGCTGCTCGATGGGGACCTCGACCGCGTCGAACGGCTGACGCCCGCACCGCGCTAGCCGGTCTCGCGGAGCTTCTTCACCGCCTTGCGGGCCGCTACCAGGATCGGGTCCCAGACGGGGGAGAAGGGTGGGGCGTAGCCGAGGTCGAGGGCGGTCATCTGTTCCACGGTCATGGCGGCGGTGAGCGCCACGGCGGCGATGTCGACGCGTTTGCCGGCGCCCTCGCCGCCGACGATCTGGACGCCGAGGAGGCGGCCGGTGTTGCGTTCGGCGATCATCTTGACGGTCATGGGGGAGGCTTCGGGGTAGTAGCCGGCGCGGCTGGTCGACTCGATGACGACCGCCTCGTACTGAAGGCCGGCCCGGCGGGCGTCGCGTTCGCGCAGGCCGGTGCGGGCGATCTCCAGCTCGCAGACCTTGCTGACGGCGGTGCCGACGACACCGGGGAAGGTGGCGTAACCGCCGCCCACGTTGGTGCCGATGACCTGCCCGTGCTTGTTGGCGTGGGTGCCGAGCGGGATGTACTGCTCCTGCCCGGAGACCAGGTTCAGCACCTCCACGCAGTCACCGCCCGCCCAGATGTCCGTATGGCCGCGCACCCGCATGGCGAGGTCGGTGAGGAGGCCGCCGTGCGCGCCCAGCGGGAGGCCCGCCTCGCGGGCGAGGCCGGTCACCGGCTCCACGCCGATGCCCATCACCACCACGTCCGCCGGATACTCCGCGTCCTTCGTGACCACCGCCCGCACCCGGCCGTCCCCACCGGTGCGCAGGCCGGTCACCTCGGTGTCGTCCACCATGGTGATCCCCATGCCCTCCATGGCCCGCCGCACCAGCCGGCCCATGTCGGGATCGAGCGTCGCCATCGGCTCCGCGCCCCGGTTGACCACCGTCACCTCGAAGCCCCGCCGGAGCAGCGCCTCGGCCATCTCCACGCCGATGTACCCCGCGCCGACGACCACCGCGCGCCGGCCCCCGGTACGGGCCAGCGTGTCGATCAGCGCCTGCCCGTCGTCCAGCGTCTGCACCCCGTGCACCCCGGCCGCGCCCGCCCCCGGCATGTCCGGCCGGATCGGCCGCGCCCCGGTGGCGATGACCAGCTTGTCGTACGAGGTCCAGTACTCGGTGCCGGACTCCAGGTCGTGCGCCCGCACCCGGCGCCCGGACACGTCGATCTCCGTCACCTCGGTGCGCAGCCGGAGGTCGATGTGCCGCTCCCGGTGCTCCTTTGGGGTACGCGCGACGAGCTGGTCCCGCTCCTCGACGGCGCCGCCCACCCAGTAGGGGATGCCGCACGCCGAGTACGAGGTGAAGTGGGTGCGTTCGAACGCCACGATCTCCAGCTCGTCCGGTTTCCGCAGCCGACGGGCCTGCGACGCCGCGGCCATTCCCGCGGCGTCGCCGCCGATCACGACCAGCCGCTCGGGCCCTTCACGCTTGTCCATACGAACAAACTACGGGGCGAGCACTGCTGACACCGCGTCACTTGTGCTCGCCGGACACCGGCGCGCCGCCCTCCGACACCGGCCGCGCCTGCGGCAGCGAGCCCGATACGGGCGCGGGGGCCGGGCGGCGCGGGAGCCGGGGGCGGACCACCCGGCGCCACAGGAACACCAGCAGCGCGACCAGCGCCGCGAACGGCAGCACCGCGCCCACCACCAGCGCGATCCAGCGCAGCATCGTCAGAAACGCGTGCCAGCCGCCCGACAGCGCGTCCAGGAACCCGGGTGTGTCGTCCCCGGCGCCCGGCTGCGCGCCCTTCCCCGCGAGCGACAGGGTGATGGTCGCCAGGCCCGTACGGTCCTTCAGCGACGCCTGCTGGGCCAGCAGCGCCTCCAGGTCGGCCTCCCGGCTGCTCAGCTCGCCCTCCAGCGCGACCACGTCGGTCAGCTTCTCCGCCCGGTCCATCAGCTCCCGGACCCGGGCGACGCTGGCTCGCTGCGACTTGACCCGGCTGTCCACGTCCACCACCTGATCGGTGACGTCCTGCGCCCGCGCGGTGCGCCGCAGCAGCTTGCCGGTGCCCTGGAGCGAGCCGAGCACCTCCTCGTACCGCTCCGAGGGAACCCGCAGGACGACCCGGGTGCGCTCGCCGCCGTCGTCGTCCCGGTCGGTGCTCTCCTCGCCGACGTAACCGCCCGCGTCCTCGGTGACCTGCCGTGCCTTGGCCAGCGCGCCGGGCACGTCCCGGACCTCGACCTCCAGGGAGGCGGTACGGATGACGCTCGGCGCGAGCCGGGGCGCGCGGCGGGCGGACCTGCCGTCCTCGGCCGCGCCGCCGCCCGCGCCGGAAGCGGCGCGCGGGGCGTCCGCGTAGGACGACTTGGAGTCGCCGCCCGACTCGCTGCACCCCGCGAGCGCGAGTGAGGCGGCGAGCAGGGCCCCCGCCAGGACCCGGACCTGTGTACGCATGTCGGTTACCCCCCGATGAGATGCGGTGCTGTCCCTCCTTAGACGGCCCGGCCTGCGGGAACGGCCGCGTTCTCCGGTCCCGATGCGGTCACGGTCCGGTGACGTACCGGGCACCGGGACGCCCCGCGCGGTCTGAGAGAGTGGGGGCATGAGCGCAGCGAGCACGGGTCATGTCGTCGTCATCGGAGCCGGTGTCGCCGGACTGGCCGCCGCCCACCGGGCGCTCGCGCGCGGCGCCCGGGTGACCGTGCTGGAGGCCACCGACCGGGTCGGCGGCAAGCTGCTGCCCGGCGAGATCGCGGGCCTCAGGGTCGACCTCGGCGCCGAGTCGATGCTCGCCCGCCGCCCCGAAGCGGTGGGCCTCGCCCGTGAGGTGGGCCTCGGCGACCGCCTCCAGCCCCCCACCACCGCGACCGCCTCGATCTGGACCCGGGACGCCCTGCGCCCCATGCCCAAGGGCCATGTCATGGGCGTACCCGGCACCGCCGCCGCCCTCGCCGGCCTGCTCTCCGCCGAAGGACTCGCCCGGATCGAGCGGGACGCCGGACTGCCGCCCACCGAGGTCGGTGACGACGTGGCCGTGGGCGAGTACGTCGCCGCCCGGATGGGCCGCGAGGTCGTCGACCGGCTGGTGGAACCCCTGCTCGGCGGGGTGTACGCGGGCGACGCCTACCGGCTCTCGCTGCGCTCGGCCGTCCCCCAGCTCTACCAGGCCGCCCGCACCCACGACACCCTCACCGCCGCCGTCCGGTCCCTCCAGGCGAAGGCCGCCGAGGCGGGGCAGACCGGCCCGGTCTTCCTCGGCATCGAGGGCGGCGTCGGCACCCTCCCGCTCGCCGTCGCCGACGCGGTACGGGCACGCGGCGGCGAGATCCTCACCCGCACCCCGGTGAGCGAGCTGCGCCGGGACGGCACCGGCTGGCGGGTCACGGCGGGCGACCGCACGCTGCACGCGGACGCGGTCGTGGTCGCCGTACCCGCCCCCGCCGCGTCGGCGCTGCTGCGCGCCGAGGCCCCGGCGGCCGCCACCGAGCTGGCCGGAGTCGAGTACGCCTCCATGGCCCTGATCACCCTCGCCTACCGCCGCGCCGACGCGGCCCTGCCCGAGGGCAGCGGGTTCCTGGTGCCGCCGGTGGACGGCCGCACCATCAAGGCCGCGACCTTCGCCTCCCAGAAGTGGGGCTGGGTCGGCGCCGAGGACCCGGAGCTGTTCGTCGTACGCACCTCGGTCGGCCGGCACCACGAGACCGAGATCCTCCAGCGCGACGACACCGGCCTCGTCCAGGTCGCGCGGCACGACCTGCGGGCCGCGACCGGACTGGACGCCGAGCCCGTCGCCACCCGCGTCACCCGCTGGACCGACGGCCTGCCGCAGTACCCGGTCGGCCACCACGCGCGGGTGGCCCGCGTCCGCGAGCACATTGCCAAGCTCCCCGGCCTCGCGGTGTGCGGCGCGCAGTACGACGGCGTGGGCATCCCGGCCTGTATCGCCAGTGCCTACGCGGCCGTCGACCAGCTCGGCGGCGACCTCGCCGGGGTGCGCGAGCTGACGGCCAACCCGGTGCAGAGCCTGCACGGCGGAGCGGGAGAATAGGGGGCATGAGTGACGACGCCCCCACCACCGAGCCCGGCCGCATCCCGAACAAGGGCAAGCTGGCCAAGGACCTCAACGAGGTCATCCGCTACACCCTGTGGTCCGTCTTCCGGCTGAAGGACGTGCTGCCGGAGGACCGCGCGGGCTACGCCGACGAGGTCCAGGAGCTGTTCGACCAGCTCGCCGCGAAGGACGTCACGGTCCGCGGCACCTACGACGTCTCCGGCCTGCGCGCCGACGCCGACCTGATGATCTGGTGGCACGCCGAGACCGCCGACCAGCTCCAGGAGGCGTACAACCTCTTCCGGCGCACCAGGCTGGGCCGCGCGCTCGACCCGGTGTGGTCGAACATGGCGCTGCACCGCCCGGCCGAGTTCAACCGCTCGCACATCCCGGCGTTCCTCGCCGACGAGACGCCCCGCAACTACGTGAGCGTCTACCCCTTCGTGCGCTCCTACGACTGGTACCTGCTGCCCGACGAGGACCGCCGCCGCATGCTCGCCGACCACGGCAAGATGGCCCGCGGCTACCCGGACGTGCGCGCCAACACGGTCGCCTCCTTCTCGCTGGGCGACTACGAGTGGATGCTCGCCTTCGAGGCCGACGAGCTGTACCGCATCGTCGACCTCATGCGTCACCTGCGTGCCTCCGAGGCCCGGATGCACGTCCGCGAGGAGGTGCCCTTCTACACCGGCCGCCGGAAGTCGGTGGCCGAGCTGGTCGCCGGGCTCGCCTAAGGGCGGCTAGGCGCCCTTGCCCTTCAGCGCGTCCCGGTCCGGGGTGCCGCGTCCGGTCGGCTCGGTGGGGCGCGGCTCCGGGCGCGGGTCGCAGGCGGCGCGCCGGCCCGGCAGGCGGCCTTCCAGCAGGTAAGCGTCCAGGTGGGCGTTGACACACGTGTTGGGTCCGCCGCCGATGCCGTGCGTGCCCGCGTCCCGCTCGGTGACCAGCGTGGACCCGGCCAGCCGCCGGTTCAGCTCCAGTGCTCCGCCGTACGGGGTGGCCGCGTCCCGCTCGGCCGCGAGGATGAGGACCGGCGGGGTCTCACCGGGCCCGGTGCGCACGTCGAGCGGGACCTGGCGGCGCGCGGACCAGTAGGCGCACGGCAGGTTCACCCAGGCGTTGTCCCAGGTCTCGAAGGGGGCCGTGCGGGCGAGGCGGGTGTTGTCGCGGTCCCAGACCCGGAAGTCGGTCGGCCAGGGCGCGTCGTTGCACTCCACGGCCGTGTACACCGCGCTGCCGTTCTCCGCCTCGGTGGCCGTCTCGGGGCTGGGCGCGCCCAGCCGGACCAGCGGTTTGGCGTCGCCTTTCAGATAGGCGGCCAGGGCGGCGGCCCGGCTCGGCCAGTAGTCGTCGTAGTACCCGGCCATCAGGAACGTGTTCTGCAGCTGGCCCGGCCCGACCTTGCCGTCCGCCGGGTGCGCCTCCAGCCGGTCGCTCGCGGTGTCGTAGGAGCGCTGGACGGCGGCCGGGGTGGTGCCGAGGCCGTACACGTCGTCGTGCCGGGCCACCCAGGTGCGGAAGTCGGCCCAGCGGTCCTCGAACGCGGCCGACTGGTCCAGGTTCTCGCGGTACCAGACCTTCGCCGGGTCCGGGTCCACCGCCGAGTCCAGCACCATCCGCCGCAGATGACCGGGGAACAGGGTAGCGTACAGCGCGCCCACATAGGTGCCGTACGAAGCGCCCATGAAGGTCAGCCGGGACTCGCCGAGCGCGGCCCGCAGCACGTCCAGGTCACGGGCGTTGTTGAGCGAGTTGAAGAACTCCAGCCCGCCGCCCGACCGTTCCGCGCACCCGCGCGCGTACGCCTTCGCCCGCGCGATCCGCTCCCGCTTGTACGCCTCGCCGGGGTGGACCGGGGCGAGAGAGGGCGCCTTGAAGAACTCCTCCGGCTTCTCACAGGACAGCGGGGCCGAGGGCGCCACCCCGCGCGGGGCGTAGCCCACGAGGTCGTACGCGGAGGCGATGCGCCGCCACTGAGGGACCACGCCGATCATCGGGAAGTTCAGGCTGGACGCGCCGGGGCCGCCGGGGTTGTAGACGAGGGCGCCCTGCCGGGGCACCTTGTGCTTGCTGTTGGCCGGGTCGCGCCCGGTGGCCGGCATCCGGCTGACGGTCAGCTCGATCTGCTTCCCACCCGGGCGGGCGTAGTCCAGCGGGACGCGTACGGTGGCGCAGCGCATCCCGGCCGGGGACTCGTCGGGGCAGGCGCCGAAGTCGAGGCCGGCCGCGCGGGCCTTGGCGGCGGCGACGGCGGTGCCGCGCAGCTCGGCCGCGCCCGGTGCGCCGGGCGCGCCGTCGGCCGGGGGCACGGCGAGCCCGGTCAGCAGCAAGGAACCGGCGGCCGAGTACAGGGCGGCAGCTCTCATCGGACATCCCTTCGATGCGCGGCGGCGATGGCACGGCTGCCATGGTCCGACGGCGACGAAAAGGATGTTTCGGAAGGTTCCGAGGGGAAGGCAAGCACCGGCACGCGGGTGTCGGCGTCAGTGCTCCCCGTGCGCCCCCGGCGCATCGCGGTGGGTGAACGCGGCCCGCAGCTCGGGCTCGTTCAGCGCGCGCACGCCCCGCGTCGCGAGCCGCATGAGGAAGGAGCCCTCCTCGCCGTCCCCGGCCGGACGCCGGGCCACCTCCCCGAGGAGCCGCTGCCCGGCGGGAGAGGCCCAGCGCGGGTACGGGTGCACCTCGACGCGGGCGATGGCCAGGCAGCTCAGGGTGAGGACGAGGGGCAGCGCGAACCACATCGCGATCTGGGAGCGCGGCAGGTCCACGGGGGTCGGCATGAGCAGCGCGGCCGCGCCCAGCGCGAGCACGGCCACGGCGGCGGCCCGCACCTGGCGCACCCCGGCGGCCACCGTCGTCCCGGTGTCGTAGGGGACCGCCAGCCCGGCCCCGATCAGCCGGTCGGCGAGCCGCTGCACCGCCTCCGCACCGGCCGCGGCCGCCCGCACGGGGGCGATCCGGGACTGTCCCCGGGGGCCGATCGCGCCGATGACGGAACGTTCCATCTCGTCCCGTCCACGTGGGTCCACCACGGTGGCCCAGCCGGTGTGCGCGAGCAGCAGCCGGCGCTGCCGGGCCATCCGGACCATGGCGAGGTCGGCGACGCGCGAGGGGCCGCCGGACAGGAACGCCGTCTCGTACAGCGTCAGATCGCGGGAGCCGCCGTCCGCCCGCGCCACGCGGTCCGCGGCGGCCGCGCGGACGGCGGCGAGGCAGAGCCGGGTGCAGGCGAGGGCGGCGAAGGCCCAGGCCGGAAGCAGGAGGAGGACCCAGAACATGAGGTTTTTCTATGCCAACGTCCTCTGAAAAACCATGGCTTGTTCACTATCCGGACAGAGCGTTAGCGGTATGTGACGTTCCGTTTTTCCCTCAGGCCGGGGAGGTGGTCAGCGCCGCCCCGACAGCACCCGCCTGGCCAGCCGGGCGGCCGGACCGGGCGTACGGGGTGCCGGACCCGCGCGATCGAGCCACCACTCCCGCAGCCTCCGGCGCGCCCGCGCGTCCACCGGGCGTCCCGTCTTGAGGAGCTGGGCGGCGAACTCCAGCGCGTCCTGCCGGTAGCCGCCGCGCATCGGCCGGGTGCGCGCGTAGTCGAGGAACGTCTCCCGGTACCCGGCACCCAGGATCGCGGGCAGCTCGGGCGCCACCTTGGCCACCACGTCCGCCCGCTTCGCCGCCAGCGACCGCGCCTGTACGCCCATCCGCCCCCGGTCGAACCCCTCGGGCAACGGCGTCCCGGCCACCAGCGCCGACAGCACGGCCGTCTGCGCGACGGCCACCCGCTGCCGGGCCTCGGCACAGGCGTCCGGCGGTACGGGGAGAGTCCTGGCGCCCTTGGCCCGTGCGATGCCGCCGCCCTTGCGCACCGCCTCCCCGATGTCGGCCAACTGCCGCTCCAGCTCGGCCGGTTCGGGGAAGTTCTCGTCCCGTTCCAGCAGGACGCCGGGCGGTGCGGCGCGGGAGGCGAGGTCGGTCAGGATGTCCAGCACCACAGGCGGTACGGGGTGCGCGTGGCTGTCGTGCCAGACACCGTCCCGCTCGAAACCGCCCGCCACATGCACATAGGCCAGCGCCTCCAGCGGGAGCCGGTCCAGCGCCTCGGCGGGGTCCTCGCCCCGGTTGACGTGGTTGGTGTGCAGGTTGGCCACGTCGATCAGCAGCCGTACGCCGGTCCGCTCCACCAGCTCGGCCAGGAACTCGCCCTCGCTCATCTCCTCGCCGGGCCAGGAGAACAGGGCGGCGATGTTCTCCAGCGCCAGCGGCACCGGCAGCGCCTCCTGCGCGATCGCCACGTTCTCGCACAGCACGTCGAGGGCGTCCCGGGTACGCGGTACCGGGAGCAGATGGCCCGCCTCCAGCGGCGCCGACGCGGTGAGCGACCCGCCCGCGCGGACGAACGCGATGTGCTCGGTGACCAGCGGCGACCCCAGCGCCTCGGCCCGCTCCGCCAGCGCCCGCAGCCGCCCCTCGTCCGGCCGCTCCGCGCCGCCGAGCCCCAGGGAGACCCCGTGCGGGACCACCGTCACCCCGCGCTCGCGCAGCCGCGTCAGCGGCTCCGGCAGATGGCCGGGGCAGACGTTCTCCGCCACGACCTCCACCCAGTCGATCCCGGCCATCCCCGCCACGGCGTCCGCGATCTCCGGCCGCCACCCGATCCCCGTCCCGAGCCGCATCCCCGTCCCCCTCCTCCGTCTGCCGGGGGTATGGCCCCGGCGGGCGCGCGTGAACCGCCCGCGCGGGGGTTCAGAGCAATATTTGAGGTTGGCGGTCAGCGCAGCGCCGGGTGGTCGGCGACGACCGTGGCCGAGCCGGGCGCGATCTCCGTGAAGCCCGCGTCGCGGACCAACGGCAGCCCACCGGTGGTGAGTTCGCGCCAGTGGGACGGGGTGGCGGTGCGCACGGTGAGGGGGTGACCGGCGGCGCGCCAGGCGCCGCGGGCCGCGTCGGGCAGGGCCCACCAGGCGAGCTGGGCGCCGTGGCCGACCTGGGCCATCTCCTTGCCGGCCGACATCTCCAGCTCCGGGTTGAGCCAGAGCACGGGGGCGGTGAGGTCCGGTTCGGCGGGGGACTCGGGGTCGTCCAGTTCGGTGCCGGAGACCTGGAGCTTGGCCAGCTCCTTGGGCCAGCCGTCCAGCGGGATCGGCGGGAAGACCCGCACCTCGGCGGCGGCGCCGGTCACCGTGATGCCGGGCAGCTCCGTGGCGCGGCGCCACTCCGCGCCGCGCGCCCGCCGGACCACCTTGCGGATGCGGGCGTCCTCCCAGTCCCGTACCGCCTCGGCCCATTCGCCGTCGCCGCGCGCCCGCTCGTCCCCGAGCAGGACGAGCACGGCGCGTGCGGCGGTCTCCAGCGCGTCGGTGCGGGCGGGCGGCGCGCTCTTCTCGATCCGTACGACGAGGGGCAGCACGAACTGCGGGGCCTCGTCGCGCGGGGTGGGCTCGGTCCGGAAGGGGCTGTCGCCGGGTGCGGCGGGAACGTGGGTCACGTGAGCCAACCCTACGAGCAGTCCGGCGCCGGTCAGCGCGGGGTGCCGGACTCCCGGATCAGCTCCGAGACCTTCACGAACCGGTAGCCCTTCTTGCGCAGCTCCGGCACCACCGAGCGGACGACCTTCTCGGTCGTCGGGGCGGCGCTGCGGGTGCAGTGCATGACGACCACCGAACCGGGCTTCACCCCGTCCAGCACCTGGCGCACCACCGCGTCGGCGTCCGTGGCGAAGGCGTCGCCGCTGATTACGTCCCACTGGACGGCCGTGACACCGGCGCCGCTGATCGCGCGCAGCGTGTCCCGGTCGTAGCAGCCGCCGGGGAAGCGGAAGTACGGCATGGGGCGCGGCACGCCCGCCTTACGCAGGGCGGTGTAGGTGCGCTGGACCTCGGTCAGCTTGGCGTCCGGGGCGACGGTCGGCAGGCCGTAGCAGTCACCGGTGAAGGCGTAGTGGCTGTAGGAGTGGTTGGCCACCTCGAACTGGGCGTCGTGCCCGAGGGAGCGGGCCTGGTCCGGGTACTCCTCGGCCCAGCGGCCGGTCATGAAGACGGTCGCCGGGACCTTCAGCGTGCGCAGGGCGCTGATCAGGCCGGGGTTGTCGAAGCGCTCACCGGCGGCGGCGCGGGGCCCCTCGTCGGCGGTCATGTCGGCGTCGAAGGTCAGCGCGACGGTCTTGCCCTTGTCGCGCGGGCCGTGCTCGAACACGGGGGTGAGCCCGCCCGGACCCGCCGCCATGGTGGGGGTGACGGAAGGGGAGGCGGAGGCGGAGGGGTGAGGCTCCGCGTGCGCCGGGCGCGCGGGCTTGGCGGGGTGTGCGGTACCGCAGGCGGCGAGGGCCGCGCCGAGGACGCAGACGGCGGTGAGACGGCGTGCGAGTGGAATCACCGTATGAAAATAGGGCTGTCTAGCTGTTCATATGTTCATCCACCCATCGACGCGGCGAGGCGGTCACCCGCGCGGCGGTCCGGTCCGGCAGCCGCTTTTGCCGCTCTTTACGGTTGCTCGGGCCGCCCCTCGCCATGGGTGACCCGCTCCGGGGGCTGGTCGAGGACGGCGCCCAGGTCCGGCGGTCCGGTCAGGGCGTCCAGGTAGGGGGAGGCGGGCTCCTCCACCGGGGCGATCTCCGGCACGGGCTCCTCGGACGTCCCGGACGTCCCGGGCGGCTCGGGGGCCTCGGGCTTCCCGGGCTTCCCGGCCCTGTGGTCCGTGGGCTGTCCGTCGCGGGCGCCCCGCTCCAGGAAGTGCAGCAGCTCCACCGGGATGGGCAGGACCAGGGTCGAGTTCTTCTCGGCGGAGACCGCCATCACGGTCTGGAGCAGCCGGAGCTGGAGGGCGGTCGGGGTGTCCGCCATCTGCTGCGCGGCCTGGGCGAGCTTCTTGGACGCCTGGTACTCGGCGTCGGCGTTGATGATGCGGGCCCGGCGCTCCCGGTCGGCCTCGGCCTGGCGGGCCATCGACCGCTTCATGGTGTCGGGCAGGGACACGTCCTTGATCTCGACCCGGTCGATCTGGACGCCCCAGCCCACGGCCGGGCTGTCGATCATCAGCTCCAGGCCCTCGTTGAGCTTCTCGCGGTTGGACAGCAGGTCGTCCAGATCGCTCTTGCCGATGATCGACCGGAGCGAGGTCTGCGCCATCTGCGAGACGGCGAACCGGTAGTCCTCCACCCGCACCAGCGCGTCCGTCGGCTCGACCACCCGGAAGTACACCACCGCGTCCACCCGCACGGTGACGTTGTCCCGCGTGATGCCCTCCTGGGCCGGGATCGGCAGCGTGACGATCTGCATGTTCATTTTGTGCAGCCGGTCCACGAACGGGATGATCAGCGTCAGTCCGGGCGACCGCGGCTCACCCGTGATCCGGCCCAGCCGGAAGAGGATGCCCCGTTCGTACTGCTTGATGACGCGCATCGCCGCTGCCAGGCAGATGAGTCCCAGCCCGCCGATCACCGCTACGAGTGTGATCACGAGGTCCAACATGGTCGCCCCCCTCACCGAGAGGTCCGGTTAATTCCTTACTCAACAGTACGTCCCGTATGCGGGAAAAAAGAGGGGGCCGGGGAGGCGGGATCGCTCCCGTCATCCCGGCCCCCTGATCCGTGGCCGTCGCGGCTCAGCCCGCCGGTGTCCCGGCGCGCTCGCCCGTCCCGGCCCCCGACGTCAGCCGTACCGGTTCCGTACCCTCCGCGCTGTGCCGCCCGGCCCAGTTCTCCAGGGCGGTGCGGCAGGCGTGGTCCAGGTGCAGCAGGCCGGAGAGGTCCAGCCGGACCGGGCGGTCCTTGGGCAGCGCCTCCAGGCTGTCCAGTATTTTCGGCAGTCGGAGGAAGGTCGCGTTGCCCGAGAGGTGGGCGTCCACCGGCCCGGCGCCCTTGTCCATGACGGTGACCTTGATGTGCGACGCCTCCCAGGCGGTCTTCACGATCGCCAGCGCCAGCCCGATCAGCACGCCCTCGAACATGCCGACCGCCACGATGGACACCGCCGTCACCGCGAGGATCAGCGCCTCGCCCCGCTGCTCGCGCCACAGCTCCGCCAGCGACTTGACCGGCACCAGCTTCGCCCCCGAGTAGATCAGGACGCCCGCCAGCGAGGGCAGCGGGATGTGGGCGAGGGCGCCCGGCAGCAGTGCCGCGAACAGCAGCAGCCAGACCCCGTGCAGCACCCGGGACGCCTTGGTCCGGGCGCCCGCCTGCACATTGGCCGCGCTGCGCACGATCACCGCCGTCAGCGGCAGCGCGCCCAGCAGCCCGCACACCGTGTTGCCGATGCCCTGGGCGGTCAGCTCACGGTCGTACTCGGTGCGCGGGCCGTCGTGCAGCCGGTCCACGGCCGCCGCGCTGAACAGCGACTCGGCGGACGCGATCAGGGTGAACGCGACGATCGTGCCGAGCACCGCCACATCCGCGAACCCGGCGAAGGCGCTCAGCGGCGGCGGCTGGACGGCGCCCAGCAGCCCCCGCACCTCCACCATCGCCACCTTCGTGCCGAACACCGGCACGGCGAGCGTGGCCAGCCCGACCGCGGCGAGCGGACCGGGCACCGTACGCACCCGCGCCGGGAGGTGCTTCCACCCCACCATGACGGCGACGGTGCCCGCGCACAGCGCCAGCGAGGCCAGCGCCCGGCCGTCGCCGACCGCGCCCACGAGACCGCGCGGCAGGCCGAGCATCTTGTCCAGCCCGGCGTCCGGCGCCTTGGCGGCCATCGCCGGGTACAGCTGACCGGCCACCAGGACCAGGCCGATTCCGGCCAGCATGCCCTCCACGACGGCCAGGGATATGGCCCGGAAGTACCGGCCGAGCCGCAGCACTCCCATCGCGACCTGGAGCAGCCCGGTGGCGAGCACGATCGCGCCCAGCGCCGGCAGCCCGAACTCCTTGACAGCCTCGAAGACCAGCACGGTGAGCCCGGCCGCCGGACCGGACACCTGGAGGCTGCTGCCGCGCAGCACCCCGGTGACGAGACCGCCCACGATGCCGGTGACCAGCCCCAGTTCGGCCGGGACCCCGGAGGCGACGGCCACGCCCACGCACAGCGGCAGCGCGACCAGGAAGACGACGAGGGACGCGGCGAAGTCCCGCCGCAGATGCGGGGCGCGGGATATGAGCCCTCGCCCGGACACCGGCGCGCTCACAGGGCTTCGAAGGTGTCGGTGGCGGCCCGGTGCGCGCGTACGGCCCCGGTGTGGACCTCGTAGTACCAGGCGTGCAGGGTGAGCGTGCCCTCCGCCGTCCGGCGCTCGACGCAGGGGTACGAGCGCAGGCGCAGCAGCTGGGTCAGCGCGTGGCACTGCACGCCCTCGGCGACCTCGGGGTCCTCGGCCGCGCCGGCCGGGCGCGGGGCGGCGTGCGCCAGCCAGTCGCGCACGGCGGGTACGGCGGTCAGGTCGTCGCCGCGCACCAGCGCGCCGACCGCCCCGCAGTGCGAGTGGCCGCAGACGACGATGTCGCGGACGCCGAGCACCTCGACGGCGTACTCGATGGTGGCGGCCTCGCTGGTGGGGTGCTCGGAGGTGTGCGGCGGGACGATGTTGCCCGCGGTGCGCAGCTCGAACAGCTCGCCGGGGCGGGCGCCCGTGATCAGGGCCGGGACGACCCGTGAGTCGGAGCAGGTGATGAACAGGACCTGGGGAGACTGGCCTTCGGCGAGGCGGGCGAACTCCTCGGAGCGCCGGCCGAACGTGCGGGCGTGGTCGATGAGGGGCTGCATGATGTCTGGACTCCTCCTGGCGCGCGTGGACGGCGCGTCGGGCTTGCACGACTGTGGTGGGGGGAGCGAGCCCGCCCGTCAGCAGCGGAAGACCTGAAGGACTGCCGGGGAATGGGCTCCGGAGGATCTCGTGACGCCGGCGCCGGCAGCGCCGGACCGCGCGGGCGGTACGGGCTCGGCCGGCCGCCGGGATATGAGCGGGCGCTCCGGCGCGAAGGTGGGCGCGGCGCCGCGCTGGCGGTGCCGGTCGGTATGGGCGGCGACCGGCGGAGTCCGGTGGCGGCGGGGTTCGCGGACGGTGTCCGCGCCTTCGCCCGCGGGCGGGGCGACGAGGATGATCCCCGGCGCGTCATTGGCCTTTGCCTCACCGAGCGTATGTGCGGTGGCGAAGGGTCCGGAGGGCGCGAAGAGCTGGAGGGTGATCACCGCGACCGCGAGCAGGGCGAGCACCGCGCCGAGCGTCCTGCCTCGGGACATGCGCACCCCCCTGCGGAATCCCACGTCTCTTGTACGCGCCAAGCATTGGTCAATGGATGGTCAAGAAACACGTTAACCCGGCGGGATGCTTTGCAGGGTTAACGGCGGGTTACGTGCCGCAGGAAGCGTGAAAAAAGCGGGTCAAGCGGCTGAAATCAGCTCTTGACCCGCAGAAGTTGAGGGGATATCAGAAACAGGGCGGCCGGACTGTTACCCGGTCTGTCACTCCGTCACCAGCGGCTTGGCGTCGCGTGCCAGCGCGGTGAGCCGGGAGATCGCGCGGAAGTACTTCTTGCGGTACCCGCCGTTCAGCATCTCCTCACTGAACAGCCGGTCGAAGGGCAGCCCCGAGGCCAGCACCGGGACCTCGCGGTCGTAGAGCCGGTCGGCCAGCACCACCAGGCGCAGCGCCGTCGACTGGTCCGGCACCGGCCGCACGTCGGTGAGGCAGACCGCGCGCACCTCGTCGGTCAGCGCGCCGTACCGGCTCGGGTGCACCTTCGCCAGGTGCTCCAGGAGCTGCGGGAAGGCGTCCAGCGAGGCGCCCTCGGTGCCGTGTGCGGCCCTGGTCACCTGCTCGTCGGTGTACGGCGCGGGCGCCTCCGGCAGACCGCGGTGGCGGTAGTCCTCGCCGTCGATGCGCAGGGCGCGGAAGTGGGCGGACAGGCCCTGGATCTCGCGCAGGAAGTCGGCCGCCGCGAACCGGCCCTCGCCCAGCTTGCCGGGCAGCGTGTTGGAGGTGGCGGCCAGCGCCACGCCCGCCTCGACCAGCTTGCCGAGCAGGCTGGAGACCAGCACCGTGTCGCCGGGGTCGTCCAGCTCGAACTCGTCGATGCACAGCAGGGCGTGGCCGGACAGCGTGCGGACCGTCTGCTGGAAGCCGAGGGCGCCCACCAGGTTGGTCAGCTCCACGAAGGTGCCGAACGCCTTGCGGGAGGGCTCGGCCGGGGTGGCGTGCCAGAGCGAGGCGAGCAGGTGGGTCTTGCCGACGCCGTAGCCGCCGTCCAGGTAGACGCCGCGCGGGCCGGCCGGGGCCTTGGCCTTCGCGCGGCCGAAGCCGAACAGGCCCCGCTTGCCCTCGCCGGGCAGGGCGCCGCCGAGTCCCGCCGCGAAGCCCTCCAGCACGCCCACGGCGTCGGTCTGGCTGGGCTGGTTCGGGTCCGGGATGTACGTGGCGAAGCGCACCGAGTCGAAGCGGGGCGGCGGCACCATCTCGGCGACCAGCCGGTCGGCCGGGACGTGCGGCGCGCGTGCGCACAGGGACAGCGGACCGGCGTCGGTCAGCGGGGTGGAGCCGGGGGCTGCGGTGGAGGACACGGTTACCCATGCTAATCGCCATGTCACACTGCACGAATGCGACGCCTGTTCCCTGTGACCCACGAAACAGCAGCTCGGGACCGTGACCGGGGTGAGTTGACCGGCGAGTGGAGTCTCGCCGAACTGGCCGCCGCCTACGCCTATCCCGTCTCCCGCGACGGAGGGCCCCGCACCTGGCTGCGGGCCAACATGGTCTCCACCCTGGACGGCGCGGCCCAGCACGACGGGCGCTCCCAGCCCATCTCCTGCCCGGCCGACATGCGCGTCTTCGGCACGCTGCGGGCGCTCGCGGACGTCGTGCTGGTCGGTGCGGAAACGGTTCGCCAGGAGGGGTACCGGCCCGCTCGCGCCCGTGCCGAGTTCGCGGCGGCGCGGGAGGCGGCCGGGCAGGGTCCGGCTCCGGCGGTCGCGGTGGTGTCGGGCGGCCTCGACCTGGACTTCTCGCTCCCGCTGTACACCTCGCCGCTGGTCCCGACGGTCGTCCTGACCGGTACGGACGCGCCCGCCGACCGGGTGGCCGCCGCTGAGCGGGCCGGGGTGCGGGTGGTCGTCGCGGGGGAGGGGCGCCGGGTCGATCCGGCACGGGCCGTGGCGGCGCTCGCCGGGCTCGGGTACGTCCGTCAGCTCACCGAGGGCGGTCCCCGGCTGCTGGGGCAACTGGTCGCGGCGGACGTGCTGGACGAGCTGTGTCTGACGCTGTCGCCCATGCTCACGGCGGGGGACGCGCAGCGGATCGCCGGTGGGCCAGGGGTTTCGGTGCCGCGCCGGTTCGCGCTCGCGTTGCTGCTGGAGGAGTACGGATTTCTGTTCGGGCGGTACCGCCGACCCTGAAAACAGCGGAATCTACCGTTCCGTTTACCTTCCGGGGGGCACACTTAGTCCCGGTACTCCCCGTGCGGTAACGGGGCAGGATGGTTTCCGCAGGGCCTTTTCGGGCCAACGGAGGACAGAGGGTCACGAGGACCCTCGAGGGAGAAGAGGCGGCTGGTGTTCACAAGCGTTCTGATGATCGAGAAAGCCCTGACGTCGGCCGACGTGGAGTTCGTGACGACCTTGCACGGTGACGAGCCGGTCTTCTTCCATGTGCTGCTCCAGCCGCGCGGTGACCAGGCGGACCGGCTGCTGCGGGCCATCGACGACATCGCCCTCGGCGAGCTGGACGAGGCCGTGCACGAGGGGGAGACGCCCGAGGGCACGGATGCGCGGAGCGTGGGGGAGAAGGCCCTGGAGGTCTCCCTGACGGCGCTGCGTGCCGCCGGGAGCCGGGCCGAGGGGAGGCTCGTCGAGAACCACCCGCTGGAGGCCCTCAAGTCCCTCGTCGCGGAGGTCCACGCCGACGAGGTCATCGTCCTCACCGACCCCCACTACGTCGAGGAGTTCTTCCACCGCGACTGGGCCTCCCGAGCCCGCCACAAGGTCGGCGTCCCGGTCCTCAAGCTCTTCAGCCACAGCAAGGCGTAGCCCTACGGGGTCTCGGCGACTGGTCCGGCACCGGGTAGCGCGGGGGCATCCGGTGCGGGGCCGTCCCGGCTTCGACGGTCGGCGGCGCGTTCGGTGTTCCGGAGCGCGAGCCGCACACTGCCGTCCCGGGGCCGGCTGGGCCACGCCCCGCGCTCGCCGCCGCACGCGGGCCGTGGCGATCGTCGTCTCGTGTCCGCCCGGTGCCCTCCGCCTCGCCAGCGGCCCGGAGCCGCTCCCGGTCGGCACGCCCGCCGACCGGCGCGCCACCCGCCGGGGTGGGGGGTGGGTCGGATCTGCGCATAGGGTGGGCATCCTCTGGCTCGCTCGTATATGGGAGAAGAACGCATGGCACCCGGCCTTCCTATCGCCATGGACCGACCGCACTTCATCGGGATCGGGGGGGCCGGGATGTCGGGGATCGCCAAGATCCTGGCTCAGCGTGGGGCTCGGGTGGCGGGGAGTGACGCCAAGGAGTCCGCGACCGCCGAGGCGCTGCGGGCGCACGGCGCGACCGTGCACATCGGACACGCCGCCGGGCACCTCGCGGACGACGCCAGCTGTGTCGTCGTCTCCTCCGCGATCCGGCAGGACAACCCCGAGCTGGCCCGCGCCGCCGAGCTGGGCATCCCCGTGGTGCACCGCTCCGACGCGCTCGCCGCGCTGATGGAGGGCCTGCGGCCGATCGCGGTGGCCGGTACGCACGGCAAGACCACCACCACCTCGATGCTCGCGGTCTCCCTGACCGAGCTGGGCGCCCGCCCGTCGTACGCGATCGGCGGCGACCTGGACGCCCCCGGTTCCAACGCCCTGCACGGCGAGGGCGAGATCTTCGTGGCCGAGGCGGACGAAAGCGACCGCAGCTTCCACAAGTACGCCCCCGAGGTCGCCATCGTCCTCAACGTCGAGCTGGACCACCACGCCAACTACGCCTCGATGGACGAGATCTACGAGTCCTTCGAGACCTTCGCGGGCAAGATCGTCCCCGGCGGCACCCTGGTGATCTCCGCCGACCACGAGGGCGCCCGCGAGCTGACCCGCCGGGTGACCGGTGTGAAGACGGTGACGTACGGCGAGGCCGAGGACGCCGACGTACGGGTCCTGAAGATCGTGCCCCAGGGCCTCAAGAGCGAGGTCACCGCCGTACTGGACGGCCGTGAGCTGACCTTCGCCGTCTCCGTCCCCGGCCGCCACTACGCGCTCAACGCCGTCGCCGCGCTCGCCGCGGGCGTCGCCCTCGGCCTGCCCGCCGACGAGCTGGCCCCCGCCCTCGCCGCGTACACCGGCGTCAAGCGGCGCCTCCAGCTCAAGGGTGAGGAGGCGGGCGTGCAGGTGATCGACTCCTACGCCCACCACCCCACCGAGATGACCGCCGACCTGGAGGCCATGCGCGGCGCCGCCGGGGACGACCGCCGCATCCTCGTCGTCTTCCAGCCGCACCTGTTCTCCCGCACCCAGGAGCTGGGCAAGGAGATGGGCCAGGCCCTCGCCCTCGCCGACGCCTCCGTGGTGCTCGACATCTATCCGGCCCGCGAGGACCCGATCCCCGGCATCACCAGCGCGCTGATCATCGAGGCCGCCCGCGCGGCCGGCGCGGATGTCACCGCCGTGCACGACAAGGCGGACATCCCCGAGGTCGTCGCGGGAATGGCGAAGCCCGGTGATCTTGTTCTCACCATGGGCGCGGGTGACGTCACCGACCTGGGCCCGCTGATCCTGGACCGCCTGTCGCAGAAGTAAAGGGGCTGATCCTCATGGCGTACGACGTCGAGAAGACGGACGAGCAGTGGCGGGCGGAGCTGAGCCCGGCCGAGTACACGGTGCTGCGCCAGGCCGGCACCGAACCCGCCTTCACCGGTGAGTACACGGACACCAAGACCGAGGGTGTCTACTCCTGCCGGGCCTGCGGCGCCGACCTGTTCACCTCGGACACCAAGTTCGCCTCGCACTGCGGCTGGCCGTCCTTCTTCGACCCGAAGGACACCGACGCGGTCGAGCTGATCGCGGACCGTTCGCACGGGATGGTCCGCACCGAGGTCCGCTGCTCCAACTGCGGCTCCCACCTCGGGCACGTCTTCGAGGGCGAGGGCTACCCCACGCCCACCGACCAGCGGTACTGCATCAACAGCATCTCGCTGCGCCTCAAGCCCGAGGAGGGCTGACGCCCGTCCCCGACGACGCCCACCCGCCGGAAGCGGCGGGTGGGCATCGTCGTATGAGCGCAGCGGTATGAGCAGGGTCACATGATCGGATGAATGGATCGGCCGTGGCTGGGTAGCAGCCTCCCGATTCATGGGACCGTCCGGCCGTGGCACGACCACGGGTGTGCGCGCCCGCGCCCGGTCCGGCCGCCCTTTCGCGCTCTCCGGGTGGCGTGGTTCGTGCCGACTGGACTCGGCCGGAACGGTCCAGGCACTCCTGCCAACCGAAGGGCGCGCGGCGTTTTGATACGGATAGATTCAGTCAGCAAGCGATACCCGGACGGCACGGTCGCGGTCGACCGGCTGTCGCTGGACATACCGGACCGCGCGATCACCGTCCTCGTCGGCCCCTCCGGCTGCGGCAAGACGACCACCCTGCGGATGATCAACCGGATGGTGGAGCCGAGCGAGGGCAGCATCCTCCTCGACGGCGCCGACATCCGGCAGCAGCCCGTCAACTCCCTGCGCCGTTCCATGGGTTACGTCATCCAGAACGCCGGGCTGTTCCAGCACCGCACCATCATCGACAACATCATCACCGTGCCCCGCCTCCTGGGCTGGAGCAAGGCCAAGGCCCGCGAGCGCGCGGCCGAGCTGATGGAGCGGGTCGGGCTGGACGCCTCGCTCGCCAAGCGGTACCCGTACCAGCTCTCCGGCGGCCAGCAGCAGCGCGTCGGCGTGGCGCGGGCGCTCGCCGCCGACCCGCCGGTCCTCCTCATGGACGAGCCGTTCTCCGCAGTCGACCCGGTGGTCCGCAAGGGACTCCAGGACGAACTGCTGCGCATCCAGGACGAGCTGGGCAAGACCATCGTCTTCGTCACCCATGACATCGACGAGGCGGTGAAGCTCGGCACCATGGTCGCCGTGCTGCGCACCGGCGGGCACCTCGCCCAGTTCGCGCCGCCCGCCGAACTGCTCACCGCGCCCGCCGACCCCTTCGTGGAGGACTTCCTCGGCGCCGACCGGGGCATCCGCCGGCTGTCCTTCTTCCCGTCCGACGGGCTGGAGCTGGAGACCGGGCCGATCGTCCCCGTGGACGCCGACGCCACCCGGCTCACCCCGCACGGCAGCACCCCGTACCTGCTCGTCACCGACGCCGACGGCCGTCCGCTCGGCTGGGGCGAGCCGGGCGCGCTGACCGCGGGCGCCGTCGACGCCGGCCGGCTGCTGTCGCACGGCAGGCCGTTCCGGCCGGGCAAGGACTCGCTGCGCACCGCGCTCGACGGCGCCGTGCTCTCGCCGACCGGCTGGGCCGTGGCCGTCGACGGCGAGGGGCGCGCGGTCGGCGTGGTCTCGCAGGCGGCGATCGGAGAGGCCATCCGCACCGCGCACACCGAGGACCGTCCGGAGGTGACGGCGGCCGGATGAACGGCTTCTTCGACCTCCCCAGCGACCTCCAGCACAGCTACTTCGGCCTGATCGGCCTGCATCTGCGCGAGGCGCTGCTGCCGGTGCTGGCCGGGCTCCTGCTCTCGCTGCCCGTCGCCCAGCTCTGCGCCCGCTTCCGCTGGCTGTACCCGCCGGTCCTCGGCGTCACCACGGTGCTGTACGCGATCCCGTCGCTGGCGTTCTTCGTCATCCTCATCGACTACACCGGCCAGAGCGAGATGACGGTGATGATCCCGCTCGCCGTCTACAGCCTGGTGGTGCTCGTCCCGGCCATCGTGGACGGCGTCCGCTCGGTGCCCCCGGAGACCCTGGCCGCCGCCGAGGCGATGGGCCTCGGCGCCGTGCGGCGTTATCTCCAGGTGCAGTTGCCCATCGCCGTGCCCGCCATCATCGCGGGCCTGAGGGTCGCCACCGTGTCCAGCATCTCGCTGGTCAGCGTCGGCATGCTCATCGGCAACCAGGGCGCGCTCGGCAACATGCTGAACGACGCCAACCTCTACCACCGGCCGGAACTCGCGGTGAACTCCGTGGTGACGACGGCCGTGCTGGCGATCCTCGTCGACGCGGCGCTGGTGCTCACCCGCAACCTGCTGACCCCGTGGATGCCGAAGAAGGGTGCCGCCCGGTGAACGTCCTGGACTTCGCGCACTCCTTCTTCGCCGACCCCGCCCGCTGGCACGGCTACGACGGTGTCCCCACCCGCCTGCTGGAGCACGTGGGTTACTCCCTGGAGGCCCTCGCCATCGCCGCGCTCATCGCGCTGCCGGTGGGCCTGATCGCCGGGCATCTGCGGCGCGGCGGCAACGCCCTGTCGATGGTCGCCACGGCCGGCCGGGCGCTGCCCAGCTTCGGTCTGCTGGTGCTGCTGTTCATCTGGTTCGGCTTCGGCACGCTGCCCGTGATGGTGCCGCTCGTCGTGCTCGCCGTACCGCCGATCCTCGTCACCACCTACGAGGCGATCCAGACCGTCGACCCGTCCCCGGTGGACGCGGCGCGCGGGATGGGCATGACCGAGCCGCGCATCCTGTTCCAGGTCGAACTCCCGGTCGCGCTCCCGGTGATCCTCGGCGGACTGCGCACCGCGGCCGTCCAGATCGTCTCCACGGCGACCATCGCCGCGTACGTCAGCTTCGGCGGACTCGGCCGGTACATCATCGACGGGCTCTACCAGAAGGACTACGAGAAGGTGGTCGGCGGCGCCACGCTGGTCGCCGGACTCGCCCTGGTGACGCTCGTGGTGTTCTGGGCGCTGTCGAAGCTCACCGTCTCGCCGGGAGTGCGGCGCAGTGGGTGACGGCTTCGGCGGAGGCGTTCATGCTCCCGACACAAACGTGCGCGATCGAGGCCAATCGGTGACCTCGCTTCCCTTGACTGACAAATCACGAACTGGCTTGGATCTACAGGTGACTTACAACAACCGCATCAGCAAGTCCATCCGGGGGAACCGAGGGGCGGCGCTGGTCGCCCTCGCGGCGGCGACGACGCTGCTTGCGGGCTGTGGCTCCTCCGACGACGGCACGTCCGACAACCCACTGGCCGGAGGCGGGGCGAGCGGTGACACCGTCGTCGTCGGCTCCAACAACTTCGCCGAGAGCATCCTGCTCGCCGACATCTACGGCGAGGCCCTCAAGGCCAAGGGCGTCAAGGTCAAGTACCAGCCCAACATCGGCAGCCGCGAGACCACCTACGGCCTGCTGAAGAACGGCTCCGTGACGCTGCTGCCCGAGTACAACGGCGCGCTGCTGGCCTACCTCGACCAGAAGGCGGCCCCCAAGTCGACCGAGGAGACCACCAAGGCCATCGAGGCCAAGCTGGACTCCAAGCTGACCCTGCTGGACCCCTCCCCGGCGGAGGACAAGGACTCGGTCACGGTCAACGCGGCCACCGCCAAGAAGTACAACCTGACCGCCAAGTCCTCCATCGGTGACCTCAAGGGCATCGCCAAGGACCTGGTCATCGGCGGCTCCCCGGAGTTCCAGACCCGCCACCAGGGCCTGAGCGGCCTGAAGTCGATGTACGGCCTGGAGTTCAAGTCCTTCAAGTCCCTGGACGCGGGCGGCCCGCTCACCCAGTCGGCGCTGAAGAAGGACTCCGTGCAGGCCGCGGACCTCTTCACCACCGACCCGGTGATCGCCAAGGAGAAGTTCGTCGTCCTGAGCGACCCGAAGAACCTCTTCGGCTTCCAGAACGTGCAGCCCCTCGTGCGCAAGAACGCGGTGCCGAAGAAGGGCGTCGACGCGCTCAACGCCGTCTCCGCCAAGCTCGACACCAAGGCCCTGCTCGACCTGGACACCCAGGTGCAGGTCCAGCACAAGGACCCGCTGGACGTCGCCCAGGCGTGGCTGAAGGCCAACGGCCTCGGCTGACCCCCGCCGCACCGCACCACCCCGCACCACCCGGACCGCCCGGCCGACGCATCCCGTCGCCGGGCGGTCCGCGTGTGCGCCCACGGCCCCCAGGGGGTGTCTTGTCGGTCAGGTCGGGCTCGCGACGCCTGGCACCGCGCCTCGCCGCGTTGTCGTCGGTCGCAGATGCTCCGCATCGACTCCCTCCTCCGCCTTGCGATGCACGGCACCGGACGCCGCTCCCTGATCCGGCCTGACCGACAAGACACCCCCTAGACTGACTGGTCGGACAACGACCGGACAGCCGAGACCAGGCGAGGAGGAGAGCAGTGGCGACAAGGCCCGGCGACCCCTCCCCGGAGGTCCTCACCGAGGCGGCGGCCGCCTTCGGGCTGCTCGCCTCCCCGGCCCGGCTGCACCTGGTGTGGGCACTGGCGCAGGGCGAGAGCGATGTCACCGGGCTCGCCGAACGGGTCGGCGGCGCGCTCCCCGCCGTCAGCCAGCACCTCACCAAGCTCAAGCTCGCCGGGCTGGTCCGCTCCCGCCGCGAGGGACGCCGCCAGGTCTACTTCGTCGACGCCGACGAACAGGCCGCGCTGGTGGACGTCGTCCACCTGCTGGTCGGCCGGCTCACCGAACAGACGGCTCCCACCGCCCCGGTGCGCGGCCTGCGCGGACTGTGACCGAAGTGCCGGACACCTCGCTGCGGCTCCTGCGGCGCCTGGAGACCGGCCCGCGCGGACTGACCGACACCGAGGCCGCCGCCCGGCTGGCCGAGCACGGCGAGAACACCCCGGCCGCCGCCCCGCCCGCCCTGTCCTGGCCACGCCGCTCCGTACGGGCCCTGCGGGACCCGTTCACCTCCGTGCTGCTCACCCTCGGGCTGGTGTCCGCGTTCGTCGCGTCCTGGGGCACCGCCTCGGTGATCCTCGCCCTGGTCGCCGTGAGCTGCGCGCTGCGCGCCGCCGGGGAACGCCGGGCCGACCGCTCCCTGGCCGCGCTGCGCGGCCTGGTCACCGGCACCGCGACCGTGCTGCGCCGCACCGGCCGCGCGGACGAGCCGCGCGCCCGCGAGGTGCCGGTCGCGGACCTCGTACCGGGTGACATCGTCCGGCTCGGCCCCGGCGATCTCGTGCCGGCCGACGTACGGCTGCTGCGCGCGCGGGGGCTGACCGTCCGGCAGGACACGCTCACCGGGGAGTCGGCGCCCGTCGCCAAGGAGGCGGCCGAGGTGCCGGGGGAGTCCGCCGAGTCCCATCTGTGCTTCCAGGGCAGCCAGGTCGTCTCGGGCAGTGCCGGCGCTGTGGTGGTGGCGACCGGGGCGCGCACCCGGTTCGGCGCCGCCCAACGGGTCCCCGTCCAGCGCGGTCCGAGCGCCTTCGACCGGTCCGTGCACGGCATCTCCTGGGTGCTGGTCCGGTTCATGCTGCTCACCCCGCCGCTCGTGCTCATGGCGAGCGCCGCCGTGCACGGCCGGGTCCTGCAGACGCTGCCGTTCGCCGTCGCGGTGGCCGTGGGGCTCACCCCCGAGATGCTCCCGGTGATCGTCACCACCTGTCTGGCACGCGGCGCGTCCCGGCTGGCCGACGCCCACCGGGTCGTCGTACGGCGGCTGCCCGCGCTGCACGACCTCGGCGCGGTCGACGTGCTCTGCCTGGACAAGACCGGCACCCTCACCCAGGACCGGCCCGTCCTCGCCGCCGCGCTCGGACCGGACGGCCGGGACGACCCCGAGGTGCTGCGCTGGGCCGCCGTCGCCGCCTGGTGGGGGCTCACCCTCTCCGAACTCCCGGCCCCCGACGCCCTGGACGAGGCCCTGCTCACCGCCGCCGGACCGGTGGGGGAGGAGTACGACGGGGTCGCCGCGCTCCCCTTCGACCCCGCGCACCGGCTGGCCGGCGCCGTGGTCACCGGTGCCCTCGGCCGGCATGTGCTGATCACCAAGGGCGCCGCCGAGACCGTGCTGGAACAGTGCGACCTGACCGAGGGCGAACGGGAGCGGCTGCTCGGGCTCGCCACGCGGCACGCGGAGTCCGGGCTGCGCGTCCTCGCCGTCGCCACCGCCGAACTCCCCGCCCGCACCCGGCCCTACGGTGCCCGGGACGCCCGCGACCTCACCTTCCGGGGGCTGCTGACCTTCCGCGACGACCTGGCGCCCGGCGCCGCCGACGCCCTGCGCACCCTGACCGGGCTCGGCGTCGAGGTGCGCGTCCTGACCGGCGACCACCCCGCCACCGCCGTACGCGCCTGCCGGGACCTGGGGCTGACGGTGGGGGAGGTGCGCACCGGGAGCGCACCGGAGGCGGCCGGGACACCCGGCACCGTCACGGTGGTGGCCCGGTGCACGGCCGAGGACAAGGCGCGTGTGGTGGCCGGACTCCGGGCCGCCGGGCTCACGGTCGGGTTCCTCGGGGACGGTGTCAACGACGTGCCCGCGATGCTCGCCGCCGACGTGGGCGTGGCACCGCGCGGAGCCGTCGACGTGGCCCGCGAGAGCGCGGACGTGGTGCTCGGCGAGAAGGACCTCGGCGCGCTCGGACACGCGGTGCTCGCGGGACGGCACAGCAGCGCCAACATCGCCTCCTACCTGCGCGTCACCCTGTCCTCCAACCTCGGCAACGTCTTCGCCATGCTCGCCGCCGGACTGCTCCTGCCCTTCCTGCCGATGCTCCCGGCCCAGGTCCTCGCGCAGAACCTCTGCTTCGACGCCTCCCAGCTCGCCTTCGCCGACGACCGCCCCGACCCCGAGGCGCTGCGCCGGCCGACCAGGCTGCGGCCGCCCGCCTTCCTGCGCTTCCTCACCGGCTTCGGCCTGCTCAACGCGGTCGCGGACCTCGCCACCTTCGGCGTGCTCACGCTCGCCCCCCGGGGCGGCGCCGGGCTGAGCGACGAGGCGCTGTTCCACTCGGCCTGGTTCACCGAGAACCTGCTCGCCCAGGCGCTCGCGATGCTGCTCCTGCGCTCGGGGCGCCGGATCGCGGGCGGCCGCCCCGGCCCGGTCGGCTGGGCCTCGGCCGTGCTCGCCGGTGCCGGGCTGCTGCTGCCCGCCACCCCGCTGGGCGCGGTCCTCGGGCTGACCGCGCTGCCCGCCGACCGCTACCTGCTGCTGGCCGCCGTGCTCGTGCCGTACGCCCTCGCGCTGATCGTGGCGCGGGTGCGCCACGACCGGCGTCAGCCGTAGGTGAGGTTCGCGCAGGGGTTGTCGTCCGCCGAACGCGCCCCGTTGGCCACCTCGCTGGGCACCGAGGCCGATGTCGAGGAGGGCGTCGGGTCGGTCGCGTACGCCTGGCCGAGGACCACGTTGATCCGGGACGCGCCGATCTGCTCCAGCTGGGCGCCGGGGAAGACCTTGGCCACGGTCTGGGCGCGGTCCGCCATGCCGGGGCCGTACTGGACGACCGTCGCCAGATGGTTCTGGGAGAGCGCGGTCGCCGTACCGGTGACGGTGAAGCCGGACGCGGTGAGCGTGGCCGAGCCCTTGGCGGCGAGCCCGGTGACCGTAGTGCCGTTGTAGACCGCCACGGCGATGCCCTTGCCGGAGACCGGGGCGGGGGAGTGGGTGGCCGGGCCCGGCTTCTTCGGCGCGTGGCCCTTCCCGCCGCTGGCGTCGGCGCCGTCGAGCGTACGGTCCGCCCGCAGCGTGGCCCACAGCTCACCGGCGTCCGGCTCCACGATCGCCACCCGCGCGCCCGCGTACCGCCAGGGCACGGTGACGAACTTGGTGTTGTGCAGGTCGACGTCCTTCAGCGACATGGCGAACGACAGCAGCTTGTCGGCGCTGCCGAGGCCGGGGTCGACGGTCATCGAGCGGGTCGCCGCGTCGGCCAGCGGCAGCAGCTTGGTCGGGGTGAACCCCTTGTCCTTGACCTCCTTCAGCAGGCTGCCGACGAACGCCTGCTGCCGCTTGATGCGTCCTATGTCGGAGCCGTCCCCGATGCCGTGCCGCAGGCGGACGTAGTCCAGCGCCTGCTGGCCCGAGACCCGCTGCTCGCCGTGCCGGAAGAGGAGCGCGCCCTGGGTGGTCCGGTTGGGGTTGAGGTCCTTCTGGTACACGTCGTTGGGCAGGCAGACCTTCACCCCGCCGACGACCTGGGTGAGCGCGGCGAAGCCCTTGAAGTCCACGACCACCGTGTGGTCCACGCGGAGTCCGGTGAGCTGCTCCACGGTGTTCTGGGTGCAGGCCGGGTTGCCCTTGTCGGTCTCGCCGACCGAGAAGGCCGCGTTGAACATGGTGTTGGGCTGGGCCTGGGTCCAGCCGCCGGTGGGCAGCTTGCAGGGCGGGATCGTCACCAGGGTGTCGCGCGGTATCGACACGGCCAGCGCGTGCTTGTGGTCGGCGTATATGTGCAGCAGCAGCGTGGTGTCGGAGCGGCCGATGCCGTCCTTGTCGCCGCCGCCCAGCGCCGCGTTGCCGTCGGTACGCGCGTCGGAGCCGATCACCAGGACGTTCTCACCCTTGGACGAGCCCGCCGGGCGGTTGTCCGAGAGACCGCCCGCGTCGAAGGTCTGGATGTTGCCGTTGAGCTTCAGGTACACCCAGCCGGCCCCGGCGCCGCCGAGGACCACCAGCGACAGGCAGACCAGGAGCGCCACCCGTGCCCGGCGCGCACGGCGGCGCCGCCGGTCCCGTGCGCCGGACCGGGTGCCGCCGCCCGGGTCGCCGGAACCGCCCTCACCCTCCGGGGACCCCCGGCCGCCGCCGCGTCGCCGTGACGGTTGCGTCCCCCGGCTGCTCGTGATGCTCATCGCCCGCCCTCTTGTGCCTCTCCCTGGGTTGTACAGTTGCGCAATGTAGCAATCATCGCTGAGCGGACCGGAGGCGCGGGAGCCCCTGGCCGTCAGGAACCGCGTGAGAAAGGGAGGGCGACCATGCTCCGCAACGGACTGGAACCCTGGCATCTGCTGGTCGTGGCGATCGTCTTCATCGTGCTGTTCGGCTCCAAGAAGCTGCCGGACACCGCCCGCTCGCTGGGCAAGTCCCTGCGCATCCTCAAGAGCGAGGCGAAGGCGATGAAGGACGAGAACAATGTCCCCGCCGCCCACACGCCGGTCGCCCCGGCCGCCGGTGTCACCGCCGAGACCGCCATGGCTCCGGCCGAGGCCCCCGTCTCTCCCTGACCCGCCGCCCTCCTTTCTCGTGCCCGCTGTCCGGTGAACTGGGCACACCGGGGGAGAAGTTCCCCGTATCACCTGAAAGAGGGAGAATCCGGCGGCGAGGTGCCGCCGGGCTCCGAGGGGGCCGGGGTTCAGGCGCGGGCGCGTTCCCTGCGCCGCTGCCTTCGGGACACGCGGGCCTCCTGGTCGGGCAGCCAGCCGAAGGCGAGGCAACTGCCGACGACGCCGAGGAGCAGGCCGATGAAGAAGCCGCCCAGGTTCGACGTGAGCCAGCTGCCCAGCGAGACCAGGACGCCGACGATCGAGTAGAACAGCCGCTGCGCCGGGTTGAAGAGGACCAGCAGTCCGAGCAGCAGCATCAGGGTCGGCAGCAGATAGCCGGCCAGCCCCTGCATGCCGATGTGCATGACGACCTTCAGCGACGCCTTCTCGGTGAGCAGGATCTCGGCCCCGCCCAGCGCGAGCAGCAGCCCGCCCCAGAACGGCCGGCGTCCCCGCCAGTCACGGAAGGCCGCCCGCGTCTTCGGGCGCCCGGGTTCCGCCATCGGCTCAGCAGCCCGAGTCGCTGAAGCCCAGCTTCAGACCGGGCAGCTTGAACACGCCCGCGGTGGTCGCGTAGTTGGTCTGGCGCAGGTTGGCGATGTGCACGGTGTCGGCCTGCTGCGAGAAGACGCCGATCGGGCCCTTGGCGTTGGCCTTGTCCAGGGTGCTGGCGTCGTTGCCGATCTCGATGCGGTCGAAGGAGGCGTCACCCGACAGCTCGGTGGAGTCGGTGGTGAGATCGGTCGCCGTCACCTTCTTGGCGCCCTGGCCCGCCTTGATCAGCAGGTTGGTGCCGCCCAGGTCGACGCTCTGGCACAGCTTGGTGAGGGTGGCGTTCTTGATCGCGGAGGTGACGACGAGCACCTGGCCGCCGGTGTCACCCGCGTTCGGGCTGCCGTCCGCCATGTTGTCCAGGCCGCCGAACTGCTCGAAGCCGGTGCCGGTCAGATCGGTCGCCGTGACGGTGAACGGCATGCCGGAGATGGCGAACTGCACGCCCAGCGCGCCCTCGGCTGTCAGGATCGCGAGGCCGGCCGCGACGAGGGTCGCGGGGATCGCCAGGACGGCGGCCCGGCGGTACCGGACGCGCCCGCGCCGTACGCCGCCGGCCGGTTCGGGCGTGGCGGGGGTGGGGTCGGTGGACGAGAGGTCCGGGGACTCCGGGGACGAGGCCATGTCTGCTCCCATGGGCGTAGATCCATGCGGGTTTCAGGTGGCGCGTTGTCCTGGCGCGGACAAGGGCGACCGCGCGGGCCGCCCCGCCGTCCGGTGTGGACATGAGGATTCCGGCCGGTTACGCGACGGTAGCCTTCTCGAAAGTTACCGCCGGTTACATTGAAGGGTCAAGGGAGTTGTGAAAAGTGGGTGCCGGCCCTGTGCGGACGGTGCCTCTGACCTCCAACTCCCGTACGCCTTATTGACGATGGCGTCACTTACGGTCTACAACTCTGCCTGATCTCCTCGGGACCGTGGCGCCGGGCCCGGGTCGCGGCACGCGCCGGTTCCCGGCTTCTCCGGGCGGCCGTCCCGTATACGAAATCCCGCACCTCGCATCGCATCCCGGCGCACCCCTGCTCTCCGCCCCCACCTCGGAAGAGAGGCACCCGCATGCGCACCTTCCTCGCCCTTGCCGGAACCGTCACCGCGCTCACCGTGGCGGCCGCCGTCCCCGCGTCCGCGTCCGCCGACGCCAGTGCCGTCCTGACCACGGGCGCCGCCGGCGGCATTGCCGTGGCCGTCGGCGACACCCTCACCGCACCGCTCGCCACCGGCACCTCCGCCACCCTGTACTCCAGCGCGACCGGCACCAGCGGTGTCACCTGCAAGGCGTCCCAGTTCACGGCCAAGGCCACCGCCAACCCGGCGGCCCCCGGGACCGCCACCGAGTCGGTCACCGGGCACACCTTCGACAGCTCGACCTGTACCAGCAACGTCACCGGCGTCACCGGGGTCAGCGGCATCACCGTCGACAACCTGCCCTACACCGCCTCGGTCTCCTCCGACGGCACCCTCTCCGTCGCCCCGGCCAGCGGCTCGACCATCCAGACCACGGTCAAGCTGCGCACCCTGCTCGGCTCGGTCACCTGCGTCTACCAGGCGCCGAAGCTCACCGGGAAGGCGAGCAACACCGACAGCAGCATCACCTTCACCAACCAGCAGTTCACCAAGGTGTCCGGCTCGTCGCTGTGCTTCGCCAGCGGCTACTTCACCGCCAAGTACGCCCCGGTCACCGACGCTGGCGCGCGGGTGTTCGTCAACTGACCCTCGTTTGAAGGCTCGTTCAGCGCCGGCGCAGGCGCGGGACGAGGGCGGCGGCCGCGGTGACCACCAGCACCGCGGCCGCACCGCCCGCCAGCAACGGAGCCGAGGGACCCGACGTCGTGCGGGTCGCCTCGGCCACCGGCCTGCCGTCGTCCGGCACGGCGGCGTACGAGGCGTCCTTGCGCGGCACGGGAGTCGAAGCCTCCGCCGAGGGGGACGCCGACGCCGGGTGCGAGGGGTGCGCGGAGGGCGTCGCCGGCTTCGCGTCCGGTTTCTTGGTGGCCGTGGGCCGCGCGCTGTTCTTGCCGGCCGCCGCAGCGCTCTTGCCCGCGAACACCACGTCGGAGCACGAGTAGTAGGTGTCCGGCGTGCTGGTGTTCTGCCAGACCGTGTACAGCATCTGACGCCCCGTCCGGTCGGCGGGCAGCGTCGCCTGAAGGTGGTACGCCCCGTTGCTCAGCGGCGGGTTCTTGAACTCGGCGAACGGGCGGTCCGGCAGGTCGGACCACTTCAGCGGCTTCGCCGGGTCGTAGCCGGGCTTGGTCAAGTACAGCCGGAACGAACCCTCGTGGGCGATCGTCGAGGCGTACGTGAGGGTCATCCGGGCGCCCGGAGTCAGCCGGGTGGCGGGCCAGTCCGTGCGGGCCAGGTCGAGCCCCCGGTAGGCGGGCAGGTTCCCGCTGCACAGCTTGCCGTCCGGAATCACCTGCCGGTCACGCCCGTTGACGCCGGGCACCCGCAGGTTGTCCCACGCCGTGAAGGGGGCCCCGTTGGCCGCGATCGCGGCGCGGCACGCGGCCGACCCGTTGGCGCTGCCACCCCGGGGCGAGCAGGCGTAGACCCGGCTGACCGGATCGGTGGGGGCGCCGTGCGCCTGTGCGGTGCCCGCCGTCCACGGCAACAGCAGGAGCGGGGTCGCGGCGGCGGCCGCCAGAGTGCTCAGGCGGGCGGTCATCCGAGTCATCCGGGACGTCTCCTCGGCGGGGCGGTGAAGGGGGTTCACGTCCCCAATACGGTTGACGGCACTGGGGTGTTCACGCCCACCGACGACCGAAGAAGTCAATTCACAGACCGCATCGGCTGTTTTTGCCGTCCCCTTCCCGGCCCGGAAATCTTCGCGTAAGCGACGCAGTGCACGCGGAAGGCCCCGGAGCCGGATATAAGCGGAAGGCCCAGTTCACCCCGGTCGAACAGGGGAGGAAGTGTGGAAGAGCACGGAATCTCCATGCGTCCCGCGTGACTCCCGTCGCGCCTGGGTGAGTTATCGTATGCGAGGGGTCAAAACAAACCGCGTGTCCCGTTCGTGCAGGAGAGGGGTCGGCCGATGGCGAGGCAGTTGCGCGCTGAACAGACCCGGACGACGATCATCACGGCCGCGGCCGACCTGTTCGACCGGCAAGGGTATGAATCCACCAGTCTGAGCGACATCGTCGGACACGCGAACGTCACCAAGGGCGCGCTGTACTTCCACTTCGCCGCCAAGGAGGACCTGGCCCACGCCATCCTCGAACTCCAGTCGGTGGCCGCCCGGCAGGTGGTGACCGAGGTCGAGAGCCGGGGCTGCTCCTCGCTGGAGGCGCTGATGCGCGCCACGTTCGCGCTCGCCCGCCTCGCCGTGCACGACCCGGTGCCCCGCGCCGGACTCCGCCTGGTCACCACCAACCTGCCCATGCGGCCACCGCTGCGGCACCCCTTCACCGAGTGGCTGGAGTTCACCTCCCGCAAGCTGCACGGCGCGGTCCGGGACTGCGATGTGCACGCCGAACTGGACGCCGGGATCGTCGCCCACTCCCTGGTCTGCTTCTTCGTCGGCACCCGGGTCGCCGGGCGCACCCTGGAACCGCCCGCGCGGCTGCCCCGCAGGGTCGCCGAGATGTGGTACCTGATGCTCCGCAGCCTGGTCCCGGTGCACCGCCGCCCCCGCTACCTCGCCCTCGCCGCGCAACTGGAGCGGGAAGCCAGGACCGGCTGACCTGCGGGGTACGGTGACGGCATGTCCGACGCCGCCCCCACCGCGCCCGTCATCCGCGCCGACGCACCCGGCTCCTTCCCGCACCGCACGCTGGCCGAACGGCACCCCGCGATCATTCGTCAGGTCCGCGCCGGCCTCCCCTACGAGCCCCCGCAGCGGCGCGCCCTGGACGCCCTGCTGGAGAACTGCACCGAGGGCGTGATCGAACCCCTTCCCGCCGACGCCCCCGACCGCGCCCGCTGGGTGAGCTGGGGCATGGACACCTACGCGGGGCAGTCCTGGTTCGACGTGCCGTGGCTGTGGGCCGAGAGCTACTTCTACCGCCTCCTGCTCGACGCCGTCGGCTTCTTCGGCCCCGGCGCCTGGCATGGTGTCGACCCGTTCCGCCCCTCCAAGACCGGCGAACTCGACTCCGCCGAGACCGGCGCCGAGCTGTCCGCGCTCGACCAACTCCGGGACCGCCCGGCCGACGAACGCAATTGCGCGCTGTTGAGCGGCTCTTTGTGGGGCAACCGCGCCGACCTCAGCTTCCAGCTGTCCTCGGAGGGCGGTGAGCAGGGCGAAGCGGCCCCCGGACTGGTCGCCGACGACAGCGACCTCCTCTGGACACTGCTCCCGCCCGGCGGCACCGGCACCCTGTGCCTGGTCGCGGACAACGCCGGCCGCGAACTCGTCCCCGACCTGCTGCTGATCGCCGCGCTCCTCACCGAGCCCCGCGTCGGCCGCGCGGTCCTGCACCTCAAACCGACCCCGTACTACGTCTCCGACGCCACCACCGCCGACGTCATCGACGCGCTGCACCGCCTGCGCG
Organism: Streptomyces seoulensis; assembly: GCF_004328625.1. Lineage (NCBI taxonomy): Bacteria > Bacillati > Actinomycetota > Actinomycetes > Kitasatosporales > Streptomycetaceae > Streptomyces > Streptomyces seoulensis. The sequence continues at coordinate 5,042,831 of NZ_CP032229.1, forward strand.
CGGCCGGCGGTCTGGCGGCCGAGTACGGCGACACGCTCTGGTCGGCCCTGGGCGACGGCCGCCTGGTCCTGCACGCCCACCCCTTCTCCTGCTCGCCGCTGCCCTACGCCGACATGCCGGACGACCTCCGCGCCGACTTCGCGGCGGCCGCCCTCACCCTGTTCAAGGGCGACCTCAACTACCGCCGCCTGGTGGGCGACCGCTACTGGCCCGCCATCACGCCCTTCGACGAGGTGACCGCCTACTTCCCCGGCCCGGTGGCCGCGCTGCGCACCCTCAAGTCCGAGGTGATCACCGGGCTCTCCCCGGCCACCGAGGCCGCGCTGGACAAGGCGGAGGGGAAGAAGTGGCTCACCAGCGGCACCCACGCCCTCATCCAGGTCAACCCGTCAGCCGGCCCGGACGGGCAGTGACGCGACCCCGTCGGTGACGCCGGAGCCGGAGGACAGCACCGGCCCGGCGAGCCGCAGCTCCGGCAGCGCGCGCAGCACCTCCTCGTGGAGGACGCGCAATTGCAGTCGGGCGAAGTCGGCGCCCAGACAGAGGTGCGGGCCCGCGCCGAGCGAGAGGTGTGGGTTGGGTGTGCGGGCCAGGTCCAGCCGGGCGGGGTCGGTGAAGACCCGGTCGTCCCGGTGGGCGGCCGTGAGCGAGACGATCACCGTGTCACCGCGCCGGATGCGCCGGCCGGAGAGTTCGGTGTCCGTGGCGGCGGTGCGACGGAGGCTGAGCAGGGGCGGCCGCAGTCGGAGCAACTCCTCTATCGCGGCGCCGAGTTCCGCCGTTCCGTCGCGCAGGCTCCGGTACACCTCGGGGTGTTCCGCCAGCAGCGCGAGTCCGCCCGCCGCCGCGTCGCGCATGGGGGCCAGGCCGGTGGTCAGGAGGAGGGGGACGAGCATCCGAAGCTCGTCCGAGGTGAGTCGGGCGTTGTGGGCGAGCGCCGTGACAAGGTCGTCGTCCGGGTAGCGGCGGCGGTGGACGATCAGGTGAGGGGCGTACCCGGCCATGTCGTCCAGGGCCCGCGGGCCGGTCCAGCCGGCCAGGCGGCGCCGGTCGGCGTGCGGGATGCCCAGCAGGTCGGCCAGGTTGAGCGCGGTGTACGGGTCGGACACGGCGCCGGCGAGGTCGAGGACGCCGTCGGAGGCGCGGGCCGTGTCCAGGGCCCGGGTGAGCAGGGTGCGGGCGCGCTCGCGGGCGGTCTCGGTGAAGCGCCGGACGCGCTCGGGGGTGAGGGCGCGTGCCGCGTGGTCTCTGAGGCGGGTGTGCTGGGGCGGGTCCTGGTGGGACAGCAGCCGTCTCAGGAGCGGGAGTTCACCGGGTCCGGGGAGGGAGGAGTACGTCGTCGGGTCTTCGAGTACGCGAAGGGCGTCGGCGTGCCGGGTCACCGCCCAGAAACCGGCGCCGGGCGGGTCGTCCGCCGTGCCGGGCTCGTCCTGCCAGGACACCGGGGCGGGGGCGTGCGGTAATCGGTGCCGGGGAGGCGGGGTGGGGATCATGGCCCATACCGTGGCCCCGGCCCGGGGGACGGACAAGGGGAGTGACGGCCTCCGGTGCCCGGCTGTCCGGATGTCGTCGGCCGGGCCGGAAAACGGGCCCCGGGCAGGGGGGTGGCTGTGACGGTCAACGCCACACCAGGCGGTGCGAGTTCCCGGTTTCGGTACCGGTTCACGCGATGGTGTGATCATCCCCGTCGCGGCGGATGACCCATTTGCCCGCCGGGTAGCCCCCCGCCATGACGCAGCCGTTCGAACTCCCGCACTTCTACATGCCGTATCCCGCGCGGCTCAACCCGCATCTCGACGACGCCCGTTCCCACTCCACCGCGTGGGCGCGTGAGATGGGCATGCTGGAGGGGTCGGGCATCTGGGACCAGGCCGATCTGGAGGCCCATGACTACGGCCTGCTGTGCGCCTACACCCACCCCGACTGCGACGGACCGGCGCTCTCGCTGATCACCGACTGGTACGTGTGGGTGTTCTTCTTCGACGACCACTTCCTCGACATGTTCAAGCGCACCCCGGACCGCGTGGCCGGCAAGGCCCACCTGGACCGGCTCCCGCTGTTCATGCCGCTCGACCCGGGCGCGCCCGTCCCCGAGCCGGAGAACCCGGTCGAGGCGGGCCTCGCCGACCTGTGGGCGCGCACGGTCCCGGCGATGTCGGCGGACTGGCGGCGCCGCTTCGCCGTGGCGACCGAGCACCTGTTGAACGAGTCGATGTGGGAGCTGTCCAACATCAACGAGGGCCGTATCGCCAACCCGGTCGAGTACATCGAGATGCGCCGCAAGGTGGGCGGCGCCCCCTGGTCGGCGGGGCTGGTGGAGTACGCGACGGCGGAGGTGCCCGCGTCGGTCGCGGAGTCCCGGCCGCTGCGGGTGCTGATGGAGACCTTCTCCGACGCCGTCCACCTGCGCAACGACCTGTTCTCCTACCAGCGCGAGGTGGAGGAGGAGGGCGAGAACAGCAACGGCGTGCTCGTGCTGGAGCGGTTCTTCGGCTGCGCCACCCAGGAGGCCGCCGAGACCGTCAACGACGTCCTCACCTCCCGGCTGCACCAGTTCGAGCACACCGCGCTCACCGAGGTGCCCGCCGTCGCGCTGGAGAAGGGGCTGCGGCCCGACGAGGTCGCGGCGGTCGCCGCCTACACCAAGGGACTCCAGGACTGGCAGTCCGGCGGCCACGAGTGGCACTTGCGCTCCAGCCGCTACATGAACCAGGGCGCCCGCTCCGAGACGCCCTGGCGGGTGCCGAGCGGCCCCGGCACCTCCGCCGCCGACGTGCGCGCCCTGCTCGCCTCGGCGGGCGCCGAACGCCTGCGCGCGTACACCCACGTCCCGTACCAGAAGGTCGGCCCGTCGCTGCTGCCCGACTTCCACATGCCCTTCCCGCTGGAGCTGAGCCCGCACGTCGACGCCTCCCGGCGGAACCTCCTCACGTGGTGCCACACCATGGGCATCCTCGGCGAAGGGGTCTGGGACGAGGACAAGCTCGCCGCGTACGACCTCGCGCTGTGCTCCGCCGGACTCGATCCCGACGCCACCCCCGAGGCGCTCGACCTGAGCGCGCAGTGGCTCGCCTGGGGGACGTACGGCGACGACTACTACCCCCTGGTGTACGGCCACCGCCGCGACCTGGCCGCCGCCCGGCTGACCACGGCCCGGCTCTCGCAGTGCATGTCCGTGGCCGGGGAACCGGGGATCGTCCCGGTCAACGCCATGGAGCGCGGGCTCGTCGACCTGTGGACCCGGACCACCGCGCCGATGAGCGCCGAACAGCGGCAGACCCTGAAGGCCGCCGTCGACGTGATGACCGAGAGCTGGGTGTGGGAGCTGTCCAACCAGCTCCAGCACCGGGTCCCCGATCCCGTCGACTACCTGGAGATGCGCCGCGCCACCTTCGGCTCCGACCTCACCCTGAGCATGTGCCGGATGGGCCAGGGCCCGGCCGTCCCGCCCGAGGTGTACCGCACCGGGCCGGTGCGCTCACTGGAGAACGCGGCCATCGACTACGCCTGCCTGCTCAACGACGTGTTCTCGTACCAGAAGGAGATCGAGTACGAGGGCGAGATCCACAACGCGATCCTCGTCGTGCAGAACTTCTTCGGCGTCGACTACCCGGCCGCGCTCGCCGTCGTGCACGATCTGATGACCCAGCGCATGCAGCAGTTCGAGCATGTCATCGCGCACGAACTGCCCGTGCTCTACGACGACTTCCAGCTCTCCGAAGAGGCGCGCGCGGCGATGGACCACTATGTCCTCGACCTCCAGAACTGGCTCGCGGGCATCCTCAACTGGCATCGGGAGGTGGACCGTTACAAGGCCGAGTGGCTGGCCGGCCGCGCCCATGGCTTCGTACCCGGCCAGACACCGGGACGGCTCCAACCGGCCGGCTGACGGCACCCCGCGGCCCCCGGGCGACCACGGGAAACCCGGTGGTCGCCCCCTGTCCCGCGCGTCATGATGGCCGTACGCCCACGACCACACCCGGAGGCCCGGATGACCGGCAGCACGCCCGCGATCTTCACCGCCGAGGACTACCGCGCCCGGATGGCGCGCGCGGCCGGCGCCGCCGCCGAGGCGGGGCTCGGGGGGCTGCTCGTGGCGCCGGGACCGGATCTCGTCTGGCTCACCGGGTACGCGCCTCCGGTCACCGAGCGGCTCACCCTGCTCGTCCTCGTGCCCGGCCGCGAACCCGTGCTCGTGGTGCCCGCGCTGGAGGCGCCCGACGCCGAGCGGGCCGTCGGCGCCCCCGCGCTCACCCTGCTGAAGTGGACCGACGGCGAGGACCCGCACTCCCTCACCGCCGAGCTGCTCGACCCCAAGGGCGGCGTCGGCGTCAGCGACAACGCGTGGGCGCTGCATCTGCTCGCCCTCCAGCGGGTCCTGCCGGACCTCAGGTGCGCCGCGCTCACCGACGCGCTGCCCATGCTGCGTGCCGTCAAGGACGCGGCCGAGCTGGAACTGCTCGCCGCCGCCGGGGCCGCGGCCGACGCCGCCTTCGAGGAGATCCGCCTGCTGCCCTTCGCCGGGCGGCGCGAGGACGAGGTGGGGCGCGACCTCGCCGATCTGCTGCGCCGCTTCGGCCACTCCCAGGTGGACTTCACCATCGTCGGCTCCGGTCCCAACGGCGCCAACCCGCACCACGAGGTCGGGGAGCGGGTCATCCAGCGGGGCGACATGGTCGTGCTCGACTTCGGCGGGCTCAAGGACGGCTACGGCTCCGACACCACACGCACGGTCCACGTGGGCGAGCCGACCGAGGAGGAGCGCCGGGTGCACGACGTGGTGCGGGCCGCGCAGGAGGCCGGGTTCCGGGCCGTCCGGCCGGGCGCCACCTGCCAGGACGTCGACCGTGCCGCCCGCGCGGTGATCGAGGACGCGGGGTACGGGCCGTACTTCATCCACCGCACCGGGCACGGCATCGGCGTCACCACCCACGAGCCGCCGTACATGATCGAGGGCGAGGAACAGCCGCTCGTGCCCGGCATGTGCTTCTCGGTCGAACCCGGCATCTACCTGCCCGGCCGGTTCGGGGTCCGGATCGAGGACATCGTGACGGTGACGGAGGACGGTGGACGCCGCCTGAACAACACCACCCGTGAGATGGTCGTGGTGGACTGACCAGACCCAGGCGGCGACCTCCGCGACGACCCTCCCGAACGGCGAGACACGACCCATGACCCGGCCCCCGACCCCCACCCCGGACACCGTGCGCGCACTGGTCCGCTCGCTGCTCAGGAGCGGTCCGGCCAACGGGCCCGAGGTACGGCCCGTCGCGCCGGAGCACCCGTACACCTGGTGGGTCGGGACCCGGTACGTGCTGCGGCTCGCGCCCGACCGCGAGGCGTCCGTGCGGCTGCGGCGCGAGACGCGGCTGCGGGATCTGGTGCGGCCGCACGTGCCCGTCGTCGTGCCGTCGGGGGTGGCGCACGGCGACTGGACGCCCGGACTCGCCTGCACGCTCGACGCGAGGCTGCCGGGCGACTACGGCGGCGGGCTCGAGGTGTCCGCGCTCGGGGAGGCCGACCTCGCGGGGCTGTTCACCGGGCTGCGCGCGGTCCCGGTGCGGCAGGCCGAGACGCTCGGGGTGCCGCGTGCGGCTCCGCGCTCGCTGGGGGCGCTGCGCCGTATCGCCGCCCACGCGGCCGAACGTCTCGCCGCCGCCGACGAGTTCGACGCGGGGCGGCTGCGCCAGCTCACGCCGTCCGGGGCCGCGCAGCTCGCCGCGCAGGCGGGCTCGGCCGTCCTCACCCACCACCGGCTCACCGACGACCACGTCATGATCAGCGCCGACGGCCGGGTCCGCGCGGTCCTGGACTGGACCGGCGCGGCCCTCGGCGACCCGGCCGAGGACATCGCCGCCCTCGCCACCTCGGTCGGCGCCCCCGCCGCCGTCCGCGCCGCCACCCTCGCCGGGTACGGCCCCCGCCCCTGCCTCCGCGGCCTCTGGCTCGCCCGCTGCGACACCGTGATCGCCCTGACCGAACACCTGGACACCCCGTCGGCGGGACCCCTGCACGCGGCCCTCCTCCGGGCCTGGGAGCCGATCATGCTGGAGCGGGTGACGGAGCTGAAGGACGAGGAGTAGGGGGCTCGGCGGGGCTCGGGCGCGCGGCGTGTGAGCCCGTGCCTAGGTCCGAACCCGCGCCTCAAGCTCGGGCTCCGAGCCCGGCCCGCGGCCCCGCGCCCGTGCCACGAGCCCGCGCCTCAAGCTCGGGCTCCGAGCCCCGGCCCGCGCCCTGCGTCCAAGGCCCGGACCGTGTCTCAGGCCCGCGCCCCGGGACCAAGCCCTGAGCGCAAGCCCGCGCCTGGCGTCCCGGGCCCAAGCCCGCGCTCCGGGCCCACGCCCGCGCCCTGCCTCCCGGACGCAAGCCCGCGTCCTGCCCGACCAAGGCGCGCCCAGGGCGCGGGCACCCCACGCTGCCGGGCCCGCCCCCAGCAGACCCCGCCACGGCCGGCCCAACCCGCCAAGCCGGCGGCAGCCTATGGCTGGGACAGCACCACGCAGGACTCGCCCGGTACCTGGAGCATCCCGTCCGGGCCCGGTGGCTGCACCGAGTCGTCCCAGGCGGCCAGGATCTCCAGGTGGCCGGTGCCCAGCGGGATGGCGGCCGGCTCCTTGCCGAGGTTGACCGCGACGCGGATGTCACCCCGGCGGAAGGCCAGCCAGTGGGCGGACTCGTCGTAGGCGACCTTGGTGTCCGCGAGGTCGGGCACGGTGAGGTCGGGGCGGCCGTGGCGCAGGGCGATGAGGCGGCGGTACCAGGCGAGGACGCGGGCGTGGGGATCGCGCTCCGGCTCGGACCAGTCGAGGCAGGAGCGGTCGCGGGTGGCGGGGTCCTGCGGGTCGGGCACGTCCTCCTCGGCCCAGCCGTGGGAGGCGAACTCCCGCCGCCTGCCCCGCCGTACGGCCTCCGCCAGCTCGGGGTCGGTGTGGTCGGTGAAGTACTGCCAGGGCGTGCCGGCCGCCCACTCCTCGCCCATGAACAGCATCGGGGTGAGCGGCGAGGTCAGGGTGAGCGTGGCGGCGCAGGCCAGCAGGCCGGGGGAGAGGGTGGCGGCGAGGCGGTCGCCCTGGGCGCGGTTGCCGATCTGGTCGTGGGTCTGGCTGTACCCCAGCAGCCGGTGCCCGCTCAGCCGGGCCCGGTCCAGCGGCCGGCCGTGGGCCCGGCCCCGGAAACTGGAGAAGGTGCCGTCGTGGAAGTAGCCGCCGGTCAGGGTCTTGGCCAGCGCGGCGAGCGGGGCGCGGGCGAAGTCGGCGTAGTAGCCCTGGGACTCGTCGGTCAGGGCGGTGTGCAGGGCGTGGTGGAAGTCGTCGTTCCACTGGGCGTGCAGGCCGAGGCCGTGCTCGGTGCGCGGGGTGATCATCCGGGGGTCGTTGAGGTCGGACTCCGCGATCAGGAACAGCGGGCGCCCCACCTCCTCGCCCAGCGCGTCCACCGACTCCGACAGTTCCTCCAGGAAGTGCCGGGCACGGTCGTCGTGCAGGGCGTGCACCGCGTCCAGCCGGAGCCCGTCGAGGCGGAAGTCCCTCAGCCAGGCCAGGGCGCTGTCCCGGAAGTAGGCGCGCACCTCGTCCGAGCCGGGCGCGTCCAGGTTCACCGCCGCGCCCCACGGGGTCTGGTGGGTCTCCGTGAAGTACGGCCCGAAAGCCGGGAGTTGGTTGCCGGAGGGGCCGAGGTGGTTGTGCACCACGTCCAGCACGACACTGAGGCCCAGCTCGTGCGCCCGGTCCACGAACCGCTTCAGCGCCTCCGGCCCGCCGTACGGCTCGTGCACCGCCCACGGCGCGACCCCGTCGTACCCCCAGCCGTGCCGGCCGGGGAAGGAGGACAGCGGCATCAACTCCACGTGGGTGATGCCCAGTTCCTTCAGATGGCCGAGCCGGCCGGCGGCCGCGTCCAGCGTGCCCTCGGGGGTGTACGTGCCCACGTGCAGCTCGTACAGCACCGCCCCCGGCAGCCCGCGCCCCGGCCAGTCGGCCCGCCAGGCGTACCGGTCCTGGTCGACGACCGCGCTCAGTCCGTCCGGGCCGTCCGGCAGGCGGCGCGAGCGCGGGTCGGGCAGGACGGGCCCGTCGTCCAGCGCGAAGCCGTACCGCGCGCCGTCCGCCGCGTCGGCCTCGGCCGTCCACCAGCCCGGCCGCTGCGGATCGGGTTCCATCGTCCGCGTGGCGCCCTCGCAGCTGAGCGCGACCCGGTCTGCCTGTGGTGCCCACACCTCGAACTTCACGGACGGTTCCCCTTCGTCTGCTCACCGTGATGCAGTCGGTCCATCGTGCCGCGAATTCGATCAATCCGCTTTCGAATCGGGGCTTTCCACCCGGGTGTCGCGGAACTGGGCGGCCGTGGGCGTCGGTTGCCTCTTCTGGACACCTCGGGGTGCGCTGCCCGACAATCACGCATGTGACGTCGTCCTTCGAATTCCCCGTGTATCCCGTACGGGTCTCCGACGCGGAACGCGACAAGGCGCTGCGGGTACTGCGGGACGGCGTCGCCCTGGGCAAGCTGTCGCACGACACGTTCGTGCACCGCATGGAGCTGGCCCTCGCCGCGCGCAGCCCCCGCGAACTCGCCGTGCTCACCGCCGACCTCAAGGACGGCAACCGGCTGAGCCGCGCCCTGTTCGGCACCGTGGAGGCCGTGTCCGGCTTCGGCGTCCGGCTGGGCCGGGCCTGGCGTGCCGAGCGGCTGCCCAAGCTGCTGCTGCCCCACCCGACGCACGGCCACCCGCTGCGCATCGGCCGCGACCCGGCCAGCGGACTCCGGCTCAACCACGACACCGTGTCCCGGGTGCACGCCGAACTCCGGTACCAGGGCGGCATGTGGGTGCTGCGGGACCTCGGCTCGACCAACGGCACCACCGTGAACGGGCGCCGGGTGCTGGGTGCCGTGGCGGTGCGCGAGGGGGACCTCGTCGGCTTCGGCACGGTGTCCTACCGGCTCGCGGTGGACTGACGCACCGGGCCCGAACCGGTGTGCCGTCATGGCTGCCGTTCGGGTGAGCCGGACTGGCGCGGCCCGGCCGACGTGCCGATGCACCGGTCATGAACCGTCTGACACGTACGGCGGCGCTCGCCGCCACCCTCATGGTCACCTGTCTGCTCGCCCCCGGCACCACGGCCCACGCGGCGTCCGTCGACTGGCTCTCCCTCACCGTCACCCGGCCCGGCACCGACGGCGCCGGCAGCCGCGCCGCCCTGCTGCTCTGCGACCCGCCGCAGGGCCACCCCAAGGCCGCCGAAGCATGCGCGGAACTCACGGCAGTGGAGGGTGACTTCAGCCGCCTGGGCGACAAGGACACCCTCTGCACGCTGGTCTACGCACCGGTCCGCGCCCGCGCCCACGGCAGCTGGCACGGCAAGCCCGTCTCCTACGACCGGACGTTCGGCAACGCCTGCGAGCTGCACGCGGAGACGGGTGACGTGTTCGCCCTGGAGGGCTGACGGCGTGGCCGGGTGGCGGCCCCGCGTTCTCCCGCCACCCGGCCCGCCCGGCCGCTCAGACCGCGCTCACCGATTCGTCGACCCGCTCCAGCAGCCCCACCGGCAGCGCGGAGAACAGGTCCTCCGCGCGCACCTCGCCCGTGAACTCGCGGTCCGGGGCGAGGACGTCCCGCCAGCGGCCGGGCGGCAGCGCGAGGTGGGTGTCGTGCCAGCCGCCCGCCTCCGCCAGGTGCACCGAGAGCCGGGTCACCGCCGTGATCACCTCGCCGGAGCGGGAGAACGCCAGCACATGCTCGGCCGACGGTCCCTCGGCGAGCAGCGGGGCGTAGGCCCCCTCCCGGCCGAAGACCTCCGGCCGGCGCGCCCGGAGCCGCAGCGCGGCCGTGGTCAGCGCCTCCTTCTCGCCCGGCGCGGCCGGCGGGAAGGGCACCGGACGCCGGTTGTCGGGGTCCACCAGCGCCCGGTACTCGCTCTCCGTGCCCTGGTACAGGTCGGGCACGCCCGGCATCGTCAGGTGGACCAGCGCGGTGCCCAGCACGTTGGCCCGGATGTGCGGCTCCAGCTCCTTGCGGAAGGCGGCCACCCGCTCACCGGGCGGCCCGCAGGGCCCGGCGGCGACGAACGCGGCCACCGCGTCCTCGTACGGCCGCTCCTGCTCGGTCCAGCTCGTGTACATGCCCGCCTCGCGGACGTGCTTCAGCAACGCCTCGCGTACCCGCTCCTCCTCGGCCGGGCCGAGTCCGAAGACCGTCTGCCAGGCGGCCCAGGCCAGCTGGCCGTCGGGGACGACCTCCGGCTCCCGGCTCACCTCGGTGAGCAGCTTGGCCCAGCGGCCGGGGCACTCGGTGAGCACGTTCAGCGCCGCCCGGACGTCCGCGCTGCGCTTGGTGTCGTGCGTGGTGACCACCGTGCCGGTGTCCGGCCAGTGGCTCGCCAGCCGGGCGCAGTAGGCGTGGAACTCCGCCGGGGAGACCCCCACCCGGCCCGGATCGCCGCCCACCTCGGTCGCCGACAGCAGCGGGACGTAGCGGTAGAACGCCGTGTCCTCCACCGACTTGGCCCGCAGCGCCGACGCCGTCTGCGCGAACCGGGCGCGGAACTCGCTGAGTTCGGGCAGTGTGCCGTCGTCCGGACCGGTCAGCAGTCCGCGTACCAGATCGACCGCGTCGGCCTCCTCCGTCACCGCGAACGCCCGCCGTGCCTCGGCCGCCGCCTCCTCGGTGACGACGGAGGCGGCGTCCTCGGAGGTGTACGGGCGGTAGACCGGCATCCGGACCAGCAGCTCCTCCAGGGCCGTGCGCAGCGCCCAGGGCGCCCGGTCGCGCAGCGCCAGGTCCAAGGAGGCCGCGCACAGCCGGACGGCCGAGCGGGTCAGCCGGTCGGCCTCGGCGGCCAGCTCATGGGTGAGCACCTTGTACGCGGCCCGGCGCACGGTGGCGCCCCAGTCGCCGCCCCGGTCGAGCTGCGGCGCCGCGAAGGCCCGGTAATGCGCTTCGAGTTCGGCGGCACCGGCCGGACCGGTGAACACCCCGTCGATGCGGCGCAGGGCGTCGTAGCCGGTGGTGCCGGCGACGGGCCAGGAATCGGGAAGCTCCTCCTCGTCGGCGAGGATCTTCTCCACCACCGTCCAGCGGCCCCCGGTCGCCTCGTCCAGCCGGGCCAGATAGGCGTCGGGGTCGGCGAGGCCGTCCGGGTGATCGATGCGCAGGCCCTCGATCACGTCCTCGGCCAGCAGCTGGAGGATCTTGCCATGGGTGGCGTCGAAGACCTCGGGGTCCTCCACCCGCACCCCGATCAGCTCGGAGATGCTGAAGAAGCGCCGGTAGTTCAGCTCGGTGCGGGCCAGCCGCCACCACACCGGGCGGTACCACTGGGCGTCCAGCAGCTCTGGCAGCGGCAGGCCCTCGGTGCCGGAGCGCACCGGGAACAGGTGGTCGTGGTAGCGCAGCAGCTCGCCGTCGGCCACCAGATGCTCCCGCTCGGCGGCGACGGGCCCGCCGAGCACCGGCAGCAGCACCTGGCCGCCGCGCGAGGCCCAGTCGATGTCGAACCAGCGCGCGTACGGCGACTCGGGGCCCTCCCTGAGCACCTCCCACAGGGCGCGGTTGTAGCGGGGGGCCATCGCCATGTGGTTGGGCACGATGTCCACCACCAGCCCGAGCCCGTGCTCCCGCGCGGTGCGGGACAGCGACCTGAGCCCGTCCTCGCCGCCCAGCTCCGCGCGCACCCGGGTGTGGTCCACCACGTCGTAGCCGTGCGTGGAGCCGGGGACGGCCTCCAGCACGGGGGACAGATGCAGGTGCGAGACGCCCAGCGACGCCAGATAGGGCACGGCCGCCTCGGCAGCGGCGAAGGGGAACGAGGGCTGGAGCTGTAGGCGGTAGGTGGCCGTGGGCACCCCTGGTCCGGGTCGCACTGAAGTCATGCAGAGCTACGTACCCCGCGAGCCACCGTTCGTGTCATCCGCCGCGCATCCGGCCCAGGTCGGCCCACCTGAACCGGACAGCCGGGGACACGGCGGGCTTGCCGTGTCCCCGGCCGGGGCGCGCTACGCCGGGCGCTGGAGCACGGTCAGGCTGCGGTCCGGCAGGCTGAGCCGGTCACCGGCCGCCACCTTCGGACCCTGGCCCGGCGGCACCCCCTCGGGCCGGGCGGTGTCCACGACCACCTGCCACTGCCTGCCGTGGTCCACCGGCACCAGGAAGTCCAGCGGCTCGTGCGAGGCGTTGAACATCAGCAGGAACGAGTCGTCCGCGATGTGCTCCCCGCGCGGGCCGGGCTCGGAGATGGCGTTGCCGTTCAGGAACACCGCCAGCGCGGAGGCGGGCGCCGAGTCCCAGTCGGCCTGCGCCATCTGCTCGCCCTCCGGGGTGAACCAGGCGACGTCCGACAGCTCGTCCTGGGTGCCCTCCACCGGGCGCCCGTGCAGGAAGCGGCGGCGCCGGAACACCGGGTGCTCGCTGCGCAGGTCCACCATCGCGCGGGTGAACTCCAGCAGCGCGGCCCGCTCGTCGCCGTCGGCGCCCGCGGCCTCCACGGCCGCCTCCTCGTCGGGGTCCGGCCAGTCCACCCAGGAGATCTCGTTGTCCTGGCAGTAGGCGTTGTTGTTGCCGCGCTGGGTGCGGGCGAACTCGTCGCCGTGGCTGATCATCGGCACCCCCTGGGACAGCATCAGGGTGGCGATGAAGTTGCGCATCTGCCGGCCGCGCAGCTCGCGCACGTCCGCGTCGTCGGTGTCGCCCTCCACCCCGCAGTTCCAGGACCGGTTGTGGCTCTCGCCGTCCCGGTTCTCCTCGCCGTTGGCGTCGTTGTGCTTGTCGTTGTACGCGACGAGGTCGTGCAGGGTGAAACCGTCGTGGCAGGTGACGAAGTTGATCGAGGCCAGCGGACGGCGGCCGTCGTCCTGGTAGAGGTCGGAGGACCCGGTGAGCCGGGACGCGAACTCCGCCAGCGCGCGCGGCTCCCCGCGCCACAGGTCCCGCACGGTGTCCCGGTACTTGCCGTTCCACTCGGTCCACAGCGGCGGGAAGTTGCCCACCTGATAGCCGCCCTCGCCCACGTCCCACGGCTCGGCGATCAGCTTCACCTGGGAGACCACCGGGTCCTGCTGGACCAGGTCGAAGAACGACGACAGCCGGTCCACCTCGTGGAACTGCCGGGCCAGCGTGGCCGCGAGGTCGAAGCGGAACCCGTCTACATGCATCTCGGTCACCCAGTACCGCAGCGAGTCCATGATGAGCTGCAGCACGTGCGGCGAGCGCATCAGCAGGCTGTTGCCGGTGCCGGTGGTGTCCATGTAGTAGCGCGGATCGTCGGTCAGCCGGTAGTACGACGGGTTGTCGATGCCCTTGAACGACAGGGTGGGGCCCAGGTGGTTGCCCTCGGCGGTGTGGTTGTAGACCACGTCGAGGATGACCTCGATCCCCGCCTCGTGCAGCGCCCGCACCGCCGACTTGAACTCCAGCACCTGCTGGCCCCGGTCGCCCCAGGAGGCGTACGCGTTGTGCGGGGCGAAGAAGCCGATGGTGTTGTAGCCCCAGTAGTTGTTCAGGCCCATGTCGACCAGGCGGTGGTCGTTGACGAACTGGTGCACCGGCATCAGCTCCAGCGCGGTCACCCCGAGCCGGGTCAGATGCTCGATGACGGCCGGGTGGGCGAGCCCGGCGTAGGTGCCGCGCAGCTCGTCCGGCAGCCCCGGGTGACGCATCGTCAGGCCCTTCACATGAGCCTCGTAGATCACCGTGCGGTGGTAGTCGGTGCGCGGCGGACGGTCGTCGCCCCAGTCGAAATAGGGGTTGATCACCACCGAACTCATGGTGTGCGGCGCGGAGTCCAGGTCGTTGCGCTGATCGGGGGCGCCGAAGTGGTAGCCGTACACCTCCTCGCCCCACTGCACCGACCCGCTGACCGCCTTCGCGTACGGGTCGAGCAGCAGCTTCGCGGAGTTGCAGCGCAGCCCCCGCTCGGGCGCGAAGGGGCCGTGCACCCGGAACCCGTACCGCTGGCCCGGCATCACGCCGGGCAGGTACGCGTGCCGGACGAACGCGTCGCTCTCGCGCAGTTCCACCGCCGTCTCGGAGCCGTCGTCGTGCAGCAGACACAGCTCCACTCGGTCCGCGGCTTCGGTGAAGACCGCGAAGTTGGTACCGGCACCGTCATAGGTGGCGCCGAGGGGATACGCCTCTCCAGGCCAGACCTGCATGCGCTCGACTCTTCCAGGTGCGGGGCCCCGGTGGGGGCGCGTTGGCGGCGAGTCTCCCCGAAAGTGAGGGCACGGTACGTCTCGCGCCCTTTGCTGCCGGCCGACCCGTGGTCATGGATCACCTCTACCCCCACCCGAAGGAGGGAAGCCGCGCCGGGCCGACGAGCCCGGACCGATCCGGGCCGGGCGGGCCGCTTCGGGCGGGCGCCGCCCGGCGCACACCCTGCTCACCAGCGGCGCCCCACCCCGGGACCGGTTCGCGCCGCTATGACTCCGCTCACTCCCCGCGCTCCCGGACGCCCGGAACGGCCACTGACCGCAGGCAAGTTGAGAAACCGACCTGTCCATCCGGCTGCACCGCCGACCGCTCCCGGAGTACCCTTCCTTGATCGTTGGGACGGGGAAGGTCCGGGGGACGGAAGGCGGTGCAGGGTGGGCTCGGGAGGGCTGGAGCTGCCCCCTGGTGGCGAGGGTCACGAGGGGAGCGGTTCCACGGACGTCCCGCCCGGCGCGGTGTCCCTGGCGCGTCCGATGGGCGCGGGGTCGATCGGACCGGAACTGGACTGGGACGCGGGCGCCTGGCTGGAGGTGCGCACCCGGGCCCAGCGGGCGGGCCGCGCCTACATCTGGCTCAACCTCGTCGAGCAGCGGCTGCGCGCCGTCGTGGCCGCCGTGCTGCGCCCCGTCTACGAACCCGTGCACGGTGACGACTGGGTGGTGGCCGCCGCCGGACCGGCCGGCCAGGAGTGGGTGCAGCGGGCCGTCGCGGTGCGCGAAGTCAGCCGCCGCAAGGGCTACTTGCTCGACCCGGCCGACGACAACGTGCTGAGTTTCCTGACGTTGCCGCAACTGCGCGAGCTGATGGTGCAGCACTGGCCGTGCTTCGAGCCGTACTTCGACGAGCGCCGGGACCTCGAACTCGCCCTGGACGAGCTGGAGGTGACCCGCAATGTCGTCTCCCGCAACCGGGCGCTGTCCGAGGCGGTGCTGAACCAGGCCGAGCGCGCCTCCGCCCGGCTGCTGGACCTGCTGGGCGCCGCCGGTGACGTGCCCTCGGCGGGCCGGCTCCCGGTGGACGCGGTCGAGGACCTCATCGGCGACCGGTACGCGGACGTGGTCGCGGTGCACTCCGACCGGGTGCGGCTGATGGGTCAGTTCCCGGCCGAGGACCTGTTCGGCGGGGCCCGCCGGCTGGACGCCATCGGCATCGGGCTCAACCTGCTGGTGCAGAACTTCTCCGGCCGCCGCCTGGTCCGGCTCGCGGAGTCCGGGTGCCGCGTCCGGCTGCTCTTCCTCAACCCGGCCTCCAGCGCGATCAAGCGCCGGGAGCGCGAACTCGGCATGAAACGAGGCGAGTTGGCACGCTCGGTCGAGATGAACATCCTGCACATGCGCCGGGTCCGCTCCCGGCTGCGCGACCCCGGCGCCTTCGAGATCCAGGTCTACGACGAGACCCCGCGCTTCACCGCCTACCTGGTGGACGGCGACGGCGCGGACGGCATCGCCGTGGTGCAGTCCTATCTGCGCGGGGCGCGCGGCATGGAGTCGCCGGTCCTGGTGCTGCGCGGCGGCAGCCGGGTGGTCACGTCGGACCAGTCGGGCGATTCCGGACTCTTCCCCACCTATCGGGAGGAGTTCGAGCTGGCCTGGGCGGACTCGCGTCCGGTGTCCTGAGGGCGGTCGGCGGCGGGCGGCCGGGGGCGTTGTCAGTGCCCCGTGTCATGGTGGAGCCACTGGGGGAACGCACCACCAAGAAGGGGGGCCGCCCATGGGCTGGCACCGGGAGCCGCTGATCGGCTTCGACCTGGAGACGACCGGGACCGATCCGCTGCAGTCGCGCATCGTCACGGGCGCCGTGCTGGAGGTCAGGGCCGGCGAGCCCGTGGGACGCCGGGAATGGCTGGCCGACCCGGGCGTGGAGATACCGGCCGACGCGGTCGCCGTGCACGGCATCAGCAACGAACGCGCGGCGGCCGAGGGCCGCCCGGCCGACCAGGTCGCCGACGCCCTCGCCGACGCGCTGGTCTCCGCCTGGGACGCGGGTATGCCGGTCGTCGCGTACAACGCCGCCTTCGACCTGACCCTGCTCTCCGCCGAACTGCACCGCCACGGACTGCCGTCGCTGGCCGAGCGGCTGGGCGGGCGCGTGCCGGCCCCGGTCGTCGACCCGTACACCATCGACCGCCGGGTCGACCGCTACCGCCGGGGCAAGCGCAATCTGGAGGCGGTCTGCGCGGAGTACGGGGTGGTGCTCGACGCGGCGCACGACGCCTCGGCGGACGCGCTGGCCGCCGCCCGGCTCGCCACCGCGATCGCCGAGCGGTACCCGAAGATAGCCGGGCTCGGCCTGGCGGAGCTGCACCGCAGCCAGGTCCGGTGGTACGCGGAATGGGCCGCCGACTTCGAGGCGTTCCTGCGCCGCAAGGGCGAGGCGGACGCGGTGATCGACCGGGTCTGGCCGGTGCGCGAGCTGACGGACGCCGTCGCGCGGTAGCCCGTGCCGGGTGCGCTCAGAAGGGGTACCAGCGCACCGACTCGTCCCCGTCCCGCAGCGACGCCACCCGGCGCTCGAACTCCGCGAGCGCCTTGGGGTTGGCCGGGGCGTGCTGGGCGACCCAGGCGCAGCTCGCCGTCTCGCGGGCGCCTCGCAGCACCGAGCAGCCGTCCCACTCGCGCACGTCCCAGCCGTAGGCCGAGGTGAAGGCGTCGTACGCCTCGGCGGGCAGGCCGTAGCGGTCGCGGGAGAGGGCCATCACCACGAGGTCGTGCTCGCGCAGGTCGGCGGAGAAGGTCTCCAGGTCCACCAGGACCGGGCCGTCCGGGCCGATGTGCACATTGCGGGGCAGCGCGTCCCCGTGGATCGGGCCGGGCGTCAGACGGGGGGTCAGCGCGGCGGCGGCCGAGGCGAAGCCGTCGCGGCGGGCGCGCAGACAGGCCGCGTCCTCGGGGTCGATCGCGTCACCCGCGAGCCGCAGCCAGCGCTCCACCCCGCCCAGCAGCTCGCGGGGCGGCAGCGGCACCGGGGGAGCGGGCAGCGCGTGCACCAGCCGCAGCAGCTCGGCCAGGTCGCGGGGTTCGGCGGGGCGCACGGCGTCGGGCAGCCGGTGCCAGACGGTCACCGGGTGGCCGTCGACCAGCAGCGGTTCGGGCTCGGCCGCGCGCACGGCGGGGACCCCGGACTCGGCCAGCCAGCCGGCCACGGCCAGCTCGCGGCGGGCCCGGTCGAGCAGTTCGGCGTCCCGGCCGACCTTCACGACCAGATCCCCGGCGGCGAACACGGCGTTCTCGCCCAGGGCGAGGAGGCGCGCGTCCGTCACCGGGGGCAGCACCTTCGCCCCGGCCAGTACCGCCCGCGCCCGTGCCTCGTCCATCGTCCGCCTCCGTGTCGTGTGCCGTGTCCCGGCCAGTCTCGCATTCGCACAGGTCGGACGGTGTGCGGTCCCTTGACGGAGCGCGCTGCGTTCACGACCATGAACACGCCAACCAGGCCAGGCAAAGGGGCTGATTCCATGACAACGCCGGTGACATCGCCGGTCGAGGCGCGGCGCCCGCCCGTGCGCACCGGCGGCCGCGACCACGCCGTCTGGTTCCTGGTGCTGCCCGCCCTGATCCCGATCCTCGTGCTCAGCGTGGGCCCGCTGCTCTACGGCGTCCTGCTGTCCTTCACCGACGCCCAGTCCGGCCGCACCGCCCCGACCCGCTGGATCGGCGCGCTGAACTTCCAGGACCTGCTGCACGACACCCTGTTCTGGGAGTCGTTCCGGATCGGCCTGCTGTGGGCGATCGGCGTGACCGTCCCCCAGTTCCTGCTGGCGCTCGGCCTCGCCCTGCTGCTCGACCAGGACCTGAGACTGCGCTGGCTCGCCCGCGCCCTCGCCATCGTGCCCTGGGCCATGCCCGAGGTGGTCGTCGGCATCATGTGGCGGCTGGTCTACAACCCGGACGCCGGCATCCTCAACGAGACGCTGCGCGACCTCGGTCTCGGTGACGGACGGGACTGGCTGAGCGGTCTCGCCACCGCGCTGCCCGCCGTCGTCGTCGTCGGGATCTGGGCCGGGATGCCCCAGACCACGGTCGCCCTGCTGGCCGGGCTGCAGAACACCCCGCGCGAACTCCACGAGGCGGCCGCCGTGGACGGCGCCGGCGCCTGGCGGCGGTTCCGCGCGGTCACCTGGCCCGCGCTCCGGCCCGTCGCCCTCTCCATCACCGCGCTCAACCTGATCTGGAACTTCAACTCCTTCGCCCTGGTGTACGTGCTCACCAGCGGCGGACCCGGCGGAAAGACCCGGCTGCCCATGCTGTTCGCCTACGAAGAGGCTTTCCGCTACGGCCAGTTCGGCTACGCCGCCGCGATGGGCTGCGTGATGGTCGCCGTCATCGCGATCGTGCTCGCGGTGTTCCTCGCGGGCCGGCTGAAGGGAGGCGAGGACGCGTGAGGACCCGGCCCTCGGCCCGCGCGGGGCAGTACGCCGCCCTGCTGGCCTATCTGATCTTCCTGGCGTTCCCGTTCCTCTGGCTGCTGTCCACCGCGTTCAAGCCGCCGCGCGAACTCGGCAGCCTGCATCCCACCTGGATTCCGCGCCACCCCACCCTCGCCAACTTCCGGCAGGCGTTCGACGAGCAGCCCCTCCTGCACGCCGCCCTCAACTCCCTGCTGGCGGCGCTCGGCGCGGCCGTGATCGCCGTACTGATCGCCACCCCGATGGCCTACGTCATGGCCCGGCACCGCACCCGGCTGGCGCGGGCGGCGAGCGGGTGGGTGGTGGTCAGCCAGGCGTTCCCGTTCGTGCTGATCATCATCCCGCTGTTCCTGGTGCTGAAGCGGCTGCGGCTCATCGACTCCCTCGCCGGGCTGACCGTGGTCTACGTCGTGTGGTCGCTGCCCTTCGCGCTGTGGATGCTCGTCGGGTACGTACGGGCGGTCCCCGTCGAGCTGGAGGAGGCGGCCGCCGTCGACGGGGCCGGGCGACTGCGGACGCTGATATCGGTGACGGCGCCGCTGCTCGCGCCGGGCATCGCGGCCACCGCGCTGTTCGCGTTCATCACGGCGTGGAACGAGTTCTTCTTCGCGCTCGTGCTGCTCAAGAGCCCCGGCAACCAGACCCTGCCGGTCGTGCTGACCCATTTCATCGGCGCGGAGGGCGTCGCCGACCTCGGCCCGCTGGCCGCGGCCGCCTTCCTCGCCACCCTGCCCTCCCTCGTGGTGTTCGCCCTGCTCCAGCGGCGGATCACCGGGGGCCTGATCGCCGGAGCGGTGAAGAGCTGATGCGGACCAGGATCACCATGGCGGTCGCCGCCCTCCTGCTGCTCCTCGCGGGCTGCTCCTCCGGCGGCCGGCAGCACGGCGGGCCCGTCACCCTGCGCTTCCAGTCCCTCGCCTGGCAGCAGGAGTCGGTCGCCGCCAACAAGGAACTCGTGCGGGAGTGGAACGCCGCCCACCCGGACGTCCAGGTCGAGTACGTGCAGGGCGACTGGGACAGCGTGCACGACCAGTTGCTCACCTCCTTCGAGGGCGGTGAGGCCCCCGACGTCATCCACGACGCCTCCGACGACCTGGCCGACTTCGCCTACGGCGGCGACCTCGCCGACCTGAGCGGCCTGCTGCCCGCCCGCCTCAAGTCGTACATCCCCGCGCGGAGTTGGCGGGCGACCACCTTCGGCAAGGGCGTCTACGGCGTGCCCTTCCTCCAGGAACCCCGCGTGCTGATCGCCAACTCCGCCTGGCTGCGGACGGCGAAGGTGCGCATCCCGACCCCCCGACACCCGTGGAGCTGGGCCGAGTTCCGCGAGATCACCGCGCGGCTCAGCGGCGACGGCAAGTACGGAGTCGCCTGGCCGCTGAAGGAGCCCGTGTCCGTCACCCTCAACCTCGGGCTCTCGGCGGGCGGCACGCTCTTCCAGCGAGGGAGTGACGGCAAGGTGAGCGTGCGGTTCGGAGCCGGGGACGCCGTCGTACCGCGCACCGTGCGCGACCAGATCGCCCGCGACCGCAGCGCGCCCGCCTCGACGCTCGGCAGCGGGGGCTCGGACACCCTGCCCGGCTTCTTCGGCGGCCGGTACGCCATGGTCCCGCTGGGCTTCTCCTACCGCCAGCAGATCGAGCAGCAGGCGCCCAAGGGCTTCAAGTGGGAGGTGCTGCCCGCCCCGGCCGGCGCCGACGGTCTCACCCAGGGCGTCAGCCCGCAGACCCTCTCCGTCTCCCAGGACTGCCCGCACAAGAAGGAGGCCGCCCAGTTCATCGACTTCCTGCTGCGGCCCAAGAACATGGTCCGCCTGGCCCTCGGCGACTGGATGCTGCCCACCGGCACCGACGCCCTCGCCGACCCCGCCCTGCACACCGCCGACCACGGCTGGGCCACCGGCACCGCCCTGGCGGCCCACCTGCGCCCGGCGCCCGCCCAGTCGGTGCGCGGCTACCCGGAGTGGAAGGACAAGATCGCCACCCCGGCCTTCCAGGAGTACTACAGCGGCGCCATCGGCCTCGCCGCGCTGCGCGAACGGCTGGAGCAGGACGGCAATCTGGTCCTCGCCCGCTACCAGCGCTGAGCGGATGGGGGGGAAATTCGCTGGAGCGGGCCACCGGGCGCCGCCTAGCCTCACGGTCATGACCCCCCACCGCCCCGCCCACATCGCCATGTTCTCCATCGCCCAGCACGGCCATGTGAACCCCAGCCTGGAGGTGATCAGGGAACTCGTCGCACGCGGCCACCGCGTCACCTACGCCATTCCGCCGCTCTTCGCCGAGAAGGTCGCCGCCACGGGCGCCGTGCCCGTGCCCTACACCTCCACCCTGCCCGGACCCGACGCCGACCCCTCCGCCTGGGGGACCACGCTGCTGGACAACGTCGAGCCGTTCCTCGCCGACGCCATGCAGGCGCTGCCCCAGCTCATCACGGCGTACGAGGGCGACGAGCCCGATCTGGTCCTGCACGACATCGCCTCCTACCCCGCCCGCGTCCTGGCCCACCGCTGGGGCGTGCCCGCCGTCTCGCTCTCCCCGAACCTCGTCGCCTGGGACGGGTACGAGGAGGAGGTCGCGGAGCCCATGTGGGCCGAGCCGCTGAAGACCGAGCGCGGCCAGGCGTACTACGCCCGGTTCGCGGGCTGGCTCGCGGAGAACGGCATCACCCGGCACCCGGACCCGTTCGCCGGCCGCCCCGCCCGCTCGCTCGTCCTCATCCCCAAGGCGCTCCAGCCGCACGCCGACCGGGTCGACGAGCGCGTGTACAGCTTCGTCGGCGCCTGCCAGGGCGACCGCGCCGACCAGGGCACCTGGAGTCGGCCCGAGGGCGCGGAGAGGGTCGTCCTCGTCTCCCTCGGCTCCGCCTTCACCAAGCGGGCCGCCTTCTACGCCGAGTGCGTACGCGCCTTCGGTGACCTGCCCGGGTGGCACCTCGTCCTCCAGATCGGGCGGCACGTGGACCCGGCCGAACTCGGCGAACTGCCCGCCAATGTCGAAGTGCACTCCTGGGTACCGCAGTTGGCGGTGCTCAGGCAGGCCGACCTGTTCGTCACACACGCGGGGGCGGGCGGCAGTCAGGAGGGGCTGGCCACCGCCACCCCGATGATCGCCGTCCCGCAGGCCGTCGACCAGTTCGGCAACGCCGACATGCTCCAGGCGCTCGGCGTGGCCCGCACCCTGGTCACCGAGGACGCCACCGCCGACCGCCTCCGCGAGACCGCCCTCGCCCTGGCCGACGACCCCGAGGTGGCCGCCCGGCTGAAGGAGATCCAGGCCGGCATGGTGGGCGAAGGGGGCACCACGCGCGCCGCCGACCTGATCGAGGCGGAGCTGCCGGGGCACTGACCTCGGTGGAGAAACATGGGTGAACCAGTCACAAGATCGTGCAGGAGTTGCTCAGCGCCCGCTCGATCCGACAGAGTTTGCCGCAACGGGCGTACCGTCCGGTACGGCCGTCGTGCCCGCCCCCACGGGGCACGACGGCCGTTCTATCGTGGGCCGATGACGACGACGTACGCGGCGCTGCTGCGCGGGATCAACGTGGGCGGCAACAGGAAGCTTCCCATGGCCGACCTGCGAACTCTTCTGTCCGAGCTGGGCCATGACGATGTGCGCACCCATCTCCAGAGCGGGCAGGCCGTGTTCACCGCCTCGCAGGGTGACGAGGGCGTCCTGGCCGGGGAGTTGAGCGCGGCCATCGAGACGCGGTTCGGCTTCGCGGTCGACGTGATCGTGCGGGACCACGCCTATCTGACGGCGGTCGCGGAAGCCTGCCCGTTCCCCGCCGACGCGCTGGAGCCCAAGCAGCTGCACGTCACCTACTTCTCCGGTCCGGTGGACCCCGAGCGCTTCGCCGGGATCGACACCGCCGCCCGCCTCCCCGAGGAGTTCCGCCTCGGCGACCGGTGCCTGTACCTCTACGCACCCGACGGGCTCGGCCGCTCCAAGCTCGCCGAGGAGCTGGGGCGCCCGCGCGTCACCAAGGGCCTGATCGCCACCACCCGGAACTGGAACACCGTACGGAAACTGGTCGAGCTGACCGGCTGACGGCGCCCTCTACCGGATCGCCGGGGAATGTCAACCCCCCTTCACTCCAAAGGGGTTGATTGCTGGTGCCGTCGGCTGCTTCGTGGGTAACGTCGCCGACCGAGCCGACCCGGCACGCTTCCCTCGCCGCAGCCCGGCCCCCGTAAGGCCCCCGGATCAGGAGTGAGGACGACAGACGTGAACGCGTACAACCACCCCGGCAGCACCTCCGGCCGCCCGGTACCCGGCGGTGACGGGACCGACCTGGAGACCCTGATCCAGCTCGCGGACGGGCTCGTCGCCGCCCTGCACGCCGAGTACCCGGTGCTCCTGGAGCACGGCGAGATCATCCAGGCCGAGCTGGCCCTCGCGGCCGACGACGGCTTCCCGCCCAACCGCGGCCGCATCCGCCACCAGCTCGACGACCTCTGCATCGGCGCCGCAGCCGGCACCGGCACCCTGGAGTACACCCGCCGCCTGACGACCGCGCTCAAGCTCTAGGGTCTGTCGTTTGGATCAGGTCGGCCGAGAGTGACTGCGCCTCTCGGCATGATCCAAACGACAGGCCCTAGGTGTATTGACTCGCAGCGTTGTTGACGCGGGTGATGGGTGGGTGGCCTCCGAGTGCGGTGTGGCAGCGGTGGTGGTTGTAGGTGTGGAGGAAGTCTGCCAGGGCTTCGGTCCGTTCGGTGTTCGAGGTGTAGGGCCGCAGGTAGGCCCATTCGTCGAGCAGGGTGCGGTTGAACCGTTCGACCTTGCCGTTGGTCTGGGGCCGGTAGGGCCGGGTCAGTTTGCCGGTCGCGCCGATCTCGGTGAGCACCTTTTTCCAGGCCAGGCCCTTGCGGTAGGCCCAGGCGTTGTCGGTCAGGACCCGCTCGATCCGGGTGATGCCCTGGGCGTGGAAGAAGGCGGCCGCGCGGGTCAGGAAGGCCGCGCAGGTCGCGGCTTTCTCGTCGGGGTGGATCTCGCTGTAGGCCAGGCGGGAGTGGTCGTCGACGGCGGAGTGGACGTAGTCGAAGCCCATGCCGCGAATGGGGCGGCCGGCCTCGCGGCCGTGGGTCTTGTGGCCGCCGCCGTCGGGGATCCGGCCCAGCTTCTTCACGTCCACGTGGATCAGCTCGCCGGGCCGCTCACGCTCGTAACGGCGGATCACGGTGCCGGTCGGCCGGTCGATCCAGGCCAGCCGGTTGAGGCGGTGGCGGGTCAGGATCCGGTGCACGGTCGAGGTGGGCAGGCCCACGATCGGGCCGATCCGGGCCGGGCCGAGTTTGCGGCTCTGCCGCAGGTCGCAGACGCGGTCTTCCACCGCGGACGCGGTCCGGTGCGGCGTCGTGCGAGGTCGGCTGGAGCGGTCCTGCAGTCCCGCCTCACCCTCGGTCCGCCACCGGCGGATCCACTTATGGGCGGTGGCACGGGAGATACCCATCTCGGCGGCCACATGAGCGACCGGACGGCCTGAGCGGACACGCTCGACCAGCAGCCTCCTACCGAAGACGGTCAGCCGGGCATTACGGTGGGGCACGAAGACCTCCGTGCGGTGAGTTCCTAGACAGCTCCCACCACACCGGAGGTCTTCGCCATGTTCAAGACCCCAGCCGTGTCAACAACGCTCGTGATCAATACACCTAGGGGGTGTCCGGAAAGTGGCGCCGTCTGCCCGGAGGGCAGGGCTCGCGGCGTCTGGTGCGTGCGCTCGCAAGGCGGAGGGTCGTCCTCGTGCTGGGCGTACGAGGATGATCCCGACAACGCCGCGAGGGCACGTGCCAGGCGTCGCGAGCCAGGCGGGACTTTCCGGACACGGCCTAGGCGCCCACGGCCACTGGGACCGATCGCAGCGCCTCGGTGTAGCGGTCGACCAGTACCCGCGCCACCTCCGGCGCGGGCCCCAGAACGTCCGCCAGGACGTCCGCGTCGGCCGCGCCCCGGGCGATCCGGTCGGGGAGGAAGCCCGGTGCCAGCACGTAGGGTGCGACGGCGATCCGCTCGCACCCCTCGGCGCGCAGTTCGCGTACGGCGTCCTCGGTGCGGGGGAGGCGGGCGGAGGCGAACGCGGGTCGCACGGCGCACCAACCGGTGCGCCACCACTCCCGCGCGATGTCGGCGATCACCGCGATCGCCTCCGCGTCGGAGGACCCCGCCGAGGCCAGCACGACCCCGGTCGAGGACTTGTCGGCAGGGTCGAGCCCCGCCTCGTACAGGCGCCGTTCCAGCGCCGAGACCAGCAGCGGGGAGGGGCCGAGCACCTCCGCCTGCCGGACGCGCATCCCGCGCGGTGCCTCCCGCAGCACGGCCGGGATGTCGGCCTTGGCGTGGAAGGCGCGGGTCAGCAGCAGCGGCTGGGCCACCACCTCGCGCACCCCCTCGGCGGCGAGCGAGTCGAGCACGCCGCCGACCGAGGGCACGTTGAAGTCGAGGAAGCCGGTCACCACCCGGAGGTCCGGCCGCATCGACCGCACCCGCGCGACCAGGGCGTGCACGGTCGCGGCGTGCCGGGGGTCACGGCTGCCGTGGGCGACGATCAGGAGAACGGGTTCGTGGAACATGGGAGTTCAGCTTTTCACCAGCAGGCCCCGGCTGCGCAGCACCCACCGCTCCAGCGGACTGAAGATCAGCAGGTCGACCGCGATGCCGACGAACAGGATCAGCAGGATGGCCTCGAACACCATCGCCATGTCGAGGGCGTTGCGGCCGTTCTCCAGCAACTGGCCGAGACCGACGCCCAGATCGGGGAAGGACGCGATGATCTCGGCCGCCATCAGCGAGCGCCAGGAGAACGCCCAGCCCTGTTTCATCCCGGCCACATAGCCGGGCAGCGCGGCGGGCAGCGTGATGTGCCAGACCCCGCGCAGCCCGCCGGCGCCCATGGTGCGGCCCGCCCGCAGGAACAGCGGTGGCACCTGATCGATGCCGGAGACCAGGCCGTTGGCGATGGAGGGCACCGCGCCGAGCAGGATCACCGCGTACATCATCGAGTTGTTCAGCCCCAGCCAGATCACCGCCGGGGGCACCCAGGCCACCGAGGGCAGCGACTGGAGGCCGGACAGGATCGCGCCGATGGCCGCGCGCACGAACTTCACCCGCGCCACCAGCAGCCCCAGCGGGGTGCCGATGAGCAGCGCCAGGCAGAAGCCGAGCAGGCCGCGCGAGACGCTGGTCCAGATGTAGCCGAGGAGCTTGCCCGCCAGCCAGTCCCGCTGGACCGCCTCCCACACCGCCTTCGGCGCGGGCAGCTTGGTGGGGTCGGAGACGACCCCGAAGGACACCAGGCCCTGCCAGACCAGCAGCACCACCAGTACGGCGGTGACCGGCGGCAGCACCTTGGTGACCAGGGTCTGCCGCAGCGGCACCCGGGCGCCGCGCGGGGTCTCCAGGGCGTCGAGCCCCGCCTCCACGCTCCCCGTGCCGGGAGCCGGTGTCGTCTCAGTGCTGGCCATGGCGGCGGATCTCCCCTCGCAGCGCCTCGGTGATCTCCAGGGACAGTTCCGCCACCGGGGCGTCCTCGATACGGCGGGGCTGCGGAATGTCCACCGCCCACTCGTGGGCGACCTTGCCCGGCCGGGAGGACAGCAGCACGACCCGCTGGGCCAGCCGTACCGCCTCGCGCACGTTGTGCGTCACGAAGAGCACGGACAGGCCCGTCTCGGTCCAGACGCGGGTCAGTTCGTCGTGCAGCACGTCGCGGGTGATGGCGTCGAGGGCCGCGAACGGCTCGTCCATCAGCAGCAGTCCGCTCTCCTGCGCCAGCGCGCGGGCCAGCGCCACCCGCTGCCGCATACCGCCGGAGAGTTCGTGTACCCGCTTGCCGTACGCGCCCTTCAGCCGGACCAGTTCGAGCAGCGACTCGGTCTTGTCGCGGCGCTCGCCCTTGGGCACGCCCCGCAGGCGCAGGGCGAGTTCGATGTTCTTGCCCGCGGTCAGCCACGGGAAGAGGGCGTGCTCCTGGAACATCAGGGCCGGGCGGCCATCGGTGTCGATGGACCCGGCGCTGGGCCGGTCCAGGCCCGCCACCAGATTGAGCAGGGTCGACTTGCCGCAGCCCGAGGCCCCCAGGAGGGTGACGAACTCGCCGGGCGCGACATCGAGGCTGATGTCGTCCAGCACGAGCTGCTGCCCGCCGGGTCCCGGGAAGGACTTCGAGACGTGGTCGAGGCGGGCGGCGTAATCGACCGCCGGGCCGGCCTCGGCGAGGGTGGTGGCCATGGTCGTCACCTCCTGGGGACTCATCGGTTGGCGTCGGTCAGTCGGTGCCGAGCCCGGCAGCGTCGACCTTGGCGGCGCCTTCGGCGCCGAGGACCTTGTTGAGCAGGGTCAGGTCGTAGATGCCCTTGAGGTCCGGCTTGGCCAGCAGGCCCGCCTTGACCGCGTGATCGGCCTCGGTGTTCAGGGTGGCGGCCAGCGGGTCGTCCGTGGTCTGGATCGACTTCCACGCCGGGTCCAGCACGGCCGGGGGCAGCGACTTGCCGGAGTCGGCCTCCAGCTGCTTGTTCGCCGAGTCCTTCGCCGCGTCCGGGTTCGCCTTGATCCACTTGTTGGTGCGCACCGACGCCCGCAGGACCGCCTCGACGGCCTTCGGGTGGGCCTTGAGGAACTTCTGCGACACGATGATGTTGGTGATCACGAACTTCTTGTCCGGCCACAGGTCGGACTCGTCCAGCAGCACCTTGCCGCCCTCGGCGACCAGCTTGGACGCGGTCGGCTCCGGCACCCACGCGCCGTCCACGGAACCGGCCTTGAAGGCGTCCGGGGTCACCTTGTTGTCGCTGCGGACCACGGTGACGTCGCCCTTGCCGCTCTGCGCGTCGACCTTGTAGCCCTGCTCCGCCGCCCAGTTGAGGAAGGCGACGTCCTGGGTGTTGCCGAGCTGGGGCGTGGCGATCCGCTTGCCCTTGACGTCCTTCAGTGACTTGATCTTCTCGGGGTTCACGACCAGCTTGACCCCGCCGGACGCCGAACCGCCGATGATCTTCAGGCTGCGGCCGCCGGACTTGGTGTAGCCGTTGATCGCGGGGGAGGGGCCGATCCAGCCGATGTCGATGGAGCCGGAGTTGAGCGCCTCGATCTCGGAGGGGCCCGCGTTGAAGGTGGCGTAGTCGGCCTTGGTGGCGCCTAGTTCCTTCTGGAACAGGCCCTGCTGACGGCCGACCAGCGCGGTCGCGTGGGTGAGGTTGCCGAAGTAGCCGATCTTCACGGAGTCCAGGCCGTCGATCTTCTTGGCCCCGGAGGCGACCTTCTGGTTGGCGGCGTCGTCCTTGGCCTCGGACCCGTAACCGCAGGCCGCGAGGGCCAGCAGCGGGAGTACGGCGAGGACGGTGAGACCGCGGCGCGGCAGCGGCGAACTGATGGCAGGCACGGGAGGCGTTTCCTCTCGTCGGCCCGGGGTCACGGCGGTCAGGCCGTGGCCGGGAGGTCGATGGGTCTTCGTCGTCGCAACCGGGACGTCGTCGGGTGGGAGGAGGGGCTTGCGTGGGGGAGCAGGGCGCGCGAGCGGTGCGCGTACGTCAGCGCGCACATCGTGCGACCCCGCCCTGCCCGGAGCCGAGCGCGCCGCTGCCGATGCGGCCGCCCTCCTTGGCGAACGTCGAGAAGACCTCGGTGGCCCGCATGGTCAGAAGTCCCACCCGTCGTCGTCGCCGTCCGTCACCGGCTCGGGCGCGGCGAAGGACTCGCCGACCATGCCCGCGCTGAGGGTGGTGCCGTCGCCGGGGTCGATCAGGATGAAGGAGCCGGTGCGCCGCGAGTCGGCGTAGGAGTCGGCCGGGAGCGGCTCGGCGGTACGGATCTTCACCCGGCCGATGTCGTTGGCGGCGAGCGTCCCCGGATGCGGGTGCAGGGACAGGTCGGCCAGGGTGAGCCGGGACGGGATGTCCTTGACGATCGCCTTGACCGTGCGGGTCCCGTGCTTGAGCAGCACCCGGTGGCCCACGGTCAGCGGCTGGTCGGCGACATGGCACACGGTCGCCTCCACGTCCTGCGTGGTCGCGGGCGCGTCCTTGCTGGGCACGATCAGGTCGCCGCGCGAGACGTCCACGTCGTCCGCGAGCAGCACGGTCACCGACTGGGTGGTCCACGCGACGTCCACCGGCTCGCCCAGCAGGTCGATCCCGGCGATGGTGGAGGTACGGCCGGACGGCAGCACCGTGACCTCCTCGCCGACCCGGAAGGTGCCGGCCGCGATCTGCCCGGCGTAGCCCCGGTAGTCGGGAAGTTCGGCGGTCTGCGGGCGGATCACGTACTGCACCGGGAGCCGGGCGTGGCAGTGCGCCAGGTCGTGGCTGACCGGCACCGTCTCCAGGTGCTCCAGCACGGTCGGGCCGCCGTACCAGTCCATCCGGGCGGAGGCGTCGACCACGTTGTCCCCGGCGAGCGCCGAGATCGGGATCGCGGTGACCTCCGGGACGCCCAGCTCGGTCGCGTACGCCGTGAACTCCTCGGCGATGGCGGCGAAGACGCGCTCCTCGTAGCCGACCAGGTCCATCTTGTTGACGGCGAGGACGACGTGCGGGACGCGGAGGAGGGCGGCGATGGCCGCGTGGCGTCGGGTCTGTTCGACCACGCCGTTGCGGGCGTCGACGAGGACCACGGTCAGTTCGGCGGTGGAGGCGCCGGTGACCATGTTCCGGGTGTACTGCACATGCCCCGGTGTGTCGGCCAGGATGAAGCGGCGGCGCGGGGTGGCGAAGTAGCGGTAGGCCACGTCGATGGTGATGCCCTGTTCCCGCTCGGCGCGCAGGCCGTCGGTGAGCAGCGCCAGGTCCGGCGCCTCCTGGCCCCGGCTCGCGGACGCCCGCTCCACGGCCTCCAGTTGGTCCACCAGGACCGACTTGGAGTCGTGCAACAGCCGTCCCACCAGAGTGGACTTGCCGTCGTCGACGGAGCCGGCGGTGGCGAACCGGAGCAGGGTGGTGGCCGACAGCGCTTCGGTGGTGATGGTGCTCATGGTCAGAAGTACCCCTCGCGCTTGCGGTCTTCCATGGCGGCTTCGGAGAGTTTGTCGTCGGCGCGGGTGGCGCCCCGTTCGGTCAGGCGGGACGCGGCGATCTCGGTGATGACCGCTTCCAGGGTGGTGGCGTCGGAGTCGACGGCACCCGTGCAGGACATGTCACCCACCGTGCGGTAACGCACCAGCCGGGTCTGGACCGGCTCGGTGTCCTTCGGCCCGCCCCACTCACCTGCGGTCAGCCACATGCCGCTGCGGGAGAACACCTCCCGCTCGTGCGCGAAGTAGATCTCCGGCAGGTCGATGCCCTCGCGGGCGATGTACTGCCACACGTCCAGCTCGGTCCAGTTCGACAGCGGGAACACCCGCACGTGCTCGCCGGGGGCGTGGCGGCCGTTGTACAGGTTCCACAGCTCCGGGCGCTGGCGGCGGGGGTCCCACTGGGAGAACTCGTCCCGCAGGGAGAACACCCGCTCCTTCGCTCGGGCCTTCTCCTCATCCCGCCGGCCCCCGCCGAACACCGCGTCGAAACGCTCGCTCTGGATCTTCTCCGTCAGCGGCAGCGTCTGCAACGGGTTCCGGGTCCCGTCGGGACGTTCCCGGAGCACACCCCGGTCGATGTACTCCTGAACGGAGGCCACATGGAGGCGCAGCCCATGTGCAGCCACCACACGGTCCCGGTACTCCAGCACCTCGGGAAAGTTGTGTCCCGTGTCCACATGAAGCAGGGAGAACGGCACCGCCGCCGGAGCGAACGCCTTCAGCGCGAGGTGCAGCATGACGATCGAGTCCTTGCCCCCGGAGAACAGGATCACCGGGTTCTCGAACTCCCCCGCCACCTCACGGAAGATATGCACCGCCTCCGACTCCAGAGCGTCCAGGTGGGAGAGGGCGTACGGGCTGTCCGTGCCCTCGCCGCCCCCCGTCACCTTGGCGACAGTCGTCATGCCAGTCCCCTCTCGCCGAGCAGGGCGTGCACCGCGGCCGCCGACTGCGTGACGCTCTGCCCCTGCGTCTCGATCCGGAGGTCCGGCGCGGCCGGCTCCTCGTACGGGTCGTCCACCCCGGTCAGGCCGGTCAGCTCGCCCGCCGCCTGCCGGGCGTACAGCCCCTTCACGTCCCGCTCGCCGCACACCTCGACCGGGGTCGCCACATGGACCTCCAGGTACGGGGTGCCGTTCGCGGTGTGCCGCTTGCGCACCGCCTCACGGCTGTCGGCGTAGGGCGCGATCACCGGGACCAGCGCCAACACGCCGTTGCGGGCCAGGAGTTCGGCCACGAAGCCGATGCGCTGGACGTTGGTGTGCCGGTCCTCGCGGGCGAAGCCGAGCCCGGCGGAGAGGAACTCGCGGATCTCGTCGCCGTCGAGCACCTCCACGCGCCGCCCCTCGGCGCGCAGGCGGCCGGCCAGTTCGGTGGCGATGGTGGTCTTGCCGGCGCTCGGCAGACCAGTGAGCCAGACGGTGGCCCCGGTCGTCACGTGTCCTCGCTCCTCGTATCGATCGGTCGTCATCCGTGCAGCCCGCATTCGATCTTGCCCCGCCCGGCCCAGCGGCCGGCCCGCGCGTCCTCGCCCTCCAGCACCCGCCGGGTGCAGGGGGCGCAGCCCACCGAGGCGTAGCCGTCCATCAGCAACGGGTTTGTCAGCACGCCGTGTTCGGCGACGTAGGCGTCCACGTCGTCCTGGGTCCAGCGGGCGATGGGGGAGACCTTGACCTTGCGGCGCCGGGCGTCCCAGCCGACGACCGGGGTGTTCGCCCGCGTCGGCGACTCGTCCCGGCGCAGTCCGGTCGCCCATGCCTGATACTCCGTCAGGCCCGCTTCCAGCGGCCGGACCTTGCGCAGGGCGCAGCACAGGTCGGGGTCGCGGTCGTGCAGCCGGGGCCCGTGCTCCGCGTCCTGCTCGGCCACCGTCCGCTCGGGGGTGAGCGTGACGACGTTGACGTCCATCACGGCGTCGACGGCGTCCCGGGTGCCGATGGTCTCCGGGAAGTGGTAGCCGGTGTCGAGGAACACCACGTCCACGCCGGGCCGCACCCGCGAGGCCAGATGGGCCACCACGGCGTCCTCCATGGAGGAGGTCACGCAGAACCTCTCGCCGAAGGTGTCCACCGCCCAGCGCAGCACCTCCAGCGCGGGCGCGTCCTCCAGCTCACGGCCCGCACGCTCGGCCAGGTCCCGCAACTCGTCCTCGGTACGCTCCTCTTGAGCGGTCGTCATATCCGGTCGTCCCCTCCGTCGTCGCCCCGCTTCAGCCCCCGGGCGAGCAGCCCGAGGAACTTCAGCTGAAAGGCGCGATTGCAGGCTCCGCATTCCCAGGCGCCGTGGCCCTCCTCGCTCGGGCGCAGGTCCTCGTCCCCGCAGTAGGGGCAGTGGAACGGTGCGGCACGCTCGCTCACGACAGCGCCTCCTCACTGGCCCGCGCGGCCCACACGGCGAACCGCTCGCCGTCGGCGCGCTCGGCCTCGAAGCGGCGCAGGACGCGCTCGACGTAGTCGGGCAGCTCCTTCGACGTCACCTTCAGACCGCGCACCTTGCGGCCGAAGCCCGCCTCCAGGCCGAGCGCGCCGCCCAGGTGCACCTGGTAGCCCTCGACCTGGTTGCCGTCCTCGTCCACGACCAGCTGGCCCTTGAGACCGATGTCCGCCACCTGGATGCGGGCGCAGGCGTTCGGGCAGCCGTTGAGGTTGATGGTGATCGGCTCGTCGAACTCCGGCAGGCGGCGCTCCAGTTCGTCGATGAGGGCGCTGCCGCGCGCCTTGGTCTCGACGATGGCCAGCTTGCAGAACTCGATGCCGGTGCAGGCCATCGTGCCCCGCCGGAACGACGAGGGGGTGACCCGGAGGTCCAGTGCCTCAAGTCCGGCGACCAGGGAGTCGACCCGGTCGCCCTCGACGTCCAGCACGATCATCTTCTGCTCGGTGGTGGTGCGGACCCGGCCCGAGCCGTGCTCCTCGGCGACCCCGGCGATCTTCGCCAGCGTGGTGCCGTCGACCCGGCCGACGCGCGGGGCGAACCCGACGTAGAAGCGGCCGTCGCGCTGGCGGTGGACGCCGACGTGGTCGCGCCAGCGCTCCACCGGCTGCTCGGGCGCCGGGCCGTCGAGCAGCTTGCGGCCGAGGTACTCGTCCTCCAGCACCTGCCGGAACTTCTCCGGGCCCCAGTCCGCGACCAGGAACTTCAGCCGGGCGCGGTTGCGGAGCCTGCGGTAGCCGTAGTCACGGAAGATCGAGATGACGCCCTCGTGGACGTCGGCCACCTCGTCGAGCGGGACCCAGGCGCCCAGCCGGACGCCGATCTTCGGGTTGGTGGACAGGCCGCCGCCCACCCACAGGTCGAACCCCGGCCCGTGCTCGGGGTGTTCGACGCCGACGAGCGCGATGTCGTTGATCTCGTGCGCCACGTCCAGCAGGGGCGAGCCGGAGATCGCGGACTTGAACTTGCGGGGCAGGTTGGAGAACGCCTTGTTGCCGATGACCCGGCGCTGGATCTCCTCGATGGCGGGGGTGCCGTCGATGATCTCGTCCTCGGCGATGCCCGCGACCGGCGAGCCGAGGATCACGCGCGGGGTGTCGCCGCACGCCTCGGTGGTGGACAGCCCGACGTCCTCCAGGCGCCGCCAGATCTCGGGCACGTCCTCGATCCTGATCCAGTGCAGCTGGATGTTCTGCCGGTCGGTGATGTCGGCGGTGCCGCGCGCGAACTCCTGCGACACCTCGCCGATCACCCGCAGCTGGGCGGTGGTCAGCCGGCCGCCGTCGATGCGGACGCGCAGCATGAAGTACTTGTCGTCCAGCTCCTCCGGTTCCAGAACCGCGGTCTTGCCGCCGTCGATACCGGGCTTGCGCTGGGTGTACAGACCCCACCAGCGCATGCGGCCGCGCAGGTCGTTGGGGTCGATGGAGTCGAAGCCCCGCTTGGAGTAGATCGTCTCAATGCGTGTCCGCACATTGAGACCGTCGTCGTCCTTCTTGAACTGTTCGTTGCCGTTGAGCGGGGTGTGGTGTCCCGCCGCCCACTGGCCCTCACCACGGTGACGGCTCACCTTGCGGCGGGGCGCTGCGGCAGCGGGGTCCTGGGGACTGGGGGCCATGGTTCTACGTCCTTAGAAACAGGCGGCGAATCTGAGACAGGGGGAAAATCGGCTCTGGCCTGCGCGCATGGGCGCACACGGACAGCCGTGCGCGGCGCTGCGCTGAACGGGGGGTGAAGAAGGGGCCGGCGGTGCTGTAGTGCTCAGCTCGCCCGACACATGGCGCTGGACATGCGGCCGAGGTCGACGTGGCGTCGACTCACCAGGGCGATTCCAGTTCCAGACATGACGGCAGCGTGTCACGCGCGTCTCCGGGCAGTCCACCATTGTCCGTCATCCGGACGGATCTATTCTGAATGGCGAGACAACTCCGGGTGGCAGGACCTGGGCGGGCGCCGCTCAGTCGCCCAGGAACGCACCCGGCCACGGTCCGGGCGTCGGGAGGTCCGCCTCCAGCTCCACCTTGGTGTCGAACAGGGTGAAGCCGCGCCGCAGATAGTTGTCCAGCGCGTACGGGCCGTCCTTGCTGCACGTGTGAAGCCACACCCGCTTCACCGGGGTGAGATCCGGCCACCGGGTCGCCAGGTCCCAGGCGCGGGCCGTACCGAACGACAGCAGATGCCCGCCGATCCGGCGCCCCCGGAACGCGGGCAGCAGCCCGAAGTAGGCGATCTCCACCACGCCCTCCCCGGTCGCCTCCAGCTCGACGTACCCGGCGGGCGTCCCCCGCTCGTACGCCACCCAGGTCTCCACACCGGGCCGCGCCAGGTACTCCCGCCACCGGGCGTGCGTCCAGCCGAGCCGGTCGGTCCAGCGGATGTCACCGCCGACCGAGGCGTACAGGAACCGGCTGAACTCGGGGGACGGCGCCTCGGCCCGTACGATCCGCACCGCGTCGTCCTCGGGGGCCGTGGCGGGCAGGAGGTCGGACGGCGAGGTCTGTTCCAGGGACCAGGTGGTGACAGGGACGCTGCTCATGGGCTCAGGGAATCATCCCGCCCACCGGACTGTCGATCGCCGGCGGCGGGATCACCAACGGGATCGCGGCTCAGTCCAGCGAGCGTTCCAGCGAGGTCAGCGGCACCGCGAACAGCATCCGGTCCGACAGCGACCATACCTCGCCGGTCTCCTGCCAGTACGACAGCGCCACCGCCGACTCGGTCCAGCAGTGGTGCGAGCCGTCCGCGCCGCAGCGGGCCCCCTTCGCGCCGTCCGCGTCCTGCCGCCACAGCCCGCCCCGGCCGTCCTCGGAGCCCGGCAGCTGGCCGGTGTACCAGGACGAGCCCGCCGCCCCGGCCTGCCGGTACGACAGCACACCCCGCACCCCGCGCGCCTTGGTACGGAACATCTCGACGGCGTCGGTGTGCCCGGCGGAGTCGGTGGCGAGCAGACCGGCCCGGTCCGGCGCGGAGCTGAACGCGTACCGCCACAGCCGGGCGCGGCGGGCGCCGTCCGGGGAGGTGCGCTCGGCCGCGACCAGGCTTACCGGGGCGGTACTGCGGTCCAGCGCCAGCGGGCCGGGACAGGGCGGCCGGCCGCCCTCGCAGCGGCCGTCGGTGTAGCGGTAGGAACCCACGGCGGGCAGGACGTACCGGTACCCGGCGGCCGACCAGCCGTGCGGCACCCGGCCGACGGCGGGCTCGTTGGTGGTGGTGCGCTGGATACGGTCCAGGTCGTAGACGTAGAGCGCCTCGGCGCCGCCGTCGGAGGCGGTCACCAGCAGCTTGCCGTGGTTCCAGACCATGCCGGAGACGCCCGAGGTCAGCGGCCGGTAGTCCCGGCCGCCGTCGACCGGCAGCACCAGCAGGACCCAGCGGTAGACCGGGCGGGCGGGGTCGTCGAGGTCGGTGAAGGCGACGCGGGTCAGGCCGCGTTCGGCCGCGCGGCCGGTGTCGGTGGCGTGCGTCCAGCCGGTCAGCACCACCCGGTGGCTGCCCCAGACGCCGTCCTCGTCGGCGTCGCCGGAGGTGGTCACGGCGGCGGGACGCCAGGCGGTGTCGGCGGTGTCGGCCGGGTCCCAGCAGTAGGAACGGGTGGCCTCGGGGGTCAGGGGCAGGGAGGAGCGGTCGTCGTCCGTGCAGTCGGCGCCCGCCCGCATCCGGCGGTCGGCGTCGCCCAGCACGGTGTCCACGCCGACCGGGCGGCCCATGGCGGCGGACAGCCGGTTGAGCACGGCGGCGGGTTCCAGGCGTTCCTGGAGGCGCAGCGGGGCGGTGTCGGAGGCGGAGGTGAGCGGCTTGAGCGCGCCGGGGTTCCCGGCGACCTCGGCCTGGGAGGTGCTGATCAGGGTGGCCGCCGCGGTGAGCGCCAGCCCGGTCCCCGTGAGGGCCGCGCGCAACGCCACGCCCCGTCTGCGCCTGCGGTGTCTGCCGCGCTGCTTCATGTCTCCTCCCGAGGCGGGCCAACTGCGCCCGGCGATCGTCTTGTTGATCACCCGGCACGGGGCGGACCCGCCTCGGATGCTACGGCAGCACGGGGTGCGACGGGGCCAAGAGGCCGCAAATACACGGAAGGTGCCCGCCCTGCGGCAGGAGGCGCCCGGCGTGAAAGGGGGCGCTCGACGCGCCCCCCGTGCCGTCCGGCGCACCGCCGTCCCCGGCGCCGCGCGGCAGCTCACGGGGCCGTCCGACACCCTCCGCGCACGGCCGGGGACAAGTTGCAACCCCCCACCCCTCTGGTGAACCGGGAGGGACAGCAGGAGACTTGACTCCTGCGCCGCCCCGGGGCGGCGTTCGCGCCCCTCGCGGGCCCGTGTCGTGGGGGCGGTGCCGAGTCGGCGCGGCACCACCCCCGCGGCGCCGCACCCCGCGCCGGACCGTCACTCGGGCGTGCCCCCGCGAGGTGAGTGGCGCGCGGTGCGGCGGATACCGTTAGGACGTGCAGTCAGCAAGCGAATCCCCCAAGCGGCCCCACGGTCGCCTCCACCGGGCCAAGGCGCTCTACCGGAACGTCTCCAAGCGGAGGACGGCCTGGCTGCTGCTGACGGACACGGTCAATTCCTGCATGGAGTACCGCATCCTCGGCCTCGCCGCCGAGGCCGCGTTCTTCACGCTGCTGTCCGTGCCCCCGCTGCTGCTCAGCCTCATCGGCCTGCTCGGCTACGTCGACGACTGGACCGGCGCCGACACCATCCACAGCCTGGAGACCAACCTCCTCGAAGCCTCCCGCACCGTCCTGTCCGACAAGGGCGTCAAGGAGATCGCCGAGCCGATCCTCAACGACGTGATGAAGGGCGGCCGGCCCGACGTCATCTCCATCGGCTTCCTGTTCGCCCTCTGGTCGGGCTCGCGCGCGGTGAACGTCTTCATCGACACCATCACCGTGATGTACGGCCTCGACGGGGTCCGGGGCATCGTCAAGACCCGGATCATGGCGTTCCTGCTGTTCGTGGTGGCCCTGCTGATCGGCTCGGTGGCGCTGCCCCTGATGGTGGCCGGTCCGGACGCGGTGGTCGGGGTGCTGCCGTGGTCGGCGACGGTCGTCCAAGTGCTGTACTGGCCGGTCGTCATCGTGCTCTCCATCGTCTTCCTGACCACGCTCTACCACGTCTCCGTGCCCGTCCGCTCGCCCTGGATCGAGGACGTGCCCGGCGCGCTGGTCGCCCTCGCCATGTGGGTGGTGGGCAGCCTCCTGCTGCGCGTCTACCTCACCCACACCATCGAGGGCGCCACCATCTACGGCTCCCTCGCCGCCGCCGTCGCGGTGCTGCTGTGGATCGGCGTGTCCGCCTTCGCCGTGCTGGTCGGCGCCGCCGTCAACGCCGCCATCGACCGGGTCTGGCCCGCCGCCGCGACCGCCGCCGCCCGCGAGGCCAACGAGCGCCAGCGGGAGGCCCAGGTCGCGGACTACGTCGCCTGGGCGGCCGGGCTGCGCGACGCCGACCCGGAGGACCCGGACATGCCGTCCGAGTTCCCCGAGCGCTGGTCCCGTTTCCTGCCCCCGGAGGACATCACCGGCCGGCTGCGCGGCCACACCAGGAACGGCCACCAGCCGCCCAAGGGCTCCCGGGACGACTGACCGTACGGGCGGTCGGTGCGCCGGAATAGATCCACTCCGGGCGGTGCTCTGGGAGACAGATGTGGTGCGTGCCGCCCCGGCGGCCGCACCGGCGACGAAGGGCTGGTGGGCGATGTCGGCTGACCGGACTGACCGGACTGACCGGACGGGCCCGGTGGCCCGCACTCCGTACGGCGCGGTACGCGGCCGGTACGAGCACGGGAACGCGGTGTTCCGGGGCATCCCCTACGCCGCACCCCCCTTCGGTCTCCGCCGCTTCCGCGCCCCCGAGCCGCCCGAGCCCTGGGACGGCGTGCGCGACGCCGGAGCCTTCGGGCCGACCCCGCCGAAACCGCCGTACTCCGAGGCGTTCGCCCAGTACCTCTCCGACCCCTCGGTCCCCGGCGACGCCTGTCTCAACCTCAACGTCTGGACCCCCGAGCCCGGCCCCGGCGCCCGCCTCCCGGTGCTGGTCTGGCTGCACGGCGGCGCTCTGACCAGGGGTTCCTCGGCGGTCCCGGTGTACGACGGGCGGGCCTTCGCCCGCGACGGCGTCGTCCTCGTCTCGGTCAACTACCGGCTCGGCGTCGAGGGCTACGGCCTCTTCCCCGACGCCCCCGCCAACCTGGGCCTGCGCGACCAGCTCGCCGCGCTGGCCTGGGTGCACGAGTCCATCGCGGCCTTCGGCGGCGACCCCGGCAACGTCACCCTGGCCGGGCAGTCGGCCGGGGCCATCAGCACGGGCGTGCTCATCGCGGCCCCGCAGGCGCGCGGGCTGGTCCGGCGCGCGGTGCTCCAGAGCGGGGCGCCGGAGGTCTCGGACCGGGAGAAGGTCCGGCGCATGGTCCGCCGGATGGCGGCCCGGCTGAAGGTCCCCGCGACCGCCGCCGCCTTCGCCGGCGTCGACCGCGACCTGCTGCTGCGCACCCAGGCCGAGGCCGGCCGGCGCAGCAGCCCCGTCCTGGGCGGGCCCGGCTTCGGCATCGTCGTCGACGGCGACCTCGTCCCCACCGACCCGCTGGCCGCCCTCAGCGACGGCGGCGCGGCACCCGGCGTCGACCTGCTGATGGGCTGGACCCGCGACGAGTACCGGCTCTGGCTGGTGCCCGGCGGCCTGGTCGAACACGTCGACCGGCTCGGCGCGGTCGCTCTGGCCGGCGCGATGGCCCGCTGCCACGTCGGCTCCGAGGTCCCGCGCGGCTACCGCGCCCTGCGGCCCTCCGCGGGCGCCGCCGAACTGGTCGGCCAGATGGTCACCGACCACATGCTGCGGCTTCCGCTGCACCGCCTGGCCGACGCCCGCCCGTCCCGCTCTCACGTGTACGAGTTCGCCTGGCCGTCGCTCCGCCCCGCCCTCGGCGCCTGCCACTCCCTGGAACTCGGCTTCGTCTTCGACACCGGCGAGGTCGAGGAGGCCGTGAGGCTGGCCGGCGAGGGCGCCCCCCAGTCCCTGGCCGACACCATGCACGCCTCCTGGGTCGACTTCGCCACCAAGGGCGACCCCGGCTGGCCGTCCTGGGACGCGACCCACCCCACCCGTGTCTTCGACACCACCGGCCCCCACCTCGCCCACGGCCCCCGGGACGCGGAACTCGCCCTCTGGACCCGCCCCTTCGTCCCCCGCCCGGCCTCCTCCCCGGACCGGCTCGCGGCGGTACGGCGCCTGCGCAGGTCCCCGGTACTGCGCAGGCGCTGACCGGACGGTCAGACGCGGCCCAGTGACCGGGCGATCGCGGTGATCGTCTCCGGGCCGACCCGGCAGCAGCCGCCCACGAGGCGGGCGCCTGTGGCCGAGAGGGTGGGATCGAGGGTGGGGGAGTCGTCCCAGGTACGGGTCCGGGCGTTCCAGGTCTCGCCGCTGTTGGGGTAGGCGACCACCGGCTTGCCCGTCACCCGCGCCGCCGTCTCCACGGCCCGGGGCACGTCCTCGGGGGCGCAGCAGTTCACGCCGACCGCGACGATCTCCTCGGCGTCGGAGGCCAGGGCGAACGCCTCCTCCAGGGGCTGGCCGGCCCGGGTGCGGTCGCCGTCGACGCTGTAGGAGAGCCAGGCGGGGACGCCCAGGCCGCGTACCGCGCGCAGCAGGGCTTCCGCCTCGTCGGTGTCCGGGATCGTCTCCAGGGCCAGGATGTCGGGGGCGGCCCCGGCGAGGACCTCCAGGCGGGGGCGGTGGAAGCGTTCCAGCTCGGTGCGGGTCAGGCCATAGCGGCCCCGGTACTCGGAGCCGTCCGCGAGCATCGCGCCGTACGGGCCCGCCGAGGCGGCCACCCACAGGGGGCGCGTAGTCCTGGCGCGCCGGGCGGCCTCGCGGGCCAGCTCCACGCTGGACGCCATCAGGCGCGCGGCCTGCGCCCGGCCGATGCCGCGCCCCGCGAAGCCCTCGAACGTCGCCTGGTAGCTAGCCGTGATCGCCACGTCGGCGCCGGCCCTGTAGTAGGCGAGGTGGGCCTCGGTGATCGCCTCCGGGGCCTCCGCGAGCAGTCGCGCGGACCACAGCTCGTCGCTCAGGTCGTACCCGGCCGACGCCAGCTGGTTGGAGAGCCCGCCGTCCAGGACGAGCGGCGGGCCCTCGGTGAGGGCGGTGGCCAGGTCGGTGCTCATCCCTCGACGCTAATCGAGGTGAGCGCCTCGGCGAGCCGGTCCGCGAACTCCTCCGGGTGCTCCAGGGTGCCGAGGTGGCCGCCGGGGAGTTCCAGCAGGGCGCCTTCGGCGAGGAACTCGGCCGTGCGGTGAGGGAGTTGGTCACGCGAGTCGGCTCCCGCCGCGAGCGTCAGCAGGGCGGGCGCGGGGGTGGGTACGTACGCGGTGAAGGGGTGCAGGACATGCGCGAGGAAGACGCCCATCGGGGTCGCGTCCGGGCCCTCGGCGGGCGGGCGCCCCGGGCCGTCCAGCGCGGCGAGCAGCTCCCGGCGCCGGTCCGCCCCGTCCGGCAGGACCAGCGCGCACGGCGGCTCGTGCGCGACCACGTGCGCCAGGCGCTCCGGGTGCCGCGCGGCCAGCGCGAGCGCCGCGATCCCGCCCGAGCTGGTCCCGAAGACGTACCCCCGCTCACCGGGCGGCAGCACGGCGGCCAGCACCCGGTCCGCGCCGTCGGCCCAGTCCTCCGGCCGCTGGTCCGGCACCGGCTGCCCGAGCCGCCCGTGCGCCAGGCCCAGCGGGTCGTACGTCACCACGGTGAACCGGTGCGCCAGCCGCGCGACCAGCGGGCCCAGCCCCATGGGATGCCCTGCGCCGCCCGGCAGGAGGAGCAGCACCGGGCCGGTGCCGGTGACGTCGAAGTCGGGGGTCGTCATGCGCTCTCCCTCGGCCAGTGTTCGAGGGCCCGGTGCAGCGCCTCGACCCCCTTGTCCCACGAGGCGTCCACCGCGCGGCCGGCGCCGAAGCCGCCCGCCGACTCCAGTACGCAGTAGCCGTGGAAGGTGCTGCGCAGCAGGCGTACGGCGTCCGTGAGGTCGGGCTCGGTCAGGCCGTAGGCCCGGAGCATCCCGTAGGTGATCTCGGCGGTGCGGCGCAGGGCGGGGGAGTCCGCGATCAGGGACTGGTCGATGCGGATCTGGGTGGCGGCGTACCGGCCGGGGTGCTCCAGGGCGTAGGCGCGGTACGCGTTCGCGAAGGCGGTCAGCGCGTCCCGGCCCGCGCGTCCGGCGACCGCCGCCGCGATGCGGTCGATCAGCTCGCCGCCCGCGTGCAGCGCCAGCCGGGTGCGCAGGTCGTTCAGGTTCCGGACGTGCGAGTACAGGCTCGCGTCCTTCACCCCGAAGCGCCGGGCCAGCGCGGAGAGGGTGACGTGCTCGAAGCCGGCCTCGTCCGCGAGTTCGGCGGCGGCCGCGACCAGCCGGTCCGCCGTGATCCCCGCACGCGCCATGGACCCACCTCCTTGGATGCCACCTTGGGTTTCCAGGCTGCATCCTAGAGGCTCTAGGAAAGAATCTCCCGCACGAACTCGTTGGCGAACTTGCCCGCCGGGTCCAGCTCGGCCGCGAGCGCCCGGAAGTCGGCCAGCCTCGGGAGCCGCTCCTTCACGACCGCCGACGGCATCTCGAACACCTTCCCCCAGTGCGGCCGGGCGTCCAGCGTGCCGAGGGCGGCCTCCACCGCGCGGACCACGGGGAGCACGGCCGCCGCGTCCTCGATCCAGGTGAAGTGCAGCGCCACCGAGTCACGCCCGTACGCCGGGCTCAGCCACTGCGTGTCGGCCGCGACCGTACGGACCTCGCAGGTCAGCACCACCTCGGCGAGCGCCTCCCGGATCGCGTCCAGGGCACGCAGCGCGACGAGGGCGTCCGCCCTCGGCAGCAGGTACTCCGACTGGAGCTCCGAGCCGCTGCTCGGTGTGAACTCGGCCCGGAAATGCGGCAGTCGCTCATGCCAGGGCCCCGGCACGCCCCCCTGCTCGGTGCAGTTGACGGCGGGCATCCCCGGCACCGGATGCATCGCCCCGGCCGCCGGCTCTGCCCACGGGAAGTCGACCGGCGCCTGGTCGGTGCGCCGCTTCAGCCACACCTGCCGGAACCCCGGCGCCCGCCAGTCGGTGAACAGGCTCACGCTGTACGCCGAGGCCGCGACCGTCTCGTACTCCAGCCCGTCCAGGGGGAGTTCGGTGAAGACGTGCTGCTCGACCTCGTACGCCGGTTCCAGGTCGAGGGTGAGTGCGGTGACCACGCCGAGCGCGCCCAGCGAGGTGACGGCGCCGTCGAAACGGGCGTCGCCCCGGGCGATCCGCAGGGTGCCGCCGTCCGCCGTGATCAGCTCCACCTCGCGTACCGCCGAGGCGAGCGGCCCGTTGCCCACGCCGGAGCCGTGGGTGCCCGTCGCGACCGACCCGGCGACCGAGATGTGCGGCAGGGACGCCATGTTGGCGAGCGCCAGCCCCTGCGCGTGCACCGTACGGGCCAGCTCCGCGTACCGGACCCCGCCCCCGACTCGTACCGTCCGGGCCGTCGTGTCCACGTCGATCACCGGCGGCAGCCCGGCCACCGACAGCAGGACGCCCCCGGCGCCGGGGTCCGCGATCCGGTTGAAGGAGTGCCCGCTGCCCAGCACCCGCACCCGCGCGCTGTCCGCCACCAGCGCCCGCAGCGCGTCCGGTGAGGCGGGCCGGTGGAACTCGTCGGCCGTGTACGTGATGTTCCGCGCCCAGTTGGTGACCGCCCGCGCCGACCTGGTCATCCCTGCCGTCCCTCCCGAGAGTGCCTTGT
Organism: Streptomyces seoulensis; assembly: GCF_004328625.1. NCBI lineage: Bacteria > Bacillati > Actinomycetota > Actinomycetes > Kitasatosporales > Streptomycetaceae > Streptomyces > Streptomyces seoulensis. The sequence continues at coordinate 5,085,625 of NZ_CP032229.1, forward strand.
GCCCAGACCCTCTCATCACTGCCGCGACCTGCGAAGACCCGGACGGTGGGGCAACACGTCGCGTGGCTCACAGCACCCCGGGAGGGCTTGCCGGGAAGTGGGGGCATACGGTGTGAGATGTACGTGTGAGCCGGGACCTTAGCCGGAGGAGACAGGGATGGGCAGCCGCACCGCGCTGGTCGAGGATCTGATGGAGCGGTTCCCGCATGTGCCACGGGAAGCCGTCTTCAAGGAGGACCTGCTCCGGGGCGGAGTCGCCTTCGACGCCTCGGCCCTCAGCGACAACGAGAACGGCGAGGTGAAGCCGAAGTCCTACTTCATCTTCTCCTTCGACCACGGCACCCTGCCCGAGCTGGGCGAGGCCGCGCTCCGCAGGCCCCCGGAGGAGATCATCCTCACCGGCGGCCCCTACGACCTGCGCCGCACGGTCGTCTCCGTACGGGTGAACCCCGCCTCCCCCTACCGGGTCGCCGCCGACGAGCACGGCCAGCTCGGCCTCTACCTCGACGGCAAGCGGATCTCCGACGTCGGCGTGCCGCCGATGCCCGAGTACTACCGGCACAAGCTCTCCAACGGGAAGTCGGTCATGGAGGTGGCCCCCACCATTCAGTGGGGCTACCTGATCTACCTGACCGCCTTCCGCGTGTGCCAGTACTTCGGCGCCAAGGAGGAGTGCCAGTACTGCGACATCAACCACAACTGGCGCCAGCACAAGGCGGCGGGCCGGCCCTACACGGGCGTGAAGGACGTCGACGAGGTCCTTGAGGCGCTGGAGATCATCGACAAGTACGACACCGCCAAGATCTCCACCGCGTACACCCTCACGGGCGGCGCGATCACGACCAAGGTCCAGGGGCTGGACGAGGCCGACTTCTACGGGCGGTACGCCAAGGCCATCGAGGAGCACTTCCCGGGCCGCTGGATCGGCAAGGTCGTCGCCCAGGCGCTGCCCAAGGCGGACGTCCAGCGCTTCAAGGACTACGGCGTGCAGATCTACCACCCCAACTTCGAGGTGTGGGACGAGTACCTGTTCAAGATGTACTGCCCCGGCAAGGAGCGGTACGTCGGCCGGGACGAGTGGCACAAGCGCATCCTGGACTCCGCCGACGTGTTCGGCGCGCGCAACGTGATCCCCAACTTCGTGGCGGGCGTGGAGATGGCCGAGCCCTTCGGCTTCACCACCGTCGACGAGGCCATCGCCTCCACCACCGAGGGGCTGCGCTTCTTCATGTCGCACGGCATCACGCCGCGCTTCACCACCTGGTGCCCCGAGCCCACCACCCCGCTCGGCAAGGCCAACCCGCAGGGCGCGCCGCTGGAGTACCACATCCGGCTGCTGGAGGCGTACCGCAACACCATGGACGACTTCGGCCTCTCCTACCCGCCCGGCTACGGCCCGCCCGGCCCCGGCAACGCGGTCTTCTCCGTCAGCTCCTTCATGGACAGCCTGTCCGCCGAGGAGCGGGTGGAGGTCTGAACCGGCCCTGCCGGTCCGGGAGTCTGAACCGCTGAGCGCCCGCCTCCGTATCCCCTGACGGAGTGGCGGGCGCGCGGTGACCGGACCGGTCACGCCGGGCGACGAGGCGCTCACCCGATCCGCCGGGTCCGCTTGTCAGCCCGGCGGCGGCGTGAAAGGCTCCTGCCTCCGCGAGGCCCCAACTCCACCCTCGCTGTGGTGAGTTGCCCCTCGCTCGTGGACGCTGGAGACCGATGCCCGATCTGCCGCCACCTCAGGACGCCGCCGAGGCGGCGCTGTTCGCCGAGTGCTGGGACGCGGTCCTCTCCTACGCCGACCTGTGCACGGCCGGAGCGGGAACGGCGCACCAACTGGCCGACGAAGCCTTCACCTTGGGGATGCGTGAGCTGCGGGCCGCGCAGGGTGCCGTACGCGGCCGTACCGCCCGGCTGCCGGTCATCCCCCAACTCCTCACCGCCGTACGGGAGACGGCGGCGAACTGGGAGAGCGAGGGCAAGGGACACCAACTCGACCCCGACCTCCGCCTCTGGCTCAACTCCGAGGCGGCCGCCCGTTACCCGGGTCCTCCGCTGGGCCGGCCCATCGCGCTGCGGGGTCTGCGTGACATGCCCGAGGCCGACGCCACGCTGCTCTGGCTCGCCGAGGTGGAGTCGCTCCCGCTGCCCAGCGTCGCCCGCCGGCTGGGCCTGGACCCGCTGACCACGGGCGCCGAACTCGACCAGGTCCGCGTGCTGTTCCACGACCGCTGCCACCGCGCCCACCGTGACGCCCCGCTGGACGCCGAGTGCCGCAGCTACGCCCGTCTGCTGGACGCCGTCACCCGCTCGCCCGGCGCCGAGACCCCCGAGGACCTCTCCCGCCACCTCGCCACCTGCGTCCCGTGCGCCGAGGCCGCCGCCTGTCTGCGCCTGCACGGCGGAGGCATCCCGGCCGCGCTCGCCGGCGGTGTCATCGGCTGGGGCGCCCTCGCCTACCTGGAACGCCGCCGCCGCGCCGCCGAGGTCCGCCTCGGCGTGGGCGCACCCTCGGGACCGGGGGCGCGTACGGACGACGAGGCGGCGCGCGGCCGCGTCCTGCGCGGCAGCCTCCTCGCGGCGGCGGGCCTGCTGTCGGCGGTGGCCCTCGGCGTCTCCCTGATGCCCTTCGGCACCCCGGACGACGCCGACGCATCCGCCCGCGACGACCAGAAACCGGTCGCCGCCCCCGACACCCCGCACCCCGCCCCCACCCCGTCCCCCTCCCGCTCGGCGGCCCCGGCGACGACCCGGACGATCCCGGTACCGGCGTCCCCGATCCCGAGCCCTACCCGGACCCGCAAACCTCCGCCGCCGTCCCCCAAGCCCTCGGCGACCCCCACCCCGAGCACCCCCACCACCTGCCAGGTCGCCTACCGCCTGGACGACGAGTGGAGCACCGGCTTCCAGGCGACCCTGCGCATCACCACCGACGCCCCCCTCACCGGCTGGCGACTCGCCTGGACCTTCCCCGACGGCCAGCGCATCGGCCAGACCTGGGACGCGACCCCCCACCAGGACGGCGCCCGGGTCACGGCGGACGCCAAGGACTACAACCGGTCGGTCGCCGCCCACGGGACGGTCGAGTTCGGGTTCGTGGGCAGCTCACAGGGGGCCAACGGCACACCGGACGCGTTCACCCTCAACGGAACTCCCTGCGCGAACGGTTGACCGAAGCCGCGGGGGATGATGGCCGACATGACGGCTGACCGTGCTGAACTGCACGAACTGCTCCGCCGCGCCGGTCTTGAACTCGTCGGAACCGGACGGGTCTTTGACGCGCGCCCCCCGATGACCGCCTGGCGCCCGGTGATCGCCGCGAGCACGGAACCCACGCTCGCCGTACCGGACGACCACGCCGATCTGGTCGCGGAGTTGAACCGGCAGTGGCACCGGCTCGCCGTCGAGCACGGCGTGTTCGACGCGGACGGGGAGTTCCTGATCAGCGTCGGCAACCAGGGCTGCGCTTGCTGGACCCGAGTGCGGCTGGGGGAGCAGTGGGATCTGGCCGGTCACCTCGGCCCCCGCCCGGGGCAGCCGGAGTTCGTGACGATGTCGCCGGAAGGGGAGAGCGTCCTGGGCCTCACCTGCGAGGAGTACGAGGTCTGGTTCGTGGCCGTCGCCCCGTTCGGGGAATGGCCGGAGGCGTGGGCCCGGGGGTGGGCGGCGGAAAGACCGGAGGAGCGGGAGGCCGGCTGGGACACCGTCCTGCGGCGGAAGAAGGGCTCGGCGAGGCATCCGTGATCCGCCTGCTCGACGATCCCCACTGGTCCGTACGGAACACCGCGGCCGTCAACCCACGCCTGTCCACACGCCTCCTGACCACCCGCCTGTACGACCGCACCACCGCAGACATCACCGCCGCCAACCCCGCCCTCCCGGAGACCGTCATGCACCACCTCCTGGACCGGGCTCCCCATGCCGCGAAAATCGATGGCGGCTCGACAGGCGCCGCTCTACAGTGAGAACCGCTTCGCGCGGCGGTGGTTCGCCGGAGCCTCAGGCCGAGTGAGGAAAGGGAGGTGTGACCGATGGCTGTCTCTGTGATGGGTCTTGCCCGCGACCAGAAGTTCATCCACTCCACCTCCGTGGCCACCGGCTGATCCGATCGCGCCGCAGGCGCTCGCCGGGGTCACCCTTGTGAAGGGTCTCCCTTGCAACTCTCCTCCTCTCATGCCCTGTTGACCCTCGGCTGGGACTCCCACTGGGAAGCCGAGTTCGCCCCCTACGCCCGTCAGGGTCTGCTCCCCGGGCGAGTCGTCCGGGTCGACCGGGGGCAGTGTGACGTCCTCACCGCGGACGGGGTCGTCCGCGCGGACACCGCGTTCGTGACGCCCAACGACCCGATGCGGGTGCTGTGCACGGGGGACTGGGCCGCGGTCGACCCCGAGGGCGGCAGCCCCCGGTACGTCCGCGCCTACCTCCCCCGCCGGACGGCGTTCGTGCGGTCCACCTCGTCCAAGCGGTCCGACGGGCAGATCCTGGCGGCCAACGTCGATCACGCCGTCGTCGCCGTGTCGCTCGCCGTCGAGCTGGACCTCGGGCGGGTCGAACGGTTCCTCGCGCTGGCGTGGGAGTCCGGGGCGCAGCCGGTGGTCGTCCTGTCCAAGGCCGACCTCGTGCCGGACCCCGTGACGCTCGCGCACCTCGTGCAGGACGTCGAGACCGCCGCGCCCGGTGTGGCCGTGCTGACGGTCAGCGCGCTGCACGGCGACGGGCTGGACGAGCTCCGGGCGCTGACCGGCAACGGCACCGCCGTGCTGCTCGGGCAGTCCGGCGCGGGCAAGTCCACGCTGGCCAACGCGCTCGTCGGTACGGACGTCATGGACGTACGGGCCGCGCGGGACGTGGACGGCAAGGGACGGCACACCACGACCACCCGCAACCTGCTGCCGCTGCCCGGCGGGGGTGTGCTCATCGACACCCCCGGCCTGCGCGGCGTCGGCCTGTACGACGCGGAGACCGGGGTCGGCCAGGTGTTCTCCGAGATCGAGGAACTGGCGGCGCGCTGCCGGTTCCACGACTGCTCCCACAGCTCGGAGCCCGGCTGCGCGGTCGCCGCCGCCGTCGACTCCGGCGAACTGCCGGTCCGGCGGCTGGAGAGCTACCGCAAGCTGGTCCGCGAGAACCAGTGGATCGTCGCCAAGACCGACGCCCGCCTGCGCGCCGAGATCCGCAAGGACTGGAAGCGCAAGGGGGCCGAGGGCCGGGCCGCGATGCGGGCCAAGCGGGGGCACTGGTCCTAGCGACCCCTGAGGGAGGGGGCCGGGCTGCATGTCCGTTTTCCGCTGGCCCGGCCCCCCTCCCACGTCCGACACTGGACGCATGACGGACGATGACAGCAGGTACGAGGCGGTGCGCAGCCGCGACGGGCGGTTCGACGGCGTCTTCTTCTTCGCCGTCCGGACCACCGGCATCTACTGCCGCCCGAGCTGCCCGGCGGTGACACCGAAGCGGTGCAACGTCCGGTTCTTCCGCACGGCGGCCGCCGCCCAGGGCGCGGGCTTCCGGGCCTGCCGCCGCTGCCGCCCGGACGCCGTACCGGGGTCGGCCGAGTGGAACGTCCGCGCGGACGTCGTCGGCCGGGCCATGCGGCTCATCGCCGACGGCGTCGTCGACCGCGAAGGCGTCACCGGCCTCGCCGCCCGCCTCGGTTACAGCCCCCGGCAGGTGCAGCGCCAGCTCACCGGCGAGGTCGGCGCCGGACCCGTCGCCCTCGCCCGCGCCCAGCGCGCCCACACCGCGCGGACCCTGCTGCGGACGACCGAACTCCCAGTCACCGACATCGCGTTCGCGTCCGGCTTCCGCAGCATCCGCCAGTTCAACGACACCATCCGCGAGGTCTACGCCCACACCCCCACCGAGGTACGGAACGCCGCCCCGCGCTCCCGCCGGGCCACTCCCGGCACCGGCATCCCGCTGCGCCTGGCCCACCGGGGCCCCTATCAGGCCGGCGCCGTCTTCGACCTGCTCGCCCGCGAGGCCGTACCCGGCGTGGAGGAGGTGACCGGCACCCCGGGCGCACGGGTCCACCGGCGCACCCTGCGGCTGCCGTACGGCACCGGTGTCGCCGTCGTCCACGAGCGCGCCCACACCCCCGAGCCGCGCGGCGGCACCCGGCCCGGCGGCTGGCTCGACGCCCGGCTGCTGCTCACCGACCCCCGCGACCTCACCACCGCCGTGCACCGGCTGCGCCGGCTGTACGACCTGGACGCCGACCCCTACGCCGTCGACGCCCGCCTCGGCGCCGACCCCCGGCTCGCCCCGCTCGTCGCCGCCCGGCCCGGCCTGCGCTCACCCGGCGCGGTCGACCCGCTGGAGATCGCCGCGCGTGTCCTGACCGGGACACCGGAAGCCCTCGAACGGCTCGTCCTGCGGTACGGCAAGGCGCTCGACGCGCCCAGCGGCACCCTGACCCACCTCTTCCCCGAGCCCGCCGTCCTCGCCGGGTCGGAGGCCGGGACGCCGATCGGTACGCTCGCCGCCGCCCTCGCCGACGGCCGCCTGCGCCTGGACCCCGGCGCCGACCGGGACGAGGCCCGGCGCGCGCTGGCCGGGCTGCCCGGCATCACCCCGGCCGCCGTCGCCGCCCTCCGGGCGCGCGTGCTCGGCGACCCGGACGTCACCCCACCCGGTACGGACCTGCCCGAAGCCTGGCGGCCCTGGCGGTCCTACGCCGTACTCCACCTACGGGTCGCCGAGGAGCTGACCGACTGATGGCGATCATGGACAACCCCTACTGGACCGAACTGGCCTCCCCGGTCGGCCCCCTGCTGCTCACCGCCGACGCCGACGGCGCCCTGACCTCGGTCTCCGTACCCGGCCAGAAGGGCGGACGGACCGTCCAGGAGGGCTGGCGGCACGACGCCGGGCCCTTCCGGGAAGCCACCGAGCAGCTCACCGCGTACTTCGCCGGAGACCTCAAGGAGTTCGACCTGCCGGTCCGCGCCCAGGGCACCGAGTTCCGCGAGCGGGTGTGGGCCGCCCTGGACGCCGTCCCCTACGGGTCCACCACCACCTACGGCGCGATCGCGGCCCGGCTCGGCGCGCCCCGCGCCGCGATCCGCGCGGTCGGCGGCGCGCTCGGCGCCAACCCCCTGCTCGTCGTCCGCGCCTGCCACCGCGTCATCGGCGCCGACGGCACGATGACCGGGTACGCGGGCGGGCTGGAACGGAAGATGTGGCTGCTGCGGCTGGAGGGGGTGCTGGGGGATGCGTAGCCCCTGCCCGTCGCCGGCTGCTCGGCGCGTGGGCGGCTGCGGGCCGTCGTGGCCGGTCGCGCAGTTCCCCGCGCCCCTGGGTAACCGCAGCACAAGTCGGGCAGGGATGCGGGTGCGCTGACCGGACCCACCCGACCGGCTGGGCCGAGCGGGTGGGCGTGCGGTGCGGGTGCTCCGCGCCCGGCTCGCCCGTGTGGCACCGTCGCCTGCGGTGGCCCGGACAGCCGGACGGGCCCGGTGCGAAAGGGCGGACATTGGGCTACGTCGTACGGTTCCTCGCGGCCCTGCTGCTCGTCCTCACCCCGGCCCCCGCATGGGCCGCCGGAGGACAGCAGCCCTGGACCGGCACCTGGGAGGCCGCCCCCTCCGGCACCGCCCCCGCCCTGCCCGGCGCCGCGATCCGCAACATCGTCCACCTCAGCGTCGGCGGCCACGAGCTGCGGGTGCGGGTCACCAACCGGCTCGGCACCACCCCGCTCCACCTCGGCGCGGTCACCGTCGCCCTCCGGCAGGGCCAGGGCCCGGACGCCGTACCCGGCACCCTGCGCACCGCCACCTTCCACCGCGCGACCAGCGCCACGGTCCCGCCCGGCCGGGACCTCCTCACCGACCCGGTCCGGCTCACCGTCCCGGCCGCCGCCGACCTCCTGGTCACCGTCCTCACCCCGGACGACTCAGGCCCCGCCACCCAGCACGGCACCGCCCTCCAGACCAGCTGGGTCGCCCTGGTCGGTGCCGGGCACGCGGCCGACGAGGACGGGTCGGCGTACCGCACCCCCATCAGCAACTGGTACTACCTCGCCGGGGTCGACGTACGCGGCGCGGCCACCGCCGGCGTCGTCGCCTTCGGCGACTCGCTCACCGACGGCCACGGCTCCACCCACGACGCCAACCACCGCTGGCCCGACCTGCTGGCCGAACGCCACCGCCGGCTCGGCGTCCTCAACGCGGGCATCGGCGGCAACCGCCTGCTGCGCGACGGCACCGGCCCCGGCGCACTCGCCCGGCTCGACGCGGACGCGCTGGACCGCGCCGGGGCCCGTTTCCTCGTCGTCTTCGAGGGCGTCAACGACATCAACGGCAGCCCCACCGCCGACGATGTCAGCGCCTACGCCGACGCCTACCGCACCCTCGTCGCCCGCGCCCACGCCCGGCACCTGCGGGTCGTGGGCGTCACCCTCACCCCGTACGCCGGCTACCCGGCCCACACGGCGGCCCGCGAGAAGGTGCGGCAGGGGGTCAACGAGTTCATCCGTACCGGCCACGCCTTCGACGCGGTCTGCGACGCGGACGCGGCGCTTCGCGATCCGGCCGACCCGGCGCGGCTGCTGCCCCGCTACGACCCCGGCGACCACCTGCACTTCGACGACGACGGGATGCGGGCGGTCGCCGACTGCGTCAGCCGCGTCCTGCTGTGAACGGGTTCAGCCCCACAGCACCGCGCCCAGCCACGCGGCGGCAATCAGCAGGCAGGCGAAGAGTTCCGTGAACACGCTGGAGCCGCCCGAGCGCATCGCCGTACGCAGCGCGGCCATCGCCTCGCCGTGGCGGCCCAGGCGGAGCCGTTCGCCGAGGTAGATCCCGCCCATGAAGCCGGGCAGCGCGCCCACCACCGGCAGCAGCACGAAGCCGACCAGCGTGCCGACCCCCGCGTACACCGCCATCCGGGGCGTCGCGCCGCTCGCGCGCAGCCGGCGTGCGGGCAGCGTCCAGCGGACGGCCTGCGCCAGCAGCAGGACGACGGTCGCGCCGACCAGGAGCGCCCAGGCCAGGCCCGACGGGTTCGTCAGCGCCCACCACAGGACCCCGGCCCACACCAGCCACGAACCCGGCACCCCGGGCACCAGCACTCCGCACAGGCCGAGCGCGATCACCAGGCCGACCAGCAGGAGTTCCCACGCTCCCATCTGCCCAGCGTGCCCGAGCCCGGACGGAACCGCAGATCTCGTACGGCCGTTCGCCCTGTCCCTCGACGCGCAGGCGAGGAGGGCCGGATTTCGCCGATGCCCCGTTTCCGCGCGCCCCGCGTGGTGACAATTACCGGCATGAGTCAGCAGGGGGGCGGGCCCACTCGCCAGGACGACGACTGGTGGGGGCAGCTCTACGACGAGACGGCCGAGGACACCGGACCGGCACCGGGCCCGGATTCCCTGGACGACCGCTACGCCTCGGCGAAACGCACGACGGTGTCCGGCGACCGGGGTGGTCCGCAGGGGGGTTCACCGCCCCTTCCGTCCCGGAGAACCGACGGCCCGGCTCCCGAGGAGCGCCCGCCGTTCCCGGCGCAGCGGGAGGCGGAGGCGCCCGCTCCGGGTTACGGCGCTCAGCCGGGGGCCGCCCCGCCGCCTCCCGTGCCGCATGAACCGGCCGTCCCCCCGGTGCCGGATGCCCCGGCACCGCCGGCCGCGCCCCCTGCCCCCGACCCCCGGCGGGCGAAGCCCACGGACGCCCCGGCAGGACGCACCCCGGCCGCGCCGGCAACCCCGGCGCCCCGGACCGGCCAACCCCCCGCCGTCCCGCCCATGCCCGGCTGGCCCGCGCCCGCCGCGGTGGAGCCCGGCGCTCCCCGGGGCCCGGTCGTGACCGGCGTGGCGCACTTCACCCCCGCCGCGCCCCCCGCCCCCGACTACGTCGGCTCGCGGCCGCCCACCTACGCGCCGGAGCCCACCGCGCTGCCCGTCGCCGACCCCGAGGCACTCGGGGAGCTGGTGTCGGACACCGTGCTGGAGGGGGCGCGGTACGGGGCGTGCACCTTGCGGGCGGTGTCGCTGCGGGGGGACTCCGCGCGGTACCGGGGGGAGGCGCGGCGGGACGCGCTGCTGGTGGCGCGGTTCGGCGCGGGGGAGCAGGCGCTGGTGCTGGTGGCGATGGCCACCGGCGCGCGGGCCGCGCCCGGCGCGCACCGGGCGGCCGCCGAGGCGTGCCGGTGGATCGGACAGGCGGTGGGCCGCAGCCACGAACGGCTGGTCGAGGACCTGCGGGCCGACCGGCGCGGCGACCTCAAGTCCGGGCTGAACCGCCTCACCGACCGCACCCTCGGCAAACTCCGCGCCGCCTCCGGCGAGCCCACCGCGAGCCTGCGCTGCCTGCTGCTGCCCGCCGACCCGGACTGCCGCACCCGCGTGTTCTTCGGCGCGGGCGAGGGCGGGCTGTTCCGGCTGCGGGACGGCGAGTGGCGGTCCGTCGAACCGGCCGCACCGCCCGCACCGGGGGAGGAGCCGCCGGACGGCGACCGTCTCACGATGGACCTCGGCATCCCGGTCCCGCCGAGCCCGTACGAGCCCGCCGAGCCGCCGCGGGCGCCGTTCCGGTTCCGGGCCGCCATAGCCCGGCCGGGTGATGTGCTGATGATGTGCACCTCCGGCCTCGCGGACCCGCTGCACGGCGAGGCGTCCCTGCGGGCGTTCCTGGGCCGCCGCTGGTCGCGCGCCGCCGCGCCGGGTCTCGCCGGGTTCCTGGCGGACGTCCAGACGAGGGTGAAGGGGTACGCCGACGACCGTACGGCCGCCGCCGTTTGGGAGGCGTAACCGGGACCCCTGTGACTTGATGGATGCGCAGGGGCGTATCCCGGGACCGCGAAGGGGCGGACGACCGTCATGGCCAAACAGAACGTCGCCGAGCAGTTCGTCGACATCCTCGCCCGTGCCGGCGTGCGCCGTATGTACGGCGTCGTCGGCGACAGTCTCAACCCGGTCGTGGACGCCGTGCGCCGCAACGCCGCGATCGACTGGGTGCACGTACGGCACGAGGAGGTCGCCGCCTTCGCGGCCGGCGCCGAGGCGCAGATCACCGGCAAACTGACGGCGTGCGCGGGCTCCTGCGGCCCCGGCAACCTGCACCTGATCAACGGCCTGTACGACGCCCACCGCTCGATGGCGCCCGTACTCGCGCTCGCCTCCCACATCCCGTCCAGCGAGATCGGCCTCTCCTACTTCCAGGAGACGCACCCCGAGCGGCTGTTCGCGGAGTGCAGCCACTACAGCGAGATGATCTCCAACCCGCAGCAGATGCCCCGGCTGCTCCAGACCGCGATCCAGCACGCGATCGGCCAGCGCGGTGTCAGCGTGGTCACCCTGCCCGGCGATGTCGCCGACCAGCCCGCGCCCGACCGGTCCTTCGAGAGCGCCCTGGTCACCTCCCGGCCCACGATCCGCCCCGGCGACGCCGAGATCGACCGCCTGGTGGAGATGATCGACCAGGCCGACAAGGTCACCCTGTTCTGCGGCGCGGGCACGGCGGGCGCCCACGCCGAGGTCATGGAGTTCGCGGGCCGGGTCAAGTCCCCGGTGGGGCACGCTCTGCGAGGGAAAGAGTGGATTCAATACGACAATCCATTTGATGTTGGGATGAGCGGGCTGCTCGGGTACGGCGCGGCCTACGAGGCCACCCACGAGTGCGAGCTGCTGGTCCTGGTCGGCACCGACTTCCCGTACAACGCGTTCCTGCCGGACGATGTGAAGATCGCGCAGATCGACGTACGGCCCGAGGTCATCGGCCGGCGTTCGCGGCTGGACCTCGCGGTGTGGGGTGACGTCCGCGAGACGCTGCGGTGTCTGATCCCCCGGGTGCGGGAGAAGACGGACCGGCGCTTCCTGGACAAGATGCTGAAGAAGCACGCCGACGCGCTGGAGGGCGTGGTCAAGGCGTACACCCGCAAGGTGGACAAGCACGTCCCCATCCACCCGGAGTACGTGGCGTCAGTGCTGGACGAACTGGCCGACGACGACGCGGTCTTCACCGTCGACACCGGCATGAACAACGTCTGGGCCGCCCGCTACATCCAGCCCAACGGCCGCCGCAGGATCATCGGTTCGTTCTCGCACGGCTCGATGGCCAATGCCATGCCGATGGCCATCGGCGCCCAGCTGGTCGACCGGAACCGGCAGGTCGTCTCCATGTCCGGTGACGGCGGATTCACCATGCTGATGGGCGACTTCCTGACCCTGGTGCAGCAGGATCTGCCGGTCAAGATCGTGCTGTTCAACAACTCCGCGCTCGGCATGGTCGAGTTGGAGATGCTGGTGGCGGGCCTGCCCTCCTACGGGACCACCGACGTGAACCCCGACTTCGCCGAAGTAGCCCGTGCCTGTGGGGTGTTCGGGGTACGGGTGGAGAAGCCCAAGCAGCTCGCCGGGGCGCTGAAGGACGCGTTCAAGCACAAGGGGCCGGCCCTGGTGGACGTCGTCACCGACCCCAACGCCCTCTCGATCCCGCCGAAGATCAAGGCCGACATGGTCACCGGGTTCGCGCTGTCCGCCTCGAAGATCGTGCTGGACGGCGGGGTCGGCCGGATGCTCCAGATGGCCCGTTCCAACCTCCGCAACGTGCCCCGGCCCTGAACTCGGCCCCACAAGCGGCTGTTTCCGGTCAGTTTCACCGCGAGTGACCGATCGGGGGCGCTGGGTGTGCGGATGGGCCCGCAGGAGCCCTCAGACGGCTCCTGCGGTGTCTTCCGGCCGCCTCGGCGCTTTCCGTACACCTGTCGAGGCGGCCGGTGGACGGCCCGTACGGCCGCCGCGCGTGGCCGAAGACCCGGCGGTCGGGCGACGGCCATGACTGGCCGTTGGTCCACTGGGCAACCATCCGTCGTGGACGCGGTCGACCAGGAGGGGGAGGGCCGGCGACGTGTGGGCGGGGGTCATGACGAGGCAGGCGCGAGAGGGCGGTCCCATGACGGTGGGGGCCACCCCGGCGGACACGGGGGACGGCGAGACCGGCGGCACACGTGAGGCGCACCGGCTCAGACGCGAGCTGGCGCGGGCCGACCTCGCGGCGGTGCCCGCGGCGCGGCGCGAACTGCGCGCCCTGTTACGGCACTGGGACCGGCCCGACCGGTCCGACATAGCGGAACTGCTCACCAGCGAACTCGTCACCAACGCCCTGGTGCACACCGACGACGACGCGGTCCTCACCGTCGTCGTCTCCCAGCGCGGACTCCGCGTGGAGGTACGGGACTTCATGGCCCGGGGCCCCCTGATGCGCACCCCCACCCCGGACGAGGACACCGGCGGCCGGGGCCTGATCCTGGTGCGTTCCCTCGCGGACGCCTGGGGGGTACGGGCCCACGCGGTGGGCAAGTCGGTCTGGTTCGAACTGGGTTCGGCGGCCGCTTAGGCCCCGGGCGGAGACGACGACGGGGTGGGGACGCGCTCCTGACGAATCGCGTCCCCACCCCGTCGCCGCTCGGGCTCAGCCGAACTGCTGCTCCAGGTCCTTCAGTTTGCGCTCCAGCGAGTCGAGCCGCGGCAGCGCCATCGTGTCGTCCTCCGCGGTGAGGTCGACGGTGACCGGTTCCTTGCGGACCGACTGCAGCGAGGGCCGGGAGCGGGCGGTCAGCTTCTCCCCCGCTATGGCCGGCTCCCCGGTCGCCGACGCGGGGGCGCGGTCCATCTGCACCTCCACCGTCCGCGCGGGCGTCCGGCTGACGAAGCTCCGGGCGCCCCGGCTGAGCGCCTTCAGCTGGGCCCGTTCGACCCGTTGCTGGTCGCGCCGGCGCTGACGGGCCTCGGTCTTCTCCCGCTTGTCGTCGCGCACCTCCTCGACCGCCTCGTCCAGGCTGCGCACGCCCTCCAGGAGCATGAGCGACCAGGCCCCGTAGGTCTCGCGCGGCGCCCGCAGCCAGCGGACGATACGGATCTGGGGCAACGGGCGCGGTACCAGGCCCTGTTCGCGCAGGGCCGCCCGGCGGGTCTGCTTCAGCGCCCGGTCGAACAGCACCGCCGCCGACAGGGACATGCCGGAGAAGAACTGCGGCGCCCCGTCGTGGCCGATCCCCCGGGGCGCGTGCACCCAGTTGAACCAGGCCGCGGCGGCGGCGAACATCCACACCAGCATCCGGGAACCCAGCGCGGCGTCGCCGTGGCTGGCCTCGCGCACGGCGAGGACCGAGCAGAACATGGCCGCGCCGTCCAGGCCGAACGGCACCAGGTACTGCCAGCCGCCGGTGAGGCCGAGGTTCTGCTCACCGAAGCCGACCAGACCGTGGAAGGAGAGGGCCGCCGCCACCGCGGCGCAGCAGAACAGCAGGACGTACGAGGCGGTGCCGTAGACCGCCTCCTTGCGCCTGCGGCGCTCCTCGCTGCGTTCCCAGGAGTCGTCCGTACCCGCCTTCTCCCCGGAGGAGCGCTTGCCGCGCGCGAGCACCGCGATCGCCGCCGGCACGCCCAGGAGCAGCACGGCGCCCGGAAGCAGCCAGTTCAGCGATATGTCGGTCATTCGCATCAGGGGTCCCTTGCCTTGAAAAGAGGGCGCCTTGGGATAGGGCGTATCGCCCGTCATAGTGACCCATTCCCGGCGCCCGGCCGGGGATTTCGAGGCAACGGTCCTTCAAAGGGGAGCGAGGGCGGCGAGATGGCGCCGTTCTACTCGAACTGTGTGCTGCGGACGGGTGGTTGAGTTCGATTTCCGCCGCTCGAACGAGTGGTTCCGGCCCGCTCAGGCCGCCACGGCCGCCGTCAGCTTGGCTACGCGGTCGCTGTCGCAGGTGCGGGGGCAGGTGGCGCAGGTGTCCTCGGGGCGCAGCGTGTAGAACATGCAGCAGCTCACCCGGTCGCGGGTGGCCAGCGGGGCGCCGTCCGGACCTGCCAGCTCACGGAACGCGGCCGAGCCGGCGTACGGGCGGGTGGTGCCCGGCAGCAGCAGCTCCAGCTCGCGCATCGCGCGCCGCTCCTCGCCCTCGCCGAAGAGGGAGGCGAGGTACCACAGGCCCTCGACGATCTCGTCCGTCGCCATGCCCCACAGCGCGCGGCCGCGCCGCCGCATGCGCGGGCCGAAGCCGCCCAGCACGGGTTCGAGGTGCTCGGCGACGGCCGCGCGCACCTCGGCGCGCAGCGCCTCCTCGTCGGCCACCACGACCGCCTCCGGCAGCCCGGCCGCCGGGTCGTCCGGCAGACAGGCGAAGGTGCCCGGCCTTACCGTCATCCGGCCCTCGGTGCGGTGGTAGGCGACATGGGCGGCGGGCAGCCGGGGGACCCGGCGGTGCAGGAACCAGGGGACGGTGATCAGGAGGCAGGCGGGCCAGGCGTAGCGGTGCAGGCCGAAGCTCGCGATGACGTCCGGGCGGGCGCGCTGTCCGTAGTCCCGCAGCACCTGGGCGTCGTCCCAGGCGAGGAAGGAGTCGAGCTGGGCGCCGCCTGCCGCGAGGCCGTCGGCGGTGACCCAGCCGTCGCCCACGGGCAGGGGGTGCGCCGGGTCCTCCATGACCGTCACGCTCAGTCCGGGACAGACCTCGCCGAGCCGGGCGTACGCTGCGGTGAGCGGCGAGGCCGTAGCGAGCATGGCGGGACCACCGATCCTTCGAACACGGGGGCGGGCGAGGAGGTAAGGCTAACCTTACCCATCTTTCCGGGAATTTGAAGTGCCGCGTCCTGCGCCTAAGGTGCTTGACGGACATGTGACGGTCCGTCGTCCGTGTCCGGGGGCCGGGCCCCGGCCGCCGAACAGCCCGAGGAGGACCCGTGAAGCACGGCCTGCACGACGTCTCCGCCACCGGGCTGCCCTGGCACGCCGCCCAGCCCGCCGAGCGGGTCCCGGCCCAGTCCCGCGAGCGGGCCGAGGGCGCACCGGGGGTACGGGGCGAGCACATCCACGCCGAGCCGCCGCTGCCCCGGCCGCGCGCGGTGGTGCAGCGGGCCTCGGTGCGCGGGCAGATCCTGGACGCGCTGCGCTCCGCGCTGTCCACCGGGGAACTGTGCCCCGGCGAGGTCTATTCGGCGCCGGTGCTCGGTGAGCGCTTCGGGGTCTCCGCCACGCCGGTCCGTGAGGCCATGCAGCAACTCGCGCTGGAGGGCGCCGTCGAGGTCGTCCCCAACCGGGGCTTCCGGGTCGTGCGACGCGGGGCCCGTGAGCTGGCCGAGCTGGCGGAGGTACGGGCGCTGCTCGAAGTCCCCGTCCTGCTGCGGCTGGCCGGCACCGTCCCGGCGGCCCGCTTCGCCGAGCTGCGCCCCCTCGCCGAGGACACCGCCCGCGCGGCCGGCGCCGGCTGCCCGGCCCGCTACGCCGAGGCCGACCGTGCCTTCCATCGCGCGCTCCTCGCCCTCGCGGGCAACGAACAGCTCCTCCGCATCGCCGAGGACCTCCACCGCCGCGCCCAGTGGCCGCTTGCCACCACCCCGCCCCGCCAGCACCGCGCGGTCCTCCTCCGCGACGCCGCCCAGCACACCGCGCTGCTGGACGCGCTGGCCTCCGGCGATGTGGACCTGGTGGGCGACCTGGTGACGGAGCACTTCGCGCAGCGGGACTAGGCCGTAGCCGCCCCCGGTGCCGGTGGGCTGAGGTGTTCGGCGAGCCACGTAGGGAGCCCGCCCAGTAGGCGGAACAGGCGGCCGGCCTCCTCGCGCAGGCGGGTCGCCTCGGGTTCGGGTTCCGTTTCGGCGAGGGAGACCAGGGCCGGGGCGGTGCCGATGAGGTAGCCGAGGTCCTCGCGCAGCCGGAGGGACTCGGCGAAGCCGTGCCGTGCCTCGGCCAGTTCGCCTTCGCGCAGGGCCAGTTGGGCGAGGTGGCGCCAGGTGCAGGAGAGCAGCAGCGGGTCGGATTGGGCGGTGGCGCCCGCGTGGGCCCGGCGGTAGGCGGCGCGGGCGGCCTGCGGGGAGTGGGTCAGGTTCTCGGCGAGCAGCCCCCGGCGGAAGTCCAGCAGGGCCCGGCCCGGAGCCCCCGGCGGGATCAGCGCGGCGGCCCGGCCCAGCGCGGCCCGCGCCTCGTCGGCCCGGTCCCGTACCCGGTGGAGCGTGGAGGTGTAGGCGAGCCGGCCCCGCTCGCAGGCGGCCGCCCCGCGCTCCTCGTCGCTGTGGGCCCGCGCCTCTGCGGTGCGCAGCGCGTCCTCGGCCGCCTCCCAGCCCCGCTCGGTGTACAGGCACCGCTCCACCAGCAGCGCGGCCCGCTGGAGGGTGGCCCGGGGGGTGTCCGTGGGCAGAAGGGCGACCGCGTCGGCCCAGCAGGCCCGGGAGCGCAGCCGCCACACCGCGGTCTGGAGCGGATCGTCATCGGCGGTCGTTCCGTCACCAGACATGGCGGGATGCGCCACGTTGCCCTCCCCGAGCACGCCGTCGAGCTGTTGAGTGCGTGCATTCCAGCACCGATCACCGGGCCGGGCCAAGAGGGTGGGTGAAACTTTTCACAAAGTTGCGGACCGGGGGCCGAACGGCCGTCCCGTGGCGCCGGAAGATCGAATTCGCTCCCCGACGCCGACCACCGCTGATCACGGCCGTGGGGCGGGCCTCAGCTCATCCGCAGGGCGAGGAAGAAGTCGAGCTTGTCCTCCAGCCGGGACAGGTCCCGGCCCGTCAGCTGCTCGATCCGTCCCACCCGGTACCGCAGGGTGTTGACGTGCAGATGCAGCCGGCTCGCGCACCGGGTCCAGGAGCCGTCGCTGTCGAGGAACGCCTCCAGGGTCGGGATCAGCTCGGCCCGGTGGCGCCGGTCGTACTCGGTGAGCGGGTCCAGCAGCCGGGCGGTGAAGGCGCGCCGTACGTCGTCCGGGACGAAGGGCAGCAGCAGGACGTGCGAGGCCAGCTCCTGGTGGCCCGCCGCGCACACCCGGCCGGGCCGGGCCGCGGCGACCCGGCGGGCGTGCCGGGCCTCCTCCAGCGCCCCGCGCAGCCCCTCCGCCGAGTGCACGGCCGCGGACACGCCGAGGGTGAGCCGGCCGTCGCCCTCCAGCCCCGCCGACAGCGCCTCGCGCACCGAGCGCAGCAGGGCGTCGGCCTGGAGGCCGGCCTCGGAGCCGTCGTGCTCGGCGGCGACGGCGGGCAGCGGCACCAGCGCCACGGCCTCGTCGCCGGTGTGCGCGACGGCGACCCGGTCGGCCGGCTCCGGGCCGGTGGCCAGCGGGTCGACGAGGACCTCCTCCAGCAGCGACTGGGCGACCGGCCCGCTCGCGACCGCGCCGTCCTCCCACTCGATCCGGGCCACGACGACCTGCCAGTGCGGCGCGGCCCCGAGCCCCGGCAGCAGCACCGGCGCGGCGACCCGGAGGCGCGCCGCGATCTCGGCGGGCGCGGCCCCGCTCTGCACCAGCTCCAGCACCTCCTGGGCGAGCCGGCGCCGTACCGTACGGGCGGCGTCGCGCCGGTCCCGTTCGACGGCGATGAGCTGGGTGACGCCCCGGAGCAGGTCGAGCCGCTCCTCGGGCCAGTCGGCGGCGTCCGCCTCGACGGCCAGCAGCCAGTCCGACAGCACCGTCTCCCGCACGTCCGGCACCGCCTGCGGCGCGCGGCCGGAGGCGCGGACCGGGAAGAGGGAGTACGTGACGCCGTCGAGCTGCACCCGGTGCGGCCCGCGCCGGCCGGTGCGTACGGCGGCGAGGTGCTCGGCGGCGAGGCGGGCGCAGGTCTCCGGCGGCAGCGCCGGGCCCGCGACCTTGGACCCGGCGATCAGCCGGCCGGTGGGGGAGAGCACCCAGGCGCGCAGGTCGAGGTCGCTGCCGAGCAGGTCGAGGACCACGTCGGGTCCGCCGCCCGCCGGGCCGGAGGTCATCATGCGCCGGTGCCGGTCCACCACGGCGGCGAGATCACCGGCCCGCTCGCCGGAGACCTGGCGCACCACGTGCTCGGTGATGGTGGCGAAGGCCACCGACTCGTCCACGGCCAGCAGCGGCATCCGGTGCTGGGCGCAGGCCACCACCAGATCCTCGGGTATGTCCCCCAGCTCGGCCTCTCCGGCCGCCAGGGCGGTGACCCCGGCCTGCACCAGGAGGCGGACGAACGGCTCGGAGTCACCGGCGTCCCGGCGCCAGGCCAGGCCGGTGAGGACCAGCTCGCCGCCGGAGAGGTACCGGCTCGGGTCGCGCAGGTCGGTCGTCATGACCCCGCGGACCGTACGGTCCAGCTCGTCCTCGCCGCCGAGCAGCCGCAGCCCCAGCGCATCGGTGTCCAGCAGTGCGCGCAGCCGCATCTCGTCGCCGCCGTTCTGTGTCGAAACTCTTCTTGATCTGGTTGAGTGACGGAGGCGGGGGCGCGCGGGCCGTGCCCCGCGCCCGCGGTGTCTCCTGTGTTTCCGGAGGAAAACGGAGGGGTTGCCGAGGGCCTTCGTTCATACGAATCTACAAGATGACCGCCGTGGCCAGCCAACTCCTTCGGGTTTTCGGTGACTGACACGGTTGGAAGAAGCACCGGTGTACTGACTTCACGACCCCCGTGTCATGAGACGGAAGAAGAGAACCGGGCCATGGATTTCCTTCGCCCCGCAAGCTGGCAGGAGGCGCTCGCCGCGAAGGCCGAGCACCCCACCGCCGTGCCGATCGCCGGGGGCACCGATGTGATGGTGGAGATCAACTTCGATCACCGCCGCCCCACCCACCTCCTCGACCTCACCCGGATCGGCGAGCTGACCGAGTGGGAGACCGGCGCGGACTCGGTGCGCCTGGGCGCCTCCGTCCCGTACGCCCGGATCATGCGGCACCTGCGCGCCGAGCTGCCCGGACTCGCGCTCGCCGCGCACACCGTGGCCTCCCCGCAGATCCGCAACCGGGGCGGGGTCGGCGGCAACCTCGGCACCGCCTCGCCCGCCGGTGACGCCCACCCGGCGCTGCTCGCGGCCGGGGCGGAGGTGGAGGCCGAGTCGGCGGCGCGCGGCACCCGGCTCATCCCGATCGACGCCTTCTACACCGGGGTCAAGCGCAACGCCCTGGAGCCCGACGAGCTGATCCGCGCCGTCCATGTCGCCAGGGCGGACGGCCCCCAGCAGTACTCCAAGGTCGGCACCCGCAACGCCATGGTCATCGCGGTGTGCGCCTTCGGTCTCGCCCTGCACCCCGAGACCCGTACCGTCCGCACCGGCATCGGCTCCGCGGCGCCCACGCCGATCCGGGCGGAGGTGGCCGAGCAGTTCCTCAACTCGGTTCTGGAAGAAAGCGGTTGCTGGGAGAGCGGGCAGATCCTCGCCCCCTCGGCCGTGAAGCAGTTCGCCGGCCTGTGCGCCGAGGCCTGCAACCCCATCGACGACGTGCGCGGCACCGCCGACTACCGGCGCCACGCGATCGGCGTGCTGGCCCGCCGCACGCTGATGTGGGCCTGGGAGTCCTACCGGGGCGGGCCCCGGGCCACCGAAGGAGCCGCGTGATGCGCGTCAGTCTGACCGTCAACGGACGCCCGCAGCAGGCCGACGACGTCTGGGAGGGCGAGTCCCTGCTCTACGTGCTGCGTGAGCGGCTCGGCCTGCCGGGCGCCAAGAACGCCTGCGAACAGGGCGAGTGCGGCTCCTGCACCGTCCGCCTCGACGGCGAGCTGGTCTGCTCCTGCCTGGTCGCGGCGGGCCAGGCCGAGGGCCGCGAGGTCGTGACCGTGGAGGGCCTGGCCGACCACGCCGAACGGCGCCGCACCACCGCGCCCGGCGTCGGTCTGGACGAGGCCCGCCGCTGGCAGCCGCTGCCGGGAGACGGTGTCCAACTCGCGCCCATCCAGCAGGCGTTCATCGACGCCGGCGCCGTCCAGTGCGGCTTCTGCACCCCTGGGCTGCTGGTCGCCGCCGACGAACTGCTGGAGGAGAATCCGGAGCCCACCGACGCCGACATCCGCGAGGCGCTCTCCGGCAACCTGTGCCGCTGCACCGGCTACGAGAAGATCATGGACGCGGTCCGACTGGCGGCCGCCCGGCAGGCAGAGGAGGTCTGACATGCCCGCACCCGGACCGGCCGGCGTCCCCACGAAGATCACCCAGGGCGCCCAGACGGCGGGCGGCATCGGCGAGTCGACGCTCCGTCCCGACGGCATCCTCAAGGTCACCGGCGAGTTCGCCTACTCCTCCGACCTGTGGCACGAGGACATGCTCTGGGGCCACCTGCTGCGCTCCACCGTCGCCCACGCCGAGATCGTGTCCATCGACGTCTCCGAGGCCCTGGCCCTGCCCGGCGTGCACGCCGTCCTGACCTACGACGACCTGCCCGCCGACGTCCGCACCTACGGCCTGGAGATCCAGGACACCCCGGTACTCGCCCACGGCAAGGTCCGCCACCACGGCGAACCCGTCGCCGCGGTCGCCGCCGACCACCCCGAGACCGCCCGCCGGGCCGCCGCCAGGATCCGCGTCGAGTACCGCGAACTACCGGTCGTCACGGACGAGTTCTCCGCCACCGCCCCCGACGCGGTCCTGGTCCACGAGGGCCGCACCGACCATCACGCGCCCTACGTGACCCACCCCAACATCCTGCACCGCCAGCCCATCGTGCGCGGTGACGCGGCCGCGGCCGCCGCGCGGGCCGACGTGATCGTGCGCGGCGAGTACACCTTCGGCATGCAGGACCAGGCGTTCCTCGGCCCCGAATCCGGGCTCGCGGTGCCCGAGGAGGATGGCGGGGTCCACCTCTACATCGCCACCCAGTGGCTCCACTCCGACCTGCGCCAGATCGCCCCCGTCCTCGGCCTCCCCGAGGACAAGGTGCGCATGACGCTGGCCGGGGTCGGCGGCGCTTTCGGCGGCCGCGAGGACCTGTCGATGCAGATCCACGCCTGCCTGCTGGCCCTGCGCACCGGCCGCCCGGTGAAGATCGTCTATGACCGGTTCGAGTCCTTCTTCGGCCATGTCCACCGCCACCCCGCCAAGCTGACCTACGAGCACGGCGCGACCCGGGACGGCCTGCTCACCCATGTGAAGTGCCGGATCGTCCTGGACGGCGGCGCCTACGCCTCCGCCTCCCCGGCCGTCGTCGGCAACGCCGCCTCCCTCGGCATCGGCCCGTACAACGTCGACGACGTCGACATCGAGGCCGTCGCGCTCTACACCAACAACCCGCCCTGCGGGGCGATGCGCGGCTTCGGCGCGGTCCAGGCGTGCTTCGCCTACGAGGCCCAGATGGACAAGCTGGCGAGGGAACTCGGCCTCGATCCGGTCGAGTTCAGACAGCGCAACGCCATGGAACAGGGCAGCACCCTGCCCACCGGACAGGTGGTGGACTCGCCCGCGCCGGTCGCCGAACTCCTGCGCCGGGTCAAGGCGATGCCCATGCCGCCGGAGCGTCAGTGGGAGTCCAGCGAGGGCGCCGACGTACGGCAGTTGCCCGGCGGCCTCTCCAACACCACCCACGGCGAAGGGGTGGTGCGCGGGGTCGGGTACGCGGTGGGCATCAAGAACGTCGGTTTCTCCGAGGGGTTCGACGACTACTCCACCGCCCGCGTCCGCATGGAGGTGGTCGGCGGGGAACCGGTCGCCGTCGTGCACACCGCGATGGCGGAGGTCGGCCAGGGCGGGGTCACCGTGCACGCGCAGATCGCCCGTACCGAACTCGGCGTCGAGAAGGTCACCATCCAGCCCGCCGACACCCGTGTGGGCAGCGCCGGTTCGACCTCCGCCTCCCGGCAGACCTACGTCACCGGCGGCGCCGTCCGCAACGCCTGCGCGCTGTTGCGGGAGCGGGTGCTGGAGATCGGGCGCCGCAAGTTCGGTACGTACCACCCCGCTTGGGCCACCGCCGAACTCCTGCTGGAGCGCGGCAAGGTGGTCACCGACGGGGGTGAGGTGCTGGCCGACCTCGCGGACGTGCTGGAGGGGGAGAGCGTCGAGATCGAGCGGGAGTGGCGGCACCGGCCGACCCAGCCCTTCGACCGGCGCACCGGACAGGGCAACGGCCATGTGCAGTACTCCTTCGCCGCGCACCGCGCCGTCGTCGAGGTCGACACCGAACTCGGCCTCGTCAAGGTGGTCGAGCTGGCCTGTGCCCAGGACGTCGGCAAGGCCCTCAACCCGCTCTCCGTGCTCGGCCAGATCCAGGGCGGCACCGTACAGGGGCTCGGGGTCGCGGTGATGGAGGAGATCCTGGTGGACCCGGTGACGGCGAAGGTGCGCAACCCGTCCTTCACCGACTATCTGATCCCGACCATCCTCGACACCCCGACCATCCCGGTCGACGTCCTCGAACTCGCCGACCACCACGCGCCCTACGGGCTAAGGGGCGTCGGCGAGGCCCCCACCCTGTCGTCGACCCCGGCGGTGCTCGCCGCCATCCGCGCCGCGACCGGACTCGAACTGAACCGCACCCCGGTCCGGCCCGAGCACCTCACCGGCACGGCATGAGAGCGACGCGTCAGGAGGTCACCGGATGCTGGACATCGCCGAGGAACTGAACGCGTGGGCCGCCGAGGGCCGTGACTTCGCGGTCGCCACCGTGGTCGCCGTCACCGGCAGCGCCCCGCGCAGCCCCGGCGCCGCCCTCGCGGTCGACGCCGGGGGCTCAGTCATCGGCTCGGTCTCCGGCGGCTGTGTGGAGGGCGCGGTGTACGAGCTGTGCCAACAGGCGCTCGCGGACGGCCGGCCCGTGCTGGAACGCTTCGGGTACGACGACGAGGACGGCCTCGGCGTCGGGCTGACCTGCGGCGGCACCATCGACGTGCTGGTGGTCCCGGTCCACGCGGGCAGCCCCCACCGCCCGGTGCTCGCCACCGCGCTGGCCGCCGCCGCCGGCGGCCGGGCCGTCGCGCTCGCCCGGATCACCGCGGGTCCGCCCGAACTCCTCGGCGGCGCCCTGCTCGTGGACGCGGACGGCACCCCGCAGGGCGGCTTCGGCGGCCACCCGGACCTGGACCGTACGATCGCCGCCGAGGCCGCCGCCTTCCTGGACGCGGGCCGCACCGGCACCGTCGAGGTGGGCGCGCGCGGCGCGCGCTGCGGGAGCCCGGTCACCGCGCTGATCGAGTCCGCCGTGCCGCCGCCCCGCATGATCGTGTTCGGCGCCGTCGACTTCGCGGCCGCGCTGGTCCGGGTCGGCAAGTTCCTCGGCCACCACGTCACGGTGTGCGACGCCCGCCCGGTGTTCACCACCCGCGCCCGGTTCCCCGAGGCCGACGAGGTGGTCGTCGACTGGCCGCACCGCTATCTGGAGCGCACCCCTACCGACGCCCGCACGGTGCTGTGCGTCCTCACCCACGACCCCAAGTTCGACGTACCGCTGCTCCGGCTGGCCCTCGGTCTGCCCGTCGCCTACATCGGCGCGATGGGCTCCCGGCGCACCCACCTCGACCGGCTGGACCGGCTGCGCGAGGCGGGCGTCACGGACCGCCAACTCGCCCGGCTGCGCTCGCCGATCGGCCTCGACCTCGGCGCCCGCACGCCGGAGGAGACGGCGCTGTCCATCGCGGCGGAGATCGTCGCCTCCCGACGCGGCGGTACCGGCCTCTCCCTCACCGGCGCCCACACCCCGATCCACCACGACCTCCCCCTCCGGGTGGGCTCACCGGCCTGAGCGCGCGGAAAACGACTTACGGGCCCCGCGGCAGACGTGCTTGCATGACGGCATGCTTCCCGCCGACCGGTTCCTGGCCTTCGCCGCGCTGTCCCTGCTGCTGATCGTGGTGCCGGGCCCGAGCGTGCTGTTCGTCGTCGGCCGGGCGCTCGCCCACGGGCGCCGGGCGGCCCTCACCACGGTCGCCGGGAACACGCTGGGCGCCTATGTGCTCGTCGCGGCGGTGGCGCTCGGCGTCGGGTCGGTCGTGGAGCGCTCGGTCCTCGCCTTCACCGTGCTGAAGCTCGCGGGCGCCGCCTATCTCGTGTACCTGGGGATCGCCGCGTGGCGGCGGCGCGGCTCGCTGCGGGCCGCGTTCAGCGCGGAGGCCCCGGCGCACAGCGGCCCGCGCACGCTGATGGACGGGTTCGCGGTCGGCGTGGCCAACCCCAAGACGATCGTGTTCTTCGCCGCCGTCCTGCCCCAGTTCACCGACCCGGCCCGGGGACGGGTGCCCCTCCAGATGCTGCTGCTCGGGCTGGTGTTCAACGCCATCGCGCTCGTCTGCGACAGCGTCTGGGGCCTTGCCGCCTCGGCCGCGCGGGACTGGTTCGCCCGCTCCCCGCGCCGGCTCGCGGCGGTCGGCGGCGCGGGCGGACTCGCCATGGTCGGGCTCGGGGTGACGGTCGCGGTCACGGGCCGTACGGACTGACGGCTCTCGCGCCCCTCGCGCCCCATGGCCCCCACGCGCCGGAGGCTCACTCCCGCCTGAGCAGCCCGTTCAGTACGCGGCCGAACATCCACTGCGCGGCGCTCGTCACCGCGCCGTCGACGGCGTGTGGGAGGAAGGAGACGCGGAGTTCCTCCCGCCAGACCACGCGGGCCCGGCCGCCGGGGCCCGGACGTACCTCGATCTCCGCCCAGCCGAGCACCACCCGGCCGCGTTTCTCCAGCCGGCAGAACCCGGGTTCGTCGTCCAGCTGAGGGCGCCACACGGTGATGTCCATCGGGTCGTCGAATTGCAGCGGGCCGACCCCCGTACGGGCGAGGATGCGGCTGCCCACGCCGGTCGGCGGGGGTGTCACCACCGTCATCCGGGTGAGTGGCACCAGATCCCCGTGCCGGGGCCAGTCGGTGATCCGGCGCCACGCCTCGGCGAGCGAGAGGGGGACCGTGCGTTCGAGCGTGAAGAGAGACACGCCACGATCGTAGGGAATCGCCGTCGGCCACCTGAGGGTTCACCCCGGCGGGTCACCTGCCCGGCGGATGGACCGGAGTGTCACCGGCGCACGCGGAAGAGCACGCGCCCATGGGTACGCCCCCGGGGGAGTCCCCTGGGGGCGTTGGATAGGGAGGCGCTGCGGGCCGCTCGTGGTGGCTCGCAGCGCCCCCCTGGTCAGGCACCCGAGCAGGCTCGGGAAGTCTTCCGGGTCACGAGTTGACCTGCGCGGTCACCAGGCTGGAGAAGGTGGTCAGCCGGGTGTAGACACCCGGGTAACCGGCCTCCGCGCAGCCCTCGCCCCAGGAAGTGATCCCTGCCAGGACGCCCCCGATGATCAGGGGACCGCCGCTGTCGCCCTGGCAGGTGTCGACGCCACCGGAGGTGAGTCCGGCGCAGACCATGTCGGACTGGACGAAGTCCGAACCGTAGGAGCTACGGCAGCTGGAGTCGGACACGGTGGGCACCGTCGCCGTCCGCAGCTGGTTGGAGGAGCCGCCGTTCTCCGAGGTGGTGCCCCAGCCGAGGATGCGGGCTGTGGTGCCGGCCGCGTAGACACTCGTCTGGGAGGAGGAGACGTAGGACACGGGGGTGTACGGCATCGACGTCGACAGGGTCAGCACGGCCACGTCGTCGCCGCGGGTGGCGTCGGTGTAGTCCGGGTTGATCCAGATCTTGCTGACGCGGCTCACCGTGCCGTTGGTGCCGTTCAGATAGGTGCGGCCACCGACCACCCGGACGCTGCTCGTCGACTCGCCGACCATGCAGTGGGCCGCCGTGACCACCTTCTTGGCGGACACCAGGGTGCCGCCGCAGAACTGGCTGCCGGAGGCGTCGGTGATCTGCATGACGTACGGGTACGCCGTCGTGGTCGTGGTCGTGCCGCCCACGATCGGCTGGGGCGCGGCGCTCGCCGCGGGGGCGGCCACGAGCGCGGTCGCCGCGGCGGCGGCGGTGGCCAGCACGGTCACGGCGGTCTTTCTGACACCTCTGAGCCCGAACATGAGTCTCCTCAGTGGGGGTTGCCGGTGGGGGTCGCACGGGTGTGGGGGGTGGTGCACGGGGGCGGGGCACCCCCGGCTCCGGTGGAGCGGAGAGGGGCGAGGTCCGAACCCGTGTGCCCGGCGAGCGGCACGCCCCTCACGCTAGGACCCGGAACTCCCGCCTCCCAATGAGGGAACCCCCTAGGGGGTGGGGGGAGGGAAAACCCTCGGTCCGGCTCAGTTAACCGGGGGCACCGTCACTTCGCGCGTCGGCCCGCGGCCAATCGGACGATGTCCACCCGTGAGCGGATGCCCAGCTTCCGGTAGACCCGGGTCAGGGTGGCCTCCACTGTCTTCACGCTCACGAACAGCCGTGCGGCTATCTCCCGGTTGGTGGCGCCCTCCATCACCAGCGCGGCCACCTGACGCTCCATCGCGGCCAGCCCCGCCAGCGCGTCCAGCGCCTCGGGCGCGTCCGGCACCGCCGCCGGCGGCACGGGCTCCGGCGCGCTGCGGGCCTCGTCCACCTGGCCCAGCCACGGCAGCGCCCGGCAGCGCCGGAACAGCCGGGTCGCCTCGTCGTACGCCGTGCCCTTCCTGCGGGCCCCCTCCGGGGAGCGGGCGCGTAGCTGGGCCAGCGCGAACGCGGCGCGGGCCGCCTCCAGACCGTAGCCCAGCTCGGTGAGCCGGTCCTGAGCGGACGTCAGCCGGGTCAGCGCGCCCTCTCGGTCGCCGCGCGCCGCCCGAACCAGGGCCTCCGCCCGGTCCAGGACCGCCAGCACGCTCGCCCGGCCCAGGCGCTCGGCGTGCTCCCGGCTGGTGTCGATGAGGTCCTGCGCCTCGGCGGGTTCGCCGATCCGGACCAGCGCCTCCGCGAGATCCCCCTGCCAGCGGCCGCGCGCCGGGTCGGTGATCCCGAGGTCCTGCTCCAGACGGCGTACCCGGCGCAGCGCGCGCACGGTGCCGGCCGCGTCCCCGGCCACCAGCTGGGCGTAGCCGAGGGCGGCGAGTGCCCGGGAGAGGTACATCTGGTCGCCGTCCTGCTCGGCGTGCGCCACCGCCTCCCGGGCCAGCGACAGCGCCCGGCCCACGTCCCCGCCGGACGCCTCGGCCAGCGAGGTCAGCATGGCGGAGGCCGTCTCGCCGATCCCCGAGTCCCGGGCCAGCCTGAGGGCCTCGCGGGCCAGCTCCAGGGCGCGCCCGCAGTTCCCGGCGTGCAGCTCGGTCTCCGCGAGCCCGCGCAGGAAGTGCACCTCGCTCTCCACCGAGCCGCGCCGCCGCACCTCGCCCAGCAGCGCGGTCACCGTGCCGCGCGCCTCGGCCAGCCGGTCGCCCATGACCAGCCAGCGGAACCGCGCGCTGCCCGCCCCGTTGTGATGGCACGCCACCGACGCGTCCTGCGGCTCGCGCAGCGCCCGCTTGATGGTGCGGGGCGCCTCCGGATGGCCCATCAGGGTCTCCGTCTGCGCCTGGAAGGCCAGCGCCAGCAGCTCGGTGCGCCGGTCCCCGCCGTGCTCGGCCAGCGCGGCCGCGTGCGCGGCGGCGGTACGGGCCTCGGTGAAGTCGCCCTGCACGATCAGCGCCCGCCAGGCGAGCTGGTAGTTGACCAGGGCCAGCAGCCGGGGGTCCTGCCCGGCGTCGGCGAGCGCCTGCGGGAAGACGGCGTCCACCTCGGCCATGGTGTGCCCGGCGGTGTCGATGACCACGATCCAGGCCCGCACCCGCTCGGCGGCCACGGCGGTACGGCTCAGCACCTCGCGCGCGATGTCCCGGGCGAGGTCGACCTCGCCGGCCGTGATCGCGTCCTCGGCGGCGGTCAGCCGCCGCTCCTCGGCGCCGGGCACGCCGTCGGCCGGGGTGCGGCGCGCGGCCAGCAGCCCCAGCTGGGCGGCGACGGAGGGCGCGCCCCGGTCGCGGGCCAGGGTCGCGGCCCCGGCGAGCCGCGCCGCCACCTCCGGGTCGGTGCCGGTGGTGGCCAGCGCCAGGTGCCGGGCCCGCTCGATCGGGTCGGAGGCCGCGGTGGACAGCGCCGCGTGCGCGGCCCGCCGCTCCGGCGCGGGTGCCTCGGCGTACAGGGCGGCGGAGATCAGGGGGTGCGCGAACCGTACGGCCGGGGCCTCCGGCTCGGTGGCGAGCAGGCCGAGTTCGGCGGCCTGGGCGCACTCCGCCTCGGCGTTCTCCCGGCCGGCCGCGTGCAGCAGGGCCGGGGTGGGACGGGCGCCCGCGCTGGCCACCAGCAGGGTGCGGCGGGCCTCCACCGAGAGCATGTCCAGCCGGCTGAGCACCAGGGCGCGCAGCGAGGTCGGCACCGGCAGCGGCTCGCCGGGCCGGGGCGGGGTCGGGCTGTCGGCGAGCGCGCGGCTCAGCTCCAGGGCGAACAGCGGGTTGCCGCCGCTGGTGCGGTGGATCTCGCGCACCGTGGAGCGGGGGAGCGGGCCGTGGCCCCGGTGGTCCAGCAGCCGGGCCACCTGGGTGCGGTTGAGGGGGCCGAGGCGGACGGCGGCGGTGTCCGGGGGACAGGCGCGCAGATGACGGTCGTACTCCTGGCTCTCCGGGCCCTCGGTGCGTACCGCGCACAGCAGTTGCACCGGGGTGCCGTCCAGGCGGCGGGCGGCGAAGCCGAGGAGTTCGGCGCTGGCCGGGTCGAGCCACTGGAGGTCGTCGGCGACCAGCAGCACCGGGCCGCGCGCGGCGAGGGCGCGCAGGGCGGAGAGCACCGCCAGGCGCAGGGCGAGGCCGTCCCGCTGGAGGCTGGACTCGCCCCGGCCGGTGAGCGCCGACTCCAGCGCGGTCAGCTGGGCGGAGGGGATGTGCGGCGCGATCTCGTCCAGGACCAGCCCGAGGAGGTCGGCCAGGGCGAGGAAGGGCAGATGCGATTCGGACTCGGTGGCCGAGCAGCGCAACACGGTGTGCGCGGTGGCGCCGTATTCCTCGGCCAATGCCCGCAGGAAGGTCGATTTCCCTATTCCGGCCGGGCCGTGCACCAGCACGCTGCCGCCCGAGCCGAGCTGTTCCTTCGCGTCGGCGAACAGTTCCTCGCGGCCGATGAGCAGGTCGGGGCGGCATCGGGCAGGCTCCTGGAAGTCCCGTCGCACGGTTCGCCCGCTCCCCTCGTGTGTCGTGTCCGGGCCAAATTCTAGGCAACGGAGCCCGAAATTCGGCGAGAAGTCGTGGTGAGGGAAATAACAGCCCGTCAAGCAACCCGCAATTCAAAGCGGGCCTATGTGAATGGCATGTTTCGTCGGCGGTTGCCGGGGACCGGACTGTCCGGTTCCGGCCCCTAGGGGAGGACCCCGGCCCGGCGAGCCGCCGTCACCGCCTCCCCCCGGGTGTGCGCGCCCAGCTTGCGCATCGCGGCGCGCAGATAGCCCTTCACCGTCTCCGGGCGCAGGCCCAGCCGGTCGGCGACGGCCGCGTTGGTGGCGCCGGTCGCCACCCAGGTCAGCACGTCCAGCTCGCGCGGGGCCAGCGCGGGGCGCCCCTGCGGGGCGGGCGCGGTCAGCAGGGCGCAGGCCGCCAGCAGTTCGGCCCGCAGCTGCGGGTCCGCGATGCGCGGGGCCAGCGCCCGCAGCGCCGCGTGCGCCTCCCGTACGTGCTCCCGGCCCGGCCCCGGCCCCGGCTCCGGTACGGCGGGCCGGAGCGCGGCCAGCAGTCCCCGCGCCTCGTCCCGTACCGCGAGCGCCCGCTCGACCTCCCGGGCCGCCGCCACCGCCCCGCCGAGCGCCCGGTCGCCCAGGGGCTGGGCGGTGCGCAGCGCGCCGTACAGCACCCCGCGCACCCGGTGCCGTACCACCAGCGGCACCGCGAGCACCGAGCGCAGGCCCTCGGCGGCCACCGGGGCGTCGTACTCGTGGCTGATCCGGCGGGAACCGGCGTAGTCCGGCACCGCGCAGGCCCGGCCCAGCGCCACCGCCCGGCCGCCGAGCCCGGTGCCCGAGGTCACCACCAGCGAGCGCAGCGCGGCCGTCGCGGTGCCGCTCAGCTCGCTGATCCGGATCTGCGCCGCGCCGGGGCCGACCGCTCCGCCGAACGCGACCGGCAGTCCTGTCGCACGCCGCAGCCCGGCCAGCGCACCCCGAATCTCCGCCGTCGCCACGGCATCTGCTGCCACCTTCTCGCTCCTTCGTGCCGCCACCCCCGTTCGGGGGTGGTGAGACCCGCATCACGGATTAGACGATGGGGGAGAGCCGCCCGGCAATGGTCCGGGACGCGGGAGTGCGCCGGCGGTGGACGACCGCGGCAGCGAGGAGGACACGGATGACGACCCCGACGGAGCTGTTCCGCAGCGCCCGAGATTTCCTGCTGGAGCACCGGGAGGACTACCAGGGTGCCTACGACGGCTTCCGCTGGCCCGGGTTCGAGCACTTCAACTGGGCGCTGGACTGGTTCGACGTGATCGCGGAGGGCAACGACCGCACCGCCCTGCACATCGTGGAGGAGGACGGCGCCGAGACCCGGCTCTCCTTCGCCGAACTCTCCGACCGCTCCGACCGGGTGGCCAACCACCTCAAGGCGCTCGGCGTCGGCGCCGGGGACCGGGTGCTCGTCATGCTCGGCAATCAGGCCGAGTTGTGGGAGACCATGCTCGCCGCGATGAAGCTGCGCGCCGTGGTCATCCCGGCCACCCCGCTGCTCGGCCCCGCCGACCTGCGCGACCGGGTCGACCGGGGCGAGGTCGCGCACGTCATCGCGCGCGCCGAGGACACCGCCAAGTTCGACGAGGTCCCCGGCACCTACACCCGGATCTCCGTCGGCGGCCTGCCCGAGGAGGCGTGGGAGCCGTACGAGGACGCCTACGCGGTCCCCGCCGGGTTCCTGCCCGACGGGCCGACCCTCGCCGACGACCCGCTGATGCTGTACTTCACCTCCGGGACGACCGCCCGCCCCAAGCTGGTCGAGCACACCCACACCTCGTACCCGGTGGGCCATCTCGCCACCCTGTACTGGATCGGGCTGAAGCCGGGCGACGTGCACCTCAACATCTCCTCGCCCGGCTGGGCCAAGCACGCCTGGTCCAACCTGTTCGCACCCTGGAACGCCGAGGCGACCGTCTTCGTCGTCAACTACTCCCGCTTCGACGCGGCCCGGCTCATGACCGAGATGGACCGGGCCCGGGTGACCACGTTCTGCGCGCCGCCCACCGTGTGGCGGATGCTGATCCAGGCCGACCTGACCCAGCTCGCCACCCCGCCCCGCGAGGCCGTCGCCGCCGGGGAACCGCTCAACCCCGAGGTGGTCGAGCAGGTGCGGCGGGCCTGGGGCGTGACCGTGCGGGACGGGTTCGGGCAGACCGAGACGGCCGTGCAGATCTCCAACAGCCCCGGCCAGGAACTGCGTCCGGGCTCCATGGGCCGGCCGAGCCCCGGCTACCGCGTCGAACTCCTCGACCCGGTCACCGGCGCGCCCGGCGCCACCGAGGGCGAGATCGCGCTCGACCTCTCCGCGCGGCCCACCGGCCTGATGACCGGCTACCACGGCGACCCCGAGCGCACCGCCGAGGCGATGGCCGACGGCTACTACCGCACCGGCGACATCGGCTCCCGCGACGAAGACGGATATGTCTTCTACACGGGGCGAAGTGATGATGTATTCAAGGCCAGTGACTACAAGATCAGCCCCTTCGAGTTGGAGAGCGCGCTGCTGGAGCACGAGGCGGTGGCCGAGGCGGCCGTCGTCCCCGCGCCCGACGAACTCCGGCTCGCGGTACCGAAGGCGTACGTGGTGCTCGCCGAGGGCTGGGAGCCCGGACCCGGTACCGCGAAGGCGCTCTTCGAGCACTCCCGGGAGGTCCTCGCGCCCTACAAGCGGCTGCGCAGGCTGGAGTTCGGGCCGCTGCCCAAGACGGTGTCCGGCAAGATCCGCCGTATCGAGCTGCGCGAGGCCACGGCCGCGGGCTCGGCGGACGAGTACCGCGAGGAGGACTTCCGGTGACCCTCTCCTACGCGCACGGCACCGGCGACACCGCCCTGCTCGGCGACACCATCGGCGCCAACCTGGCTCGTACGGCGGCCACTTGGCCGGACCGTGAGGCCCTGGTCGACGTGCCCGCCGGGCGCCGCTGGACCTACGCCGAGTTCGCCGCCGACGTCGGGCGGCTGGCCTGCGCGCTGCTCGCCTCCGGGGTGGCCAAGGGCGACCGGGTGGGCGTCTGGGCGGTCAACCGGGCGGAGTGGGTGCTCGTCCAGTACGCCACCGCGCGGGTCGGCGCGGTCATGGTCAACGTCAACCCGGCCTACCGCACCCACGAGGTGGAGTACGTGCTCCGGCAGGCCGGCGTCTCCCTGCTGTTCGCCTCCATCGAGCACAAGGGGAGCGACTACCGGGCGATGGTGGACGAAGTCCGGCCCTCCGTGCCTGAGTTGAGGCGGACGGTGTACTTCGGCGATCCGAGCTGGGAGGAGTTCGCCGCGCTCGGGGCGGAGGTCCCGACGGAGGAACTGAACTCCCGCGAAGCCGAGTTGTCCTGCGACGACCCGATCAACATCCAGTACACCTCGGGCACCACCGGCTTCCCCAAGGGTGCCACCCTCTCCCACCACAACATCCTCAACAACGGCTACTTCGTAGGGGAGTTGGTCGCCTACACCGAGCAGGACCGGATCTGCGTACCCGTCCCGTTCTACCACTGCTTCGGCATGGTGATGGGAAATCTCGCGGCCACTTCTCACGGCGCCTGCATCGTCATCCCGGCCCCGTCCTTCGAGCCCCGGGCCACCCTGGAGGCGGTCCAGCGGGAGCGGTGCACCTCGCTGTACGGCGTACCCACCATGTTCATCGCGGAGCTGAACCTCCCCGGCTTCGCGGAGTACGACCTCTCCACCCTGCGCACCGGCATCATGGCGGGCTCGCCCTGCCCGGTGGAGGTGATGAAGCGGGTGGTCGCCGAGATGCACATGGCCGAGGTGTCCATCTGCTACGGCATGACCGAGACCTCCCCGGTCTCCCTCCAGACCCGCGTGGACGACGACCTGGAGCACCGCACCGGCACTGTCGGCCGCGTCCTGCCGCACCTTGAGGTCAAGGTGACCGACCCCGCCACCGGCATCACCCTGCCGCGCGGCGAGGCCGGCGAGCTGTGCACCCGTGGCTACAGCGTCATGCTCGGCTACTGGGAGGAGCCGGAGAAGACCGCCGAGGCCATCGACACCGGCCGCTGGATGCACACCGGCGACCTCGCCGTGATGCGCGAGGACGGCTATGTGGAGATCGTCGGCCGCATCAAGGACATGATCATCCGGGGCGGCGAGAACATCTACCCGCGCGAGATCGAGGAGTTCCTCTACGCCCACCCCAAGATCCGGGACGTCCAGGTGGTCGGCGTACCGCACGAGCGCTACGGCGAGGAGGTGCTCGCCTGTGTCATCCCGCTCGACGCGGCCGACCCGCTCACGCTGGACGAACTGCGCGCCTTCTGCCGGGACCGGCTGGCCCACTACAAGATCCCGAGCCGGCTCCAGCTCCTCGACGCCTTCCCGATGACGGTGTCCGGCAAGGTCCGCAAGATCGAGCTGCGCCGCACGCACGGCTCCTGAACACGCTTGCGAGGCGCGGTCGCCCCCGTGGCCTTCCAGCCCGAGACCGCGCCCCACAAGCCCCCCGTCCGCAAGGCCCGCCACCCCCGTCCCGGCGGGACCTCACCCCCTCAATCTGCCCTCGTTCGACGGCGGTTGAAGCCTCCGGCCCGGTCTTCAGAGGTTGATTTGAGGTTCGGTCCCCCACCTCGTCCCGAGGCGTTGTCAGTGGGCCGTGCCACGCTCCGGGCATGGGATTCTTCGATGACCTCGTGCTTCCCGACGAGCCCTCCGCCGAGGAGCGCTCCGTCGTGGCCCGGCTGCGCCCGCCCGGCCAGGACGAGGGCAGGTACACGCCGCCCGTCGACCGCTTCGTGCCGGTCCTGCTGTCCCAGCCGGTGCCCGCCGGGGAGGGACCGGAGACGCGGGTGATGCTGACCGGGTGGTCGGTGTGGCCGGGGTCGGTCACCCTGCACCTGGCGGTGTTCCGGCGGACCCGCCGTCAGGGCGGCTCCGACAGCGGGCAGTCCGGACTCCGGGTGGGCCTGCTGCTCTCCGACGGCCGCCGGGTGACCTCGCTGGACGGCACCACCACCCGCCGTGTCCCGCTCACCGGGGCGGACGGAGAGGAGCGCGCGGCACAGCTGGACCAGGCGGTCGGTCTGATCCCGCTCGACCCGGGGCTGCACCACTCCCACCGGTCTCTGTTCAAGACCGACGTGGACCTGTACCTCCCCGAACTGCCTCCGGCCGGTGAGGCGACGGTCGTCGTGGAGTGGCCGGACGAGGAGATCGCCGAGACCCGCGTCCCGGTCGACGCGGACGCGCTCCGGACGGCGGCCGGGCACGCGGTGGAGGTGTGGCCCGGTCTCGAAGCACCGGAACCGGACGAAGGGCCGCGCACGATCATCCACATGGAGGTGGGCGGCCCCCCGAGATTCCTCGCCCCGCCGCTCACCCAGCGGCAGACCGAGACGCTCCGCCGCGAGGAGGAGGCCCGGCAGCGCTGCGTACCCCGGCCCGACTGGGACGGCATGCGGTCCGACGACTGGGCGGACCCGGCGCTGATCGAGGCCCGGCTCGGCGCGGGAGCGCCACCGGAAGGCCACGTCGGCTGGAGCGGCGGTACTCCGCTGCACCTGACGGCGGAACAGGGCTGCGCCGACGGGATCTTGGCGCTCCTCGCGCACGGCGCGGACGTGGACGCACGCGACGACTTCGGGCACACCCCGCTCTGGTACGCCGTGCACCGCACGAAGGAGGCGGCCGTCCGCGCCCTGATCGACGCCGGGGCGGACGTATGGACGCCCCAGGAGGCGCCCTGGTCGCCGGGCCGGCTGTTGCTGACCACTCCGCTCGCCCCGCTCGTGAGTTCCCTGCCGGGCGCCGAGGAACTGCCCGCCGAGGAGGTCGCGGCCCTGCGTGCCGCCGACGCGCTCATCGCCGCCTTCGGCGACCACCCGCTGTGGACCGAGGGGCTCGGGATCTGCTTCGTACGGGACCTCACCGAGGACGAGGTGATCCGGCGGCTCGGCGCCGACCCGGCCCGCTGCCCGCGCACCGGTCTGGAGGACGCGCCCTTCGACACGGACGACTTCGACGAGACCCTGCGCCACGTCGGTGTGCGTGCCGTCGAGGGCGCGCAGGGCGGCTGCGTGATCACCCAGGACGGGTATCAGACCAGCGATCCGGAGCTGCTGAGCGCGATATCGGCGGGCACCACGGCCTACGGCCTGTACTTCAACCCCAAGGGAGGCACATTCGGATCGCTGGCCCGCGACGGCGAGATAGTGGGGAGCGAGGAGATCGGCATGTGGGGGCACGGCCTGGACCCGGATGCCTTCTGGACCTTCCGCTTCTGGCAGCGCGACCCCGGCTTCCCCTTCGGCGCCGACGCCTTCGCCTACGCCTGTGCGGCCGCCGGTCTCGTCATCGACGACGGCCGGGAGGCCGTCGACCGGCACGCCCCGCGCCGCTGGGTGGAGCTGCCGCCGGAGCTGCGCTGAGGCTCACAGCTCGTGTTCCGACAACCCCGGCCAGTCGTCCGGGCCGCCGCCGAGCCAGTCGATCAGGTCGCTCTCCTCGACCTCGATGCGGTCGAGGTCGGCGAGGCGGAGGATCTCGATCACGTCGTCCAGGTGGGAGGCGAGGCCGAGGGTGACGTCGCCCTCGGTGACCCGGCGGGAGCCGTCGAGCGCCGGGGGGTGGACCACGATGTGCGGGAACCGCGTCGGATCGGCCATGGGTTCAGCGTCCTGCGGATCGGGCGGCGCCGCTACTCGGCGAGGGGGCCGAGAATTCGCCCAGGTTTCACCGGCCTCCGGCCCCTGCCCTCTTCCCCCCGTCCCGGCCGGGCTTCTAGCCTCGCGGCGCCCGATGTCTCCCACGGAAAGGCAGACCCGACGCATGCGCCACGCCCTCCTACGCGCCGCGAGACGGCTCGGCACCACGACGGCCGTCACGGCCGTCACCACCGCGCTCGCCGTGGCCGCCCCCTTCCCGGCCGTCGCGGCGAGCGGCCCGGAGCGGCTGTCGTCGCTGGTGGACCCGCTGATCGGCTCCGCGAACGGCGGCAACACCTTCCCCGGCGCCACCCTGCCCCAGGGCATGATCGCCTGGTCGCCCACCAGCACCGCCGGGGACCAGACCAGCACCGGCGCGGCCAACGGGTACGCCTACAACACCACCCGGATACGCGGCCTGAGCCTCACCCATGTCAACGGCGCCGGCTGCCACCCCGGCGCGGCCGGGGACGTGCCGATCATGCCGTTCACCGGGGACATCACGTCCTCCCCGTCCGCCGACACCAAGGACGCCGTCTACGCGGCCGACTTCTCCCACGCGGACGAGAAGGCCGTACCCGGCCGGTACACCCTGGGCCTCGCCTCCGGCGCCTCCGCCGACCTCGCGGTGAGCAGGCGGGCCGGGGTCGCCGACTTCAGCTTCCCGGCCGGCAGCCCGGCGAACCTGCTGTTCCGCGTCTCCAACTCGCTGAACGGCAGCGAGGACGCGCACATCGACATCGACGCCGCCCACCGCAAGGTGACCGGCTGGGTGCTGACCGGCGCGTTCTGCGGCCGCCGCGCCAACGGCGGGACCAACAACCGCAAGACCTACTACCGGCTGCACTTCAGCGCCACCTTCGACCGCGCCTTCGCCGCCACCGGCACCTGGCACGACGGCACCCTGTCACCCGGCTCCACCACGGCCTCCGGCGGCGAGGGCTACGCCACGGGCGCCGACCGCGCCGGACGCGGCTCCGGCGGCTGGGTCGGCTTCGACACGGCGTCTGACAACGATGTCCACATGCGGCTCGGCATCTCCTACGTCAGCCTCGCGGGCGCCGAGGCCAACCTCCGCCACGAGATACCGGCACGGGCGAGCGTGGCCGACGCGGCCGCCGCCGGGGCGCGGGCCTGGGACCGCGAGCTGAGCACCGTACGCACCGAGGGCGGGAGCCCGGCACGGCGTACCGCGTTCTACACCGCGCTCTACCACTCCCTCATGCAGCCCAACCTGATCAGCGACACCGACGGGCGCTACCGGGGCATGGACCAGGCCGTGCACCGGTTGGCGCGCGGGCAGCGGGCGCAGTACAGCAACTTCTCCGGCTGGGACCAGTACCGGGCGCAGATCCAGCTGCTCGCGCTGCTGCGGCCCACGGTGGCGGGCGACTTCGCGCAGTCGCTGTACAACTTCGCCCGGCAGAACGGCGGCGTCTGGGACCGCTGGGTGCACATCAGCGGCGCCACCCACGTGATGACCGGCGACCCCTCCGCCGCCACCCTGGCAACCTTCTACGCCATGGGGGTACGGAACTTCGACTACCGGGGCGCCTACGCCTCCCTGGTCCGCCAGGCCACCGTCCCCACCCCGGACGACCTCTCCGACGCGGGCTGCCCCGGCCAGTGCGAGGGTCAACGCCCCAACTTGGCGCAGTACTTGGTGTCCCACTACGCACCCCAGGACGCCTGCCACTGCTGGGGAGGCGCGGCGGAGACCCTGGAGGACGCGGTCGCGGACTTCTCCCTGGCCCAGTGGGCGCGCGGGCTCGGCCGGGACGAGGACGCGAAGGTCTTCACCGACCGCGCGGCCTACTGGCGCAACGTCTTCAACCCCGCCACCGGCTACGTACAGGCCCGCAAGCTCGACGGAACCTGGGTCACGCCGTTCAACCCCGCGAGCGACCTCGGGTTCGCGCAGGGCACCAGCGCCACCTACACGTGGATGGTGCCGCACGACGTACAGGGGCTCGCCGACGCGATGGGCGGCCGGAGCGCGGCCGCGACCCGGCTCGACGGCTTCTTCCACAACCCGGACGGCTCCTGGTCCGTACGCGGCGGCGACCCCCTGCGCTACGACCCCACCAACGAGCCCGGTATCCACGCCCCCTGGCTCTACAACGCGCTCGGACAGCCCTGGAAGACCCAGGCGACGGTCCGCCAGATCCTCGACACCGTCTACGGCACCGGCCCCACCGGCCTCCCCGGCAACGACGACCTCGGCACCATGTCCGCCTGGTACGTCTTCTCCGCCCTCGGCATCTACCCGCAGACCCCCGGCAGCGCCACCCTGCTGCTCGGCGCCCCGGTGTTCCCGAAGGCGACCGTGGACCGGCCGGGCCGGACCGACCTCGTCATCACCGCCCCCGAGGCCGACGACACCCACGCCTACATCGGCGCCGTACGCCGTGACGGGCACCCGGTGACCCGTTCCTGGCTCACCCCGGCCGAGGCGCGCGCCGGCGGCCGGCTCGACTACACCCTGACCACCGCACCCGACACCGGCTGGGGGACGGGAGACCTGCCGGAGTGATCCCCCCGGCCTCGCGGGGAGCGCCCCCGCGGGGCCCGGCCGGGGCTAAGGTCGTACGACCGAGAGCTGGGGGCAGAGTTGAGACTGCGAGTGGAGTTCACCACCGAACCCTTCGACCTGGACGTCCCGCCCGCGCACGCGGTCGCGGCCCGCGAGGTCGTCGAGGGCGGCGGTCTGGACACCGTGGACGTGGGTCCGTTCGGCACGATGGCCGAGGGTGGCGCGGAAGGGGTGCTCAGTGCCGTGGACGCGCTGCTGCGGCGGAGCCTGGAGGCCGGGGCGACCCGGATATCGCTCCAGGTCAACGTGGTCGGGGAGGGGCGGTAGGTGACCGCAGAGGAACCCTTCCTCGCCGCCGTGCGCCCCCTCGTGGACGCCATGGGCGGCGAACTCCTCCCGCCGGGCGACGCGGGCCCGGACGACGTGGTGCTGGCCTGGGAGGGCGCCGACGTGGTCGCCGTACGGCTGCCGCAGCTCGCGGAGTCCCTGGACCACATCCTCACCGCGCTGGAGCGCCGGGAGGGGCGGCCGCTGGCCGAGCTGGACCGGAAGGCCAAGCAGGAGATCGTCCGGACGCTGGAGGCGCGCGGCGCCTTCGCCGTACGGCACGGCGTGGAGACCGTGGCGGGGGCGCTCGGCGTCAGCCGCTTCACCATCTACAACTACCTCAACCGGGAGAAGGGCCGCTGAGCCCGCCTGGTAACCCAGAATTTTCAACAAAGTGTTGACGTGCCGTCGCGCTGAGGCGTTAGCTGACGGCACCCCGTCCGGCACGACGGCCCTCGCGGCCACGGAGGCGCCCGTGACATCGCCCGCCACCCCCCTGGGCCTGGCCCGGTTCAACGCCCTCGGGGACGAGGCCGCGCTCGCCGCCCTCCACGAGGTGTGCGCCTCCACCGCCTGGGCCCGCCTGCTGCTCGTCGCCCGCCCGTACGCCACGCCGGACGACCTGTACCTCGCCGCCGACGCGGCCCTCGCCGGACTCGGCGCCGACGACCTGGCCGAGGCGATGGCCGGCCACCCCCCGATCGGCCGCCCCAAGCCCGGCGACCCGGCCTCCACCCGGGAGCAGCGCGGCATGGCGGACGCCTCCGAGGCCCTGCGCGCCGAGATGCTCGAACTGAACCTCGCCTACCAGGACCGCTTCGGCCATGTCTTCCTGATCTGCGCCACCGGCCTGACCGGCGAGCAGATGCGCGACGCGCTGACCGAGCGGCTCGGCAACACGCCGGAGCGGGAACGGGAGACCGCCCGCGCCGAACTGGGCAGGATCAACCGCATCCGCCTGGCCCGACTCGTCGCCTGAAGGACGCCCGCACCATGACCGAAACCGCCTCCGTGTCCACGCACATCCTGGACACCTCGCTCGGCCGCCCCGCGCCGGGCGTCACCGTCCGCCTCTCGGCCCGCACCGGCGCCGGCTGGCGCCCGCTCGGCGAGGGGACCACCGACGCCGACGGCCGCTGCCGGGACCTGCCGGCCCCGCCGGAGGACACCGCGCGGGTGCGGCTCGACTTCGCCGTGGAGCCGTACCTGGGCGAGCGAGGGGACGCGTTCTTCCCGGAGGTGACCGTCACCTTCGCCGTACGGGCCGGGGAGCACTACCACGTCCCGCTGCTGCTCAGCCCGTTCGGCTACTCCGTATACCGAGGGAGCTAGCTTTCATGGCAGAAACGTCCCGCCCGGCCGGGCCCGCGGTCCTGGCGCAGAACCAGTACGGCAAGGCCGAGAACCGGGTCGTCCGGATCACGCGCGACGGCGCCACCCACCACATCAAGGACCTCAACGTCTCGGTCACCCTCAGCGGCGACATGGACGACGTCCACTACTCCGGCTCCAACGCCCACGTCCTGCCGACCGACACCACCAAGAACACGGTGTACGCCTTCGCCCAGCGGTACGGCATCGAGTCCGCCGAGCAGTTCGGCATCCACCTCGCCCGGCACTTCGTCACCTCCCAGGAGGCGATCCGCACGGCCCGCGTCCGGATCGAGGAGTACGCCTGGGACCGGATCGGCGCGGAGGACGGCGGCCACTCCTTCGTCCGCAAGGGCCAGGAGGTCCGGCACACCCAGGTCTTCCACGACGGCACCTCCTGGCAGGTCGTCTCAGGGCTTGGGGACCTGGTGGTGCTGAACTCCACCGACTCCGAGTTCTGGGGCTACGCCAAGGACGAGTACACCACCCTCCCCGAGGCGTACGACCGTGTGCTGGCCACCGAGGTCAACACCCGCTGGCGGTACGGCTGGACCGGCGAGGGCGACGCCCCCGACTGGAACGCGTCCTACGCCGAGACCCGCCGCCACCTGCTGGAAGCCTTCGCCGGGACCTACTCGTACTCCCTCCAGCAGACCTTGTACGAGATGGGCGCGCGGGTGATCGGGGAGCGCCCCGAGGTCGACGAGATCCGGCTCTCCCTGCCGAACAAGCACCACTTCCTGGCCGACCTCGCGCCCTTCGGGCTGACCAACGACAACGAGGTGTACCTCGCCGCCGACCGGCCCTACGGCCTGATCGAGGCGACCGTCCTCCGCGAGGGCCGCGAGGCGGCGATCCCGGTGGACCTCACCAACCTCTGAGCAACCTCCGAGCAACCTCTGCGAGACCTCCGAGAGCGAAGGACGAACCGTGGCACCAGCCGAGCGCATCGTCATCGAGAACTGCGCGATCGCCACCGTGGACGCCGACGACACCGAGTACGCCACGGGACACCTCGTCCTCGCGGGCGACCGGATCGAGTCGGTCGGCGCGGGTCCGGCGCCCGAGGGGCTCACCGGAGTCACCCGGCGGATCGACGCCACCGGGCATCTGGCCACCCCCGGCCTGGTCAACACCCACCACCACTTCTACCAGTGGCTCACCCGGGGCCTGGCCACCGACCACAACCTCTTCGACTGGCTGACCGCGCTCTACCCGACCTGGGCGCGCATCGACGAGGACATGGTGTCGGCGGGCGCGCGGGGCTCTCTGGCGATGATGGCCCGGGGCGGGGTCACCACCGCCATGGACCACCACTACGTCTACCCGCGCGGCACCGGCGACCTGTCCGGCGCCATCGTGCGCGCCGCCCGCGACACCGGCGTCCGCTTCACCCTGGCCCGTGGCTCGATGGACCGGGGCGAGTCGGACGGCGGGCTGCCTCCGGACTTCGCGGTGGAGAGCCTGGACGAGGCGCTGGCGGCCACCGAGGCCACCGTCCGTGAGCACCACGACGCCTCCTTCGGCGCGCTGACCCAGGTCGCGGTCGCGCCCTGCTCGCCCTTCTCCGTCTCCACCGAACTGATGAAGCAGGGCGCGGAGCTGGCCCGGCGGCTGGGGGTGCGGCTGCACACCCACGGCTCGGAGACGGTGGAGGAGGAGAAGTTCTGCCACGAGCTGTTCGGGATGGGCCCGACCGAGTACTTCGAGTCCACCGGCTGGCTGGGCGAGGACGTGTGGATGGCGCACTGCGTCCACATGAACGACTCCGACATCGCCGCCTTCGCCCGCACCGGCACCGGCGTCGCCCACTGTCCGTCGTCCAACGCCCGGCTGGCGGCGGGGATCGCGCGGGTGCCGGACCTGCTGAGGGCGGGCGTGCCGGTCGGCCTGGGCGTGGACGGCACGGCCTCCAACGAGTCCGGCGAACTCCACACCGAGCTGCGCAACGCGCTCCTCGTC
This sequence comes from Streptomyces seoulensis, assembly GCF_004328625.1. Classification (NCBI taxonomy): domain Bacteria; kingdom Bacillati; phylum Actinomycetota; class Actinomycetes; order Kitasatosporales; family Streptomycetaceae; genus Streptomyces; species Streptomyces seoulensis. The sequence continues at coordinate 5,128,170 of NZ_CP032229.1, forward strand.
GCCCGTCTCGGCCCGCACCGGGAAGCCGCGCTCACCACCCGCCAGGCCCTCCGCCTCGGCACCTACGGCGGCGCCCAAGTCCTGGGCCGGGCGGCCGAGATCGGCTCCCTGGAGCCCGGCAAGCTCGCCGACCTGGTCCTCTGGCGCATGGACACCCTGGCCCACGCCTCCGTGGCCGACCCGGTGGCCGCCCTGGTGCTCGGCGCCCCGGCCCCGGTGACGGCCTCCTTCGTGGGCGGCCGGCAGATCGTGGCGGACGGGGGGCTGCTGCACGTGGACGAGGACGCGCTCGCCCGTACGACCCGCGAGCAGGCGCGGCGGCTCGCGCGGAGCTGAACCGAAGTCTCACACCCGGCGCGGGGAAGCCAGGACGTGGCGGGCTCTGGTGCGGGCCTCGGTGTACTCGCCGCACTGCCAGCCCGCCGCCTCCAGGGTGGCCGCGTACTCCGTGAGTGCCGGGCCGTACACCGCGACCGCCTCCGGCTGCGGGGTGGCGCGGACGCGGTAGCCGGGGGTGCCGGCGTGCTCCGGCCGGTGGCAGGCCGCCTCCAGGGCGAGGGCGGCGGCGCGGACCAGGTGGGTGCGTTCCCAGCCGCAGGGGCGGTCGGTGGCGCTGTCGGGGTTGGTCATGCGGCGCAGCTCCAGCAGGCCCTGCCAGGCGTCGCGCACCTCGCGTGCCCGGGAGGGGCCGGGAGATATCTCCTCCGCGCCGCCGACCCGGGCGGCGAAGACACCGGCGGGCTCGGCGGCGGGGGCGGGAGCGGGCTCCGGTCCGGCATCGCGCAGGCGGTGGCCGGCCGGGGTGAGGAAGTGGTCGTGGGGCGGGCGGGGGTGCCGGAAGGCGAGGCCGAGCCGGACCAGCGCGGCGAGCTGGGCGTCCGTGCCCCGCAGCCGTCCGGTGCCGGGGTCGGCGTCCTCGATGACGCGCCGCTGGGCGGCGGTGGGCGGTCGTGCCACGGCGGTGCTCCTTCCGGACCGTCTGCTCGTCCTCGAAGCGTACGGCCGGGCACTGACAGCGCCCCGCCGAGCTACTGCCGGTACCCGCTCAGGAAGCGCCCGATCCGGCCGATGGCCGCCTCCAGGTCGTCCGCGTAGGGCAGCGTGAGGATGCGGAAGTGGTCGGGGGTGGGCCAGTTGAAGCCGGTGCCCTGCACGACCTGGATCTTCTCGCGCAGCAGCAGGTCGAGGACGAACTTCTCGTCGTCGTGGATCTTGTGCACCTTGGGGTCGAGGCGCGGAAAGGCGTACAGCGCGCCCTTGGGGCGGACGCAGGAGACGCCGGGGATCTCGTTCAGCTTCTCCCAGGCCACGTTCCGCTGCTCGTACAGCCGGCCGCCGGGCGCGGTGAGTTCGTGGATGGACTGGCGGCCGCCGAGCGCGGCCTGGATGGCGTACTGGGCGGGCGCGTTGGGGCACAGCCGCATGGAGGCCAGCATGGTCAGGCCCTCCAGATAGCTCTTGGCGTGCTGCTTGGGCCCGGTGATCACCAGCCAGCCGGAGCGGAACCCCGCCACCCGGTAGGTCTTGGAGAGACCGCAGAAGGTGAGGACGACCAGATCGGGGGCGAGGGCGGCGGCCGAGTGGTGGACGGCGTCGTCGTAGAGGATCTGGTCGTAGATCTCGTCCGCGAACACCATCAGGCCGTGTCGGCGGGCCAGGCCGAGGATGCCCTCGACGATCTCCTTCGGGTACACCGCGCCGGTCGGGTTGTTGGGGTTGATGATGACGACGGCCTTGGTGCGGTCGGTGATCTTCGACGCCATGTCGGCCAGGTCGGGCGCCCAGTCGGACTGCTCGTCGCAGAGGTAATGAACAGCTCGACCGCCGGCCAGCGTGGTGACAGCCGTCCACAGCGGGAAGTCCGGGGCCGGGATGAGGACTTCGTCGCCGTCCTCCACCAGCGCCTGTACGGCCATGGAGACCAGCTCGGAGACGCCGTTGCCCAGGAACACGTCGTCGACGTCCACCTCCAGGCCGAGGTTCTGGTAGCGCTGGGCCACCGCCCGGCGGGCCGAGAGGACGCCGCGCGAGTCGGTGTAGCCGTGGGCGCGGGGGAGCATCCGGATCATGTCCTGGGTGATCTCCTCCGGCGCCTCGAACCCGAAGAGCGCCGGGTTGCCGGTGTTCAGGCGCAGCACACTGTGCCCCGCCTCCTCCAGCGCGTCCGCGTGCTGGATCACCGGACCGCGGATCTCGTAGCAGACCTCGCTGAGCTTGTTCGACTGCCGGAACTCCATGCGCCGCGACCCCTCCGGTAACTGGTGTTGCTTGGTTTTACCAAGTAGGAGCTTGGAAAGTCCAACAACTTGTCTAGACTGCGTCGCATGCCACCTCGCCGACGCTACGACCAGTACTGCTCCGCGGCCCGCGCCCTCGACCTCGTCGGGGACCGCTGGACCCTGCTGATCGTCCGGGAGTTGCTGGCCGGACCCCGCCGCTACACCGACCTGCACGCGGACCTCCCCGGCGTGAGCACGGACGTACTCGCCTCCCGGCTCAAGGACATGGAGCGCGACGGCCTCACCGCCCGCCGGCGACTGCCCCCGCCCGGCGCCGCCTACGTCTACGAACTCACCGAGCGCGGACGGGACTTGCTGCCCGTGCTGCACGCCCTGGGGGAGTGGGGAAGCCCCGAGCTGGCCGAGCTGCGGCCCACCGACGCGGTACGGGCCCACTGGTCGGCACTGCCGTTGCTGGCGGCGCTGGGTGCGGCGGGGGCGGGTGCGGGGGTGGTGGAAGTCAGCGCGGAGGAAGGCGAGTTCCATCTGTACGTCGGCGCGGAGGACGGGCCGGTGTACGGGCACGGGCCGGCTCCGGTCGCGGTGGACGCCCGGCTGGTGATGGACGCGGCGACCTGTGCGGAGGTGTGCCGGGGCGAGGTGGGGATCGCGGACGCGGTGCGGGCGGGGCGGGTCACGGTGACCGGTGACGGGGCCCTCGCCAAGGCGCTGCGGGAATGACGTGCGGGAATGACGTGCGGACATGACGAAGGCCCGCCGGATCGGCGGGCCTTCGTCCGGGTCAGGCGCCCGGTGGGACGTACGCGGGACGGCCTCGGCCCCGGGTCAGCGCGTAACCGCCGATGCCCGCGAGCGCGGCCAGCACTCCGCCGACGGCGGTCCACACCCAGCGGCTGGACCACCAGTGCGAGGACCAGCCGTCCTCCGGCTCGATCGCGGAGAGCACGGCCGACTTCGAACCGGCCTTCTCCGCCTCGGGCTTGACCGCGATACCGGGGACGAGCGGCTTGCCCAGCGAGCCGTCCACGGCCGCCGCGCCGCCGATGTCCTTGGAGTCCGCCCGGACTTCGGCCCGCACCGGCAGACCGAGGTCGGCGGAGCCGAGGTTCAGCACCGTCAGCCGCACGTAATAGGTGCCGGGCAGCGGGTCGTTGGCCCACGGCTCGGACCACGCGCGCACCGTGCGCAGCACACAGGCCAGTTCGACCGAGGCCGTGCCCTGCTCGGCGGTGCGGGTGGCCGCGCCGTACTGGCAGGACTGGTGGCGGCGCAGGCCGTCGTAGACGTCGAGCTGCCAGGTCTGCGCGGCGTGCGTGTCGGGCAGCTTCACCGTCGCCTTGACGGTCGGGCGCTGCCCGGTGTCGGCCGGGAACGACCAGTACAGGTAGTCACCGGTGGACGCGGAGGCGGTGGCGGTCTGCCCCTGGTCCATCTCGGCCGCCGTACGGAACGACGT